>JACQWA010000185.1 GCA_016209425.1 Candidatus Rokuibacteriota bacterium
GAAGGTAGTAGCAATATCCTGTTCAACTATGCGGACACTATCTTTGGGGGAGGATGCGTCTCGTGGGATGGTATGGCACCCGATGGTGGGGGATCCGCGACGGTCGGGGTTCAGGTGGCCTCAGATCGGGGAACCCAGTTCAGCTTTAATACCCCGAGCCTGAACGACAGCAGTGCGCTTTTGTGGACGATCCCTCAGCCGGCAATCGCCGTCACCCCCACCTCCCTAAACTTCGGCAATGTCCCGGTGGGGAGCTCGGCAGATCTGGATTTGACCGTGAAGAATGCCGGCGGCGATGTCCTCATGGGAAGCGCCAGCACCAGCGCTCCATTCAGCATTGCCTCGGGTGGCTCGTACAGCCTCCCCGCCGGGCAGAGTCAGACGGTGACCGTCCGCTTCAGTCCCACTGCCGCAGGGGCCTTTGCTGGGAATGTCACCTTCACGTCTAACGGGGGCAACGCCTCGTCGGCCGTCACGGGCACAGGAGTGGATCACACGCTCACGATCACGAGCGGGCCGAGCGGGACTCCCAACCCGGTGGCCTCGGGGGGGACGGCGACCCTGAGCGTGACGGCGGTGGACTCCTGGGGGCACAGCCTGAGCTACGCCTGGACAGCCGCGTGTCCTGGGCTCCCCTCCAACGGAAGCTTCAGCAACGCGAGCGCACAGGCCCCGACCTGGACGGCCCCGGCGAACACGACGGGGAGCCAGCAGGACTGCACGATCCAGGTGACGGTCTCGGATGGCCAGGGGCTGAGCCAGACGGGGTCGTACAGCCAGGGGGTGAGCTCGGTCCCGCACACGCTGACGATCACGAGCGGGCCCAGTGGCACTCCCAATCCCGTGGGCTCGTGGGCAACAGCGACTCTGAGCGTGACGGCGGTGGACTCGCTGAAGCACAGCCTGAGCTACGCCTGGACGGCGGCGTGTCCGGCGCTCGGGTCCAATGGAAGCTTCAGCAGCGCGAGCGTGCAGAATCCGACCTGGACGGCCCCGGCGAACACGACGGGGAGCCAGCAGGACTGCACGATCCAGGTGACGGTCTCGGATGGCCAGGGGCTGAGCGCGACGGGCTCTTACAGCCAGGGGGTGAACCCGGCCCAGGGCTGCCCGGCGACAGCGGCGCTGGAAGGGAGCTCTCGACAGGCGGCCAAGCTCACGATGCTCTATGCGTTCAGGGACAAGGTTCTGGCCGCCACGCCCGCGGGCCAGCGCTACACCCAGCTCTTCTACAAGCATGGGACGGAGGGGGTGTGGCTGATGGTCCGCCATCCAGAGCTCCGCGCCCGCTCGCGCGCGCTGCTGGAGCGCTTCCTGCCCACGCTTCAGGCGATGCTCACCGGAAAGAAGGCTGTGATGACCGCCGCCGACCTGGCGGCGATGGACGCGTTGCTCGAGGCGTTCAGGGCCAAGGCCAGCCCCCAGCTTCAGGCCGACCTGAAAGGCGTGCAAGGGGAGCTGCGGCAGGGGACGGTGCTGAAAGAATTCGGGATCGGGCTCCAGGATCAGGGGCCCATCTCGCGGCGATGACGGCGGCTTCGGGACGGGCGCGAACCATCTTCGTCGCGACCCCACGCGACAGCTTTCCACAATAAATGCTACACTGAGGGCCGAGGTCGCCCATGATCGCCTCGCTGGTGGAGCTGTTGAGCGCCCATGCCGAGGCAGCCGCCGAAAGAATCGCCCTCTACTACTTCGAGGCGGCTATCACCTACGGAGTCCTGGAACAGGAGTCCGACGCTCTTGCCCGGGGCTTTCAGGAACTCGGGGTGAGATCGGGCGACCGGATCGCCGTCTTCCTCCAGAACGAGCCCGGCGCGGTGCTCGCCCATTACGCCGGGTGGAAGGCGGGCGCGATCGCCGTCCCGCTCAACATCATGTTCAAGGAACGCGAGCTCGAGTACCACCTCGCCGACTCGACGCCCGCGGGGATCGTCTGCCAGGACACCGACGCCGCCTGGGTGGAGGGGGTGGCGCGCCGGCACGGCCTCCAGTTCGTCATCACCACATCGCCCTCTGCCTACTTCGACCCGGCCCGGCCGCTGCCGGAGGTCATGGCCGCCCCCCGGAAAGGATCGGCCGATCCGGCTCTCGACATACGCGCCGTCATCTCCCGCCACCTCGGGAGGCGGCTCGAGCGTCGGGATCCGGCCCCCGGAGACGTCGCGTACCTCCACTACACGTCCGGCACGACCGGGCCGCCGAAGGGCGCCATGATCACCCACGCGAACATCCTCTTCAACGCCCGCACCTACCGGGACCTCTGCCGCCTCGCGGGAGAGGACTCGATCCTGGCCACGGCCCCCCTGTTCCACATCACGGGAACCATCGGCCACATCGCCGCGGCCTGCTTTGTGGGCGCGCCCATGGTGCTGCTCCACCGCTTCCAGGCCGCCGAGGCGATCCGGCAGATCCACAGCCGCCGGGCGACCTTCACGGTCGGCTCCATCACCGCATTCATCGCGATGCTCGAATCCGCCGCCTTCGGCCGCCAAAAGGTCGCCTCACTCCGGAAGATCTTCAGCGGCGGCGCCCCGGTCTCCCCGGCCGTCGTGGCGCGCTGGGAGGAGGCCACCGGGGCCTATATTCACAACGTGTGGGGGATGACCGAGACCACGTCCCCCGGCACGTGGACGCCGCTCGGCGAGCGCGCGCCGGTGGATGCTCGCACCGGCGCCCTCTCCGTGGGGCGCCCCATTCCGGGGACCGAGGTGATGATCGTGGACGATACCGGGAGCCCCGTTCCGGCAGGCGAAGTCGGCGAGCTGACCGTGAAGGGCCCCAACGTGTTCAAAGGGTACTGGCGCAAGCCCGAGGAAACCGCCAACGCCGTGCGCGACGGCTGGCTCTACACCGGGGATCTCGCCACCCGGGACGAGGCCGGATGGGTCTACTGGATCGAGCGGAAGAAAGACATGATCAATGTCTCCGGGTTCAAGGTCTGGCCGCGGGAGGTGGAGGATACCCTGCTCCAGCACCCCGCCGTCCTCGAGGTCGCCGTGGTCGGCGTCCCGGATTCCTACCGGGGTGAGACGGTCAAAGCGGTGGTGGTGCTGAAGTCAGAGTTCAAGGAATCCGTCACCGCGCAGCTCCTCACCGATTTCTGCCGTGAGCGGATGGCGAAGTACAAGTACCCGCGCATCGTGGAGTTCCGCGACGAGCTGCCCAAGAACCCGCAAGGCAAGGTGCTCAAATACGCGCTGCGGTGACGGTGGGAGGGCACAAAGGCCCAGTCCCTCAGCGTTCGTGACCGCGAGGCTGCGCTTTCGCCTCAGTTATCGTGCTCATGCTGAGGAAAGAAAGGCGCGCTGACACAGGACGTCCGCCATGACACTTGGATGGGCGATCGTTAGCGTTGGCAGGCACGCTGATCGGAGGATGGCCCCCGCCATCCGTCAGGCCCAGGACGCCGATCTGGTGGCGGTGTACAGTCGTGACCGCGCACGCGCCGAGGAATTCGCCCGGAGGCACGGTGCCAGGGTGGCCTACGACTCCCTCGATGATCTGCTACGCGACTCGAGGGTGGACGTGGTCTACATCGCCTCACCTAACCATCTACATGCTCCCTACGCAGAGATGGCGGCCACGGCGGAGAAGCATGTCCTCTGCGAGAAGCCTATGGCATTGACGGTGGAGGACGCGGTGAAGATGGTGCAGGCGTGTCGCCGCCACGGGGTGCGCCTGGGAGTGGCCTTCCATCTGCGCCACCACCCGGGGCACCAAGAGGCCCGGCGCATTGTGCAGGGGGGGGCCTTGGGCACCGTGGCCTTGGCCACGGCCATGTGGGGCGTAGGGCAGCGGGGGGTGGTGTTCCCGGGACCCCGCACCGGCCGCGAGGAATGGTGGGACCACCCCGAGATGGCAGGCGCGGGGGCCATGGCGGCCTACGGCGTGCACTGCGTGGATCTGCTACGGTTCCTCCTCCGCGAGGAGGTGATCGAGGTAGCGGCGGTCACGGATGCGCATGGCTCAGAGCGCCCCCTGGAATACCTGGGCGTCATGGCCCTCCGTTTTCAAGGCGGCACGCTGGGTAGCGCGTTCTGCTCACGGCGCATTCCGGATCCACGCAACGACTGCCACCTCTACGGGTCGCAGGGGCGCCTGAGTGTGCTGGACACCTTGTCCATGACGCTCCAGGGCATTCTGGAAGTGACCAGCCGGATTCTCACCACCAGCCAGACCTATCAGCCACCGGATGACGTGGGGATGTACCGGCGCATGGTAGAAGCTTTCGAGCGGGTGGTACAGCACGAAGAGGAGCCTGACGCCTCAGGGGTGGACGGCCTGCGCGCGGTGCAGGTGATGGTCGCCTATGGCGAGTCGGCTCGGACGGGGCGGGCGGTGAGGATCGAGCCGGTGGAAGCCTGATCTCACGGACGCCGGGTTCACCCCAGCTTGACTCGGCTCCTTATTGGGACAATACTGTGGACGGTTCATCAGTGGCCCAACGGCGCGCGCCACGCTCGCATCCTTCCTCGAGGAGGAGACTCCATGCTCTTAGCGAGAACGCCCCGCCTTGCCGCTCCGGTCTTCTTGCTGGTCGCTCTTCTCGTGCTGGCAGTCACACCCACGCCGGCGCCATACGCGTGGGCTCAAGGACCCAGCTTCGCTAAAGAGCTCGAAAAGCGGTTCCCACTGCCCCCTCCCAAACCGCCGTGGCCGCCCCGTCACGGGGGAGTCCTAGTGTACGGGCGGTCGCCGGTGCCCAACCTGGACCCCTTCGTGGGGCGAGCCTACTGGATGCACCTGCAGGTATGGAACCCCTTGGTGGAGCAGGAGATCAACTGGTACTACCCCGAGATTCAGTTCCAGCCGCGTCTCCGTCCTGTCCTGGCCGAGCGCTGGGAAGTCGCCCCTGATGGAAGGGCGGCGACGTTTTACCTCCGGAAGGGAGTCCGGTACGCCAACGTGCCTCCCGTCAAGGGGCGGGAACTCGTGGCGGAGGATGTGAAGTTCAGCTTCGAGCGCCACATGGAGAAGGGCACCTACCAGCACAAAGTAACGGACATCGCCTCCGTCGAGGTGCTGGACCCCTACACGGTGAAGTTCAACCTCAAGCGGCCGCTCCCGGCATTCCCCGCCCTCCTGGCCGACGGATTGCCCGTCCCCGTCTTCCCGCCCGAGGCATACAAGGCTGAAGGGGGTCTCAATGCCAACTTCGTGGGCACGGGCCCCTTCGTGCTGAAATACAACCGCCCGGGAGAGTCATACCTGTTCGAGCGGAACCCGAACTACTGGGAGAAAGACAAGGATGGTCGCCAGCTTCCCTATGTGGACGGCATCAAGGGCGTCATTCTCCCGGACTATGCCACCGAGGTGGCGGCCTTTCGCACCAAACAGGTCGACTTCCTGCCGGCCGACAGGCTTGACCAGGTCCAGGGGATCCTCAAGACCACGCCTGACGTCTACGTGTACCGCATCCCGTCCTTCGGATGGGGCAACATCTCCATGCACCTCAAACTGGAGAAGGCCCCCTTCAACGATGTGAGAGTCCGGCGAGCCATGTCGATGGCCATTGACCGGGCTCACATGGTGGAGTCGCTGTACGGAGGCGATGGCGACTGGTGGCCCCCCATACCCTGGCCCTATCTGGGGAAGATGAGCTGGCCCCGCAACTACTCGATGCTCGGACCGTGGTACGAGTACAACTCGAAGCGTGCCAGGGAACTCCTCAAGGAGGCGGGTTATCCCCAGGGCTTCAAGACCACCCTGACCTACAATCGGGGCGAGAGGAGGTATCCGTACGAGGAGGGTGCGCTGATGTTCGCCACCTTCCTCAAGGACATCGGCATTACCGTGGATGTACGGGGTCTGGAGGCGGGCGCCTTCCTCGAACAACGTATGAGCGGGAAATGGGATGGTATCCTGCTCTTCACCACGCCGTCCGGGCCACCGAACTGGGACGTGTGGGTCTACTATGCTCACCATTCCAAATCAGCAGTGGCTTTGAACCCCGACCCGGTGCGCGACCCGAACCTGGACGCCTTGCTCGATGCGGCACGGAATGCGAAGAGCCAGGAAGAGTTCGAGCGCGCCAACGCGAAGGTGGTAGCCCACCTCGCGGACCAGGTGTACCGGGTCACTGCTGTCGTGCAGATGCACTACATGATCCACCATCCCTATGTCAAGAACCTCTCGTGTGCCCCCTATAGCTGGATCATGGGTTATGGAGAGTACAACCTGAAGAACGTCTGGCTGAGCGCGGATGCTCCCCGTGCTACCGATCGGCCGCGATAGGCGTTGAGGGGCGCGATGTCCAGGAGCGCGTGAGGTAGCGCGGGCGAACTGCGCCCGTCTGTGTGAGCCTGCCCGCCCCGGCACCAACCCTCGTCCTGGAGCCTGTCGGACTAACCTCGGTTCGAGCGCGGGCTTGGCCCGCGCAACCCCGGGGGGAGGAATCGGCAGGGGGGCGGAGCCCCCCTCCGAGCTCCTAGCACTCCTTGGCGGGACCTAGATCAACGATGCGGTGCACCAGGCGTCGTCGAGCCCTGTCGGGGGGGCTCCTCCTGTGCAGCAGTACGCCCTGAAACGTGTCCTACTGGCGGGCGTCGTCCTGATGCTCGTCTCGCTCGTCACCTTCTCCCTGATCCGGCTGCTGCCGGGGGACGTGATTCTGCAAATGTTGCAGGAACACCGCCCTCTCTCATCCGACGAGGTCGAGCGTCTGAGGAAGGAGCTGGGGCTGGACCGACCATTCGTCACGCAATATGCTGCCTGGGTGAGTCAACTGATGCGTGGAGACCTAGGCAAATCCCTGTTCACCGGGGAGCCGGTTCGAGACATGATGATGCGGCGGCTCCCCTTTACCCTGCAAGTAGCTGTGATGGCCGTGCTCATGGCTCTTGTCATCGCCATCCCGGTCGGCGTGTATTCCGCGGTCCATCAGGAAACAGTCGGCGACCACGGAGGCCGAATACTGGCCGTGCTGGGCCTCTCTCTGCCGGACTTCTGGACTGCCACCATGGTCGTCACCTTCGGCGCCATCTGGCTCCACTGGAATCCGCCTCTCGAAACCGTCTACATCTGGGTAGACCCCGTGAAGAATCTTGAGAAGTTCCTGGTACCAGCGGCTATCCTGCAGTTCCGTCTTTCAGCCGTGGCAATACGCATGACTCGTTCCGGCATGCTGGAGGTGCTCCGGCAAGACTACATACGCACTGCGCGGGCCAAAGGGCTTCGGCAGCGGGCTGTCGTCTTCCGGCATGCCCTGAAGAATGCATTTATCCCCGTCATCACCATCCTGGGTCAGCAGTTCGGAGTGCTGCTCGGTGGCACCGTCATCGTGGAGACGGTATTCGCCTTGCCCGGCCTGGGGCGACTCACCCTGGACGCGGTGGTCCAGCGGGACTACACGACTATTCAGGGGACCGTGATGTTCTTTGCTGCCGTCGTCGTGCTAATGAACCTGGTGGTCGATCTGACGTATGCCTGGTTCGACCCACGGATTCGCTATCGCTAGAGCCATGCCGGCGGGGACAGTCGCCTCCAGCATCGTGACGAATCCCCCGCGTGTGCGGCAGCTGGCGGAGGGCGTCTGGGGCTTCACCCGCCGCAGCCCGGTGGGAGGGGTGTCCGCCACCGTATTGGTCGTCCTCATTGTCGTGGCCGTGCTGGCGCCCTGGCTCGCTCCCCATCACCCCAATGAGTTCCTCAAAGGGAAACGGCTTCTTCCGCCCGGCCGGGAATTCCTGATGGGCACCGACTCGCTGGGCAGAGATGTCCTCAGCCGAGTGATCTACGGTTCCAGGGTCTCGCTGCTGGTCGGTTTCCTTTCCGTGGCGATCGGGACCGCGATGGCGGTGGTGGTGGGGCTGACGAGTGGCTACTGGAGCGGGAAGTTGGATCTGGTGCTGCAGCGCGTCGTGGACACGCTCATGGCCTTCCCCCCCGTCGTCCTGGCACTGGCCCTCGTGGCTTTCCTGAGCCCCAGTTTGCACAACGTCATCCTGGTTATCGGCATTCTGGTCTTCTCGCAAGCGGCCCGGGTGGTCCGAGGGATGGTCCTTTCGGTGAAGGAGAACGCGTACGTGGAGGCCGCCCGCGCCCTCGGAGCGGGACACCCGAGGATCCTGTTGCGACACATCCTGCCGAACATCGTGGCTCCTATCATCGTCGTCAGCTCCGTCTTCCTTGGCCACGCGATCATCATCGAAGCGGCAATGAGCTTTCTAGGAATGGGCACGCCACCCGACATTCCCTCGTGGGGGGGTATGCTCAGCAGGGAGGGACGCCGAAACCTAGAGATGGGGCCATGGCTCGCGCTCTTCCCCGGCATCGCCATCAGCGTCACCGTCCTTGCGTTCAATCTCTTCGGTGACGCGCTCCGCGATACCCTGGATCCCAGGCTGCGTCAGGGATGATCAGCACTGAGATATCGGACTGCCGGACAGGAGCTCATGCCGGGCCTTTGCCTGGGCCGAGCGCCCCGAACGCCGGGCGGCAATGAGACCGAACGTGGCCGAGATCGCCAGCGGGATCAGCGAGACGCTGCGCGCCGTCATCATGCCCGAGCTTCAATCCGAGGTGGCCAGAAGCCACGTACGCGTCATCCTCGACCTGTTGTCGATCATGGTCAGGGAGTGGGAGGTCGGTGTGCTGCGTCTCCAGCGCGAGAACGCCGAGCTGGAGACGATCTTCGCCGAGCTTGCCGAGCAGCTGAACCGGCTCCCGCCGGACGCGGGGGAGGATCTGGTGGCGCTGGCAACGGAGCTGAGGTCAGCGTCCCGGCCCGAGACCCAGCTTCCCACGACGAGCACCGAGCTGATCGCCCGCAACAACGATCTCAGGGAGGAGGTGAACAAAGTCCTCTTGGTATGCGGCAATGCCGAGAGGCTCCCCGCGTTGGCGGAGCAGTGCCGGAGGCTCCACCAGCACCTTCGCAGTCACGCCCACGCTGAAATGGTGGCACCTACGGATCGGCCCCGTGCAGGGCCAGGCTGACCGGTCGCGGGCGAACTAAAGACCGAGATAGTCCAGCAGTTGAACGTCACTCATGGCCACCGCCAGGCCCTGGATGGCGTA
>JACQWA010000015.1 GCA_016209425.1 Candidatus Rokuibacteriota bacterium
CGCCAATGCGCATCGGCCGTGGCAACTCTACCGGGCCGTGTTCCAGGAGCTGCTGGCCCGCTGCCAGCCCCTGGCCCAAGGCCGGCGCAAATTCCGCTTCAAGAACAAGCTGGTCAGCCTGGACTCCACCGTGATCGATCTGTGCGCCACGCTCTTTGACTGGGCCAAGTTCCGGCGCTCCAAGGGGGCGGTCAAGCTCCATCTCCTGCTGGACCACGACGGCTATCTCCCCAGCGTGGTCGTCATCACCGAGGGGCGGCGGCACGACGTGCGGGTCGCCCGGACCCTGCGCTTTGAGCCCGGCACCATCGCCGTCATTGACCGCGGCTATGTGGACTCCGCCTGGTTCGGCCGGCTGACGACCGACGAGGTCTTCTTCGTCACCCGGCTCAAGGCCAACGCCCTCTACGAGGTGGTCGAGCGGCGCCGGGTGCCGGAGCGCAGCCCCGTGCGCCGCGACGAGGTGCCCTTTGCGTAATTGGGACAGCAGTGAAAATTTGACTGCCGGCAGGGGGAAACCTGCCCCTTCCGGGACATGGCGCCAGGTCTCCGGTACAGCTCGAGAGCCCCCGGGCCCGCGTGCGGGATCGCTGCCAAGACCAAACCCGCGGCAGAGTCAGCCCGCCCCTCCAAGGAAGCGCATGACAGCCTTGGCCGCCGCCATCACGTAAGCCGCAAGCCGGGCGCAGAGATCCGGTTGGAGGATCCCCGCGGCCGCGGAGCAAAAAAAGAGAGCCGAGCTTAGGACGAAGAGCACTACCACGAACGCCCACTCCCCGATCACCTTCATCATCGCCAGCTTATTATAATCCTAAATCCGGCGTGAAAACGGATGGTTTCACGGCTTGAGCCTTTCGATTCCATGCAGGGCGTACTTCCAGGCTGCCTCCCGAGGTCCACTGGTGGGCATGGCCAGGCGCGGCCGGTTCCCCCGGCGGAGCAGTTGTGCGGGCATCAAGAGAATGCGGTTCCGCAAGGTCTGCAGGGTCGCGGTCTGGAAGTCCGGGGGCAGGCAGAGGCGCTTGAACCAGTTCACCAAGTTGTATGCGCACAGCAGCAGATGGAAGTAGGCCTCGTTGGCGAAGAAGTGCCGGGTGGGAATCTTGCCCAAGGGGTAATCGCCCTTGAGTTCCCGGATGATCCGTTCGACGCCAGCCCGGCCGTTGTAGAAGCGCCACAGGTTCAGGGGTTGCAACGTGAGGTTGGTGACCAGCACCTGGTAGTGGTACTTCCCGAGCTTGAAGAGCGTGAGCTGCTCGCTGGGCTCCTCCGGTTGGGGCCGGCGAATGACCACGAAGCGGAAGGGGTGCGGCCAGCGCGCGTGGGCTGATAGTACAACTCGGCGGCCTCCACGCCGTGGCTGACCTCGGTGTACCGCAGGTGGCCCAGCTCGCCTTTGAGGGGCCGGGTGAGCCGGGCCACGATCACGAAGGAGGCCTGCCGGTCCTCCAGCCAGCCGACCACCTTGTGGTCGTAAAAGCCTTTGTCGGCGCGGATGATCACGCTGCGGACCCCCGCCGGGATCTTGGCAAAGCAGGCCTGGAGGAGGTCCAGGGCGCCGCTCGCCGTATGCGCGTCGCCAGGCCGCAATTCGCCGTGCCAGAAGTCCTTCGTCTGGCCTTCGAAACACAGCAGCGGATGGTACGACGAGCGGCCACGCTTGATGAGGGTGTAGCCGACCCGCGCTTCCTCCTGTTTGCCATAGACCACCAGGACGGTGGAGTCCAGGTCGAAGATCACGCGCGAGGGGGGCTGGGGTTTCACAGTCATCTTGACCAGGAAGCGATCGTGGAGCCGGTGCAGCTTCGGCAGCGCTTCGGGCGCCATGCGCAGCAGGAACTGCCGCAGCGTGCTGGGATCGGGGTACGTGGGCAAGCCACTGAGGTAGCGAAAGACCCCGTTGGTTTGCAAGAGCGCGGTCGTCTCGATGCGCTCGAGGCCCAGGATCATGGGGTAGAGGATCGCGAGCAGCAACTCGCCCACGGTGTAGCGGTTGTTTCGCTGAGCGAAGGCGACCTCTTTGGCGACCGCTGCCTTGAAGCCGACTCTGGTGAGGAAGCGATGCAGCAGGTACACACCACCGAAGTGTGTGAAACCGCGCGCGCCAAAGTCGATTGCCAGCCTGCGTGGACCCTACCTATTAGGTAGCATTCATTCCATACCGTCAAGATGCCCCAAACATGCATCAGCTGCGGTCTCATACGCCTCCGATGTCGGTCTCGCCGCCGGATTTAGGATAATATTATTCCTCATTCTTGCTGCCTACCACTAACGTACGCACGAATTGCCCCGATGTCCGGCTCGACGCGGATGACGATCCTCCTATTCCTGGCTTTTCCTTCCTCGGACTCATTATCCGCGACCGGAACAGTATCAGCCAGCCCTGTTGCGATCAATTTATAGTCTTTGGCATCTACGCCTAGTGACTCCAAGAAACGCAGCACGCCAGTTGCACGACGCGCGGCCAACTCCCAGTTGCTCGGGATCGCTGGCGTAACGGCTTCTGACTTGATCGGGTCGCTATCGGTATGGCCCTCTATAACAATCCTTAAGAAGCGCCGGCGCTCGCGAGCCCTCCCGAGGACCTCACGCAGTGTCTCGCCGATGGCGACGAGGAGCTCCTGCCTATCAGCGCTATATAGAAAATCGTCGTAGCCGAAAGACCGAAATAGTGCTGCCGACGGAATGATGATTTCCGTTTCGCCGTACACCGGCGCCGGGACGTCCTTAGACAATCGTTTTTCAAGCTCATCCTGGATCGATCTAGTGATCTCGGTAGCCATGTTCAGCGTCCGGACAAGCTCCATGCTAAAGCGCACGTCTTCGGCCGACCGTCCAAACTGCTGCAGTGTAATGATGAGTCCACCAACCACAAAGAGCATCAAGCCTACAAACAAATCCGCGAACCCGATCCAGATATTAAGCCCTGCGCGGTCTCCCTGCATTCCGACCTCCCTACACCGCTAGCCCAACAGGCGCCTCAAAAGCGACCTGCGCGCCCCGCGAGGGGAGGGGCCGACAGCTTGCGCGGTCGGCGTCTCCCCTGATCTACGCCGGTCCTGGACTGCTACGATCAGACGCTCTACGCCCTGGACCAACTCATCAAATCGGTCCAATTTCGCGCTAAGACCTCTCAGCACCTCAGCCAGATTATCGTCCTGGATAGCACTGCCGAACGGCTGACCACGCACAATCCTCGTGCCTTGCGACATATTCCGAAGTTCCTCGCACACCCCGCTGAGAACTGCCGAAAGCTGGGCCCTCTGCTGTTCCAGCGGGCCGAGGGAACTCCGAAGCTCACTTACACTTCTTGCCAGCGACTGTTCTGCCGTCGCGATAAGTCTTTCCGCTTGCGACCGATCGAAGTCGAACCGCTCCGCCGCGCGTTGTAATTCGACGGCGAACCTCTGGAGGACTTCAGCGGCACCAGTATGCCATTTGTCCATCAAGTCGGTAAGGCGGGCCTCCGCGAGATGCGCCTGGCGTTCCAACATAGCCGCCTGTTGAGACAGGCGCCACGTCTCGCTCGATCTCTGTAATTCGGATTCTATCCGGGCGAAAAGCTTTTGCCCTTGGTCTCGAATCTCTCCGAGAACCTCGCTCAGATCCTTGAGAGATCCGATCTTCCCCACAATCACATCAGCGGCAGCGCTCACCGACAACGTCGCTTCGCCCAGTTTTTCTGCGGCCTGCCCGAGGGTCTCAGCCGAAGACCTGATCTGTTCTACGCCCTCTTTGACCCCGCTCGTCCACTCAGCCGTAATCGTTAAGGGATGCGTAGTGAGCCGATCGGCGAGTCCCTCAGTGTGCTCAGCCAGCCGCTTCGTCAGCGCCGTGCTATCGCGGAGCGCAGCCGTGGCCACTTGCTTGAACTCCGTTAACGACTGAGCGAGCACTGCCTCCGCAGGAGGAAAAAGACGTGAACTAGTATTAGCGACAAGCCAATCTGTTGCCTTCCTGACAAAGGCATCCCTGCGCGGCTGGACAACGAACGAGTCTACGAGCCCAAATAGCAAAGCCCACACCAAACCGAAGATGCTCGCCAAAAAGGCCACATTAATTGGAAGGTCGCCTGCAACCTCGGAACGTTGTACGAGACTGATCCAGAAATCAGGGCCTAGATACCACAGGTTGTACAGGGTTCCGAGCAACCCCACGACTATGAACCCATTTAAGCATACGCGGAACGCTCCGTCCGATGGCATGATCGCATGGGTGAGCCTGTCCCTGATCGTAGCAGCGTCCAATAGCCGATTCTTTTCCACAAGCGAAAACGCCAGAGCCGTAAGTCTCCCGATCTCCGTTGATAGATGATCCGGGATATCCCCGCTCTTGACCTCTTCGAAGCCGAATCTCTCCGCCTGCAACCTTCTAAACTCAGCGGCCCACAAAAATCCACACGCGACAATCAACAGCGCATGCATACAAGCAAAAGGCCACGCCTCTATCAAATACCCCTGCACCAAGGCATAAATGCTTGTCACGTCGCCGTCCTCGAGATACGCGCGTAATCGATCCCGCCTGAAAAACTACCTCTTCTTACTCACGCGAACTACCGTCGCGACGTACAGTATTTTCCCATCCCCATAGTAACAAATGGTAGCACAGCCGCTGGGCCGGTGGTAATGATAATATTATTGAGATTCGCACTCTTGTCCAAATTAGAGTTGCGAACGGATGAGCCCCCTGCGCTATGGTGGTGTTGAGGCGGAGAAGGCTTCGACACCCCCAGCGAAAGGAGGCTCACCCGTGAATCGATTCTGCAGCATGTTCAGCCAGCTTCTCAAGCTGTTTCCGCGGACGGAGTTCCAGGCCTGGTCAAGCGGACGTATGCCGAGCGGCACGCCCGGCGAGACCCTGCTGGCCCCCTACGCCGAGTCCCTGCGGGCACGGGCCCCGCAGGTGAACTACTCGGCCCAGATCCTCTTCCAGGAACTCCGCCAGCGCGGCTACACGGGCAGCTACGAGACCGTGAAGCTCTTCGTCCGCCCGCTCCGGGCGGCACGGCTGAGCGCCGAGCGCACGCTCGTACGCTTCGAGACCCCGCCGGGGCACCAGAGCCAGATCGACTGGGGCCAGGCCCGGATCCCCTTCCGCCGAGGCCGGGAAGTGCGCCACATCTTCGTCCTCACGCTGGGCTACAGCCGCCGGAGCTTCTACCTGCCGTGTCTCAACGAAACCCTGCCCCAGTTCCTCGATGCCCATGGGCGGGCCTTCGAGTACTTCGGCGGCCACACCCGGGAGCACCTCTACGACCGGCCGCGCACCGTCTGCCAGCCCAGCGAGGGGCGCATCGGCTGGAACCCCACCTTCAAGGCCTTCGCCGAGTACTGGGGCTTTGAGCCCCGGCTCTGCCAGGCCTACCGGGCCCAGACCAAGGGCAAGGTGGAGTCGGGCGTCAAGTGCTTCGAGGGCAACTTCCTGCTCGGCCGGGCGTTCATCGACGACATGGACCTCGGCGAGCAGCTCCTCCAGTGGATGGTCGAGATCGCCCATGTCCGGATCCACGGGACCACCCACGAGCGGCCGATCGCGCGCTTCGCGGAGGAGCGCCGGCACCTCCTCCCGACGGCCAGCCAGCCGAGCTTCCGGCTGGAGGCCCGCCAGACCCGGATCGTGGCCGACGACTACCTCGTGAGCTTCGAGACCAACCGCTACTCCGTGCCCTTCCCGCTCATCGGCCAGCCGGTGGAGATCCTGCGCCGGGATGGCCGGATTCAGCTCTTTCATCGGGGAAGCCTGGTGGCCGAGCATCCGGAGCTCTCCGGCAAGTATCACGTACGAATCCTTCCCGAGCATGGGCCCGGCCCGATCGCCCGGACGGCCCGGCGCCTGAGGTCGACGCCTGGGGCCAGCCCTGGCTCGCTCGGGGCGCCGCCGGACGTGGAGATTCGGGACCTCGCCATCTACGAGGCCCTCGCGGAGGTGGCGCCATGAGTGCCGGCCAGCTCGAGCGGCTCCAGACCCCCCTCCAGCGCCTGCGGCTCTTCAAAAGCCGCGAGCGCCTCGAGGCCCTCCTCCAGGAGGCCACGGCCAAGGAGTTCACCTACGCCGACTTCCTCGACCAGGTCCTCACCGAGGAGGTCCAGGCCAAGACCGCCAAGCACATCACCATGCGCACCCACCTGGCGCGCTTCCCCTTCGTGAAGGGCCTGGAGGCTTTCGACTTCAGCTATCAACCCTCGCTCGACAAGAAGCAGCTCCAGACCCTGGCCAGCTGCCACTTCATCGAGCACGGCGAGAACGTGGTGATCCTCGGCCCCCCGGGGGTGGGGAAGACCCACCTGGCCGTCGGCCTGGGGCTCAAGGCCATCGAGCAGGGCTACCGGGTGCTGTTTACCACCGCGGCAGCCTTGATCCAAGCCCTCACCCGGGCCCTGGCCGAGGGTCGGTTCGAGGAGAAGCTCAAGGTCTACACCATGCCCCGGCTGCTGATCATCGACGAGATCGGCTATCTGCCGATCGACCGGGCCGGGGCCAACCTCTTCTTCCAGCTCATCAGCCGGCGCTACGAGCGGGGGCCCATGATCCTGACCAGCAACCAGAGCTTTGGGAGCTGGGGGGAGGTCTTCGGCGACCGGGTCATCGCCACGGCCATCCTGGACCGGGTGCTCCATCACGCGATCACCCTCAACATCCGGGGCCAGTCCTACCGGCTCAAGGAGAAGCTCAAGGCCGGCCTCGTGCGGCCCGCCGAGGCCACGGAGTGAACCCAGGGGTGGGGAGATTTCCATTACCGGAACTGGGGAATTTTGAATTACCGTTGACACCCGAGCCAGCTACGGCCACCTGGGCGAGCCCGTTGAGCGAGCGGGAAGCCCCGGCGGACGGCCTCACCCACACGATTTCCTGGAGTGCCAATAATGGAATGATCTTCGCCGTGGCGACGTATCATGGAGGGCATGAGACCCTCTGGAGCGCCCAAGCAGCTGGAGCAGCGGCGTCGGCGTGCCATCTGGCTCCTCGATCTGGGGAAGAACCTGCCGACGGTGGCGCGCCTCGTCGGCGCGTCGGTGAGTTCGGTGTTCCGTTGGCGACAGGCCTTTCAGCAGCAGGGAGTGGAGGGCCTGGCCGCCAAGCCCGCCCCAGGCCGACCGCCCAAGTTGTCCCCCCACCAGAAGCGGAGGCTGGTGGCGCTGCTGGCCAAAAGGCCCTTGGCCTGGGGTACCGCACGGACCTCTGGACCACCCGGCGCGTCGCGGAGGTAATCCGGCGCCACTTTGGGGTGCGGTATCACCCCAACCATGTCTGGCGCCTGCTCGTGGGGTTGGGCTGTAGCTACCAGAAGCCCGAACGCCGGGCCCAGGAGCGGGACGAGGCCGCCATCGAGCGCTGGAAGCGGGTCCGCTGGCCCGCGGTAAAAAAAACTCCGCCGCCTTGGCGCTCATCTCGCCTTCCTCGATGAGAGCGGCTTTCTGTTCATCCCCCACGTCCGGAAGACCTGGGCCCCCCGGGGCCAGACGCCGATCCTGCGGCACCGCTATGCCCACGACCGGCTCTCGGCCATCTCGGCCCTCACCGTCAGCCTCCGCCGGCGCCACCTGGCCTTTATGTCCGGTTTCACCCAACCACCATCCGCAGTCCGGACGACAGCCGCCCCTACAAGAGCAGTTGGTCGAGCGCTCCCTGGACCGCCATCCGCGGCTCCATGTGGAGCGCTTTCCCGGCTACGCCCCTGAGCTCAACCCCGACGAGTTCGTCTGGACCCAGCTCAAGCGCGCCGTGGCCAACGCCACCCCGGATGATCTCTTCGACCTCAGGACCCTCCTCCGTCGGGAGATCCACCGGCTCCGGTGCTCTCAACCACTGCTCGCCGCCTGCATCACGGCGTCTGAGCTCCCGTGGCGGACTGACTCCGCGGAGACATCTGCCAGCGCTACCGCTCGAAAAATTGGACCGTGGATTCCGCGACCTTCAGGACGAGTGGCAGAAACCGGTGGCAGACCCCCCGCGGCACGATGTTGTAGAAGTAAATGCAACCCATCAAAACCCCACTGATGGCGAGAAGCGACCAAGAAACCAGCCAAAGTGCCGCATATCGGATCTGTCCCATTTTCACCAGTTCTGGGACTCACTCGGCGTTGGTCCAACCACTGTGTTCGAGGTCCTCCACCCCACGCCAAAGCCGGGATATCCACAGGCGTGAAAGCAATGACTGTGCCAATTTTCGTTCTAGCCCGAAGCGTTCGAAAGGGGCGTAATTCACGCCACGAGAACGGCACGTGCCCAACGAAACACGGTTTGTAGCTCGAGGACCTGACAAAAATTGAAAAGTTGCTCCAAAAATTGTTACGACTCAGAACAGAGTAGCCCTGAGCGTCCATACCCTGCTGCCGGCGCTGGGACCTCCTACAGGAGGAGGCGGCTGAGGTAGGCGGAGGTCAGGAGCTGGCCCGGGGGGACGAAGTCGCCGAGCACGCCCATCAGCGGCCCGAGGAGCTCAGCCCGCCGCGCGAGGCGACAGGCGACGAGGTTCGCCAGCCGCCGGCGCGCGATGAGGGCCTGGAG
>JACQWA010000191.1 GCA_016209425.1 Candidatus Rokuibacteriota bacterium
GCTCCAGGTTCGCCCGCGCCTATCCCTCCCATCGGCGGGCCTGGTGGGTCGTCCCGATCGTCAGGGTGACCATGGATCTGGGAACCGAAGTGGGCCGCTGGAAGGCCCTGGTGGCGTGGAAATCCCGATGACGGCTCCGCGGACGGTGCTCGTGCTGTCGAATCACGGCGAGATCGTGGGCGGGGGGGAGGTAAGCCTGCTCTCGCTCCTGACGGACCTGGACCGCTCTCGCTGGGCCGCCGTCGTGGTGGTCCCATCCGATGGGGCCGTGGCGGCCGGCGCCCGCGCCCTCGGGCTCTCCACGCAGATCGTCCCGCTGCCGAGCCTTCGCCGGCCGGGGCCGCGGATGCTCGGAAGCGTGGCGACGCTGAGGCGCCTGGTCAGAGAGCTGGATGTTGCCCTTCTCTATGCCAACGGATCCCGGGCCATGGTGTATGCCGGCCTGGCGGGGCGGCTTGCCGGCCGGCCGGTGGTGTGGCACGTCCGCGTCGCCGACTCCGACCAGCTCCTCGACCGGCTGCTGGCGAGGCTGGCGCGGGCGGTGATCGTCAATTCGAGGGCGGTGGCCCGCCGATTTGCGTGGGTGCCGCCGGGCAAGGTTCGTTGCATCCCGAACGGCGTGGACCTGGCCCGCTTCAGCCCGCGAGAGCCGGCTCCGGGGCTCCGCCGGTCGTTGCGTCTGCCGGCCGCCGCGCCCCTCGTCGGGAGCGTCGGGCGGTTCGTTTCGTACAAGGGATATGCCCATCTGGTGGAGGCTGCGCGGCTCGTCGAGCAGGTCATGCCGGGGGTCCACTGGCTCCTGGTGGGGGACGGGGAGCTGAAGCAAGAACTGGAAGAGCAGTGTCGAGGCCTGGGCATGGAGGCACAGGTTCACTTTGCCGGCTGGCGCGAGGACATTCCCGACATTCTCGCGTTGTGCGATCTCTTCGTCCTGCCGTCGCTCGGAGAGCATTTCGGCCGGGTCCTGATCGAAGCGATGGCCATGGCGAAGGCCGTCGTGGCGACCGACTCAGGGGGGGTGCCCGAGATCGTCCTCCACGGCGAGACGGGTCTGCTCGTGCCGCCCGGCCAGCCCAAGGCGCTCGCCGAAGCGGTGCTGGCCCTCCTGGAGGATCCCGCGCGAGCGAGAGGCCTGGGGGCCGCCGGGCGCCGGCGGGCGGAGAGCGAGTTCAGCCTCCTGCGTCACGTGAAGAGCGTCGAAGCCCTCTACCGGGAAGTCGTGGGAGCGGACCGTGGCGGCGTGTAACCTCTGCGGCGGCACACGCTGGAGGACCCTCGAGGAAGTGGGGACGACGCGCGTGGTCCGCTGCGCGTGCGGCCTCGTGTTTGTCACGCCCCAACCCGAGCGGCCGTCGATCGAGCAGGCTTATGACGCGGGTTACTACCGGCCATGGGAGGAGCAGGCGCGCCGCCGGGCGCTGATCTGGGGGCGGCGGATCGAGCGCGTCGAGGCGCTCCGCTCGCCGCCGGGCCGGCTCCTCGACATCGGCTGCGGGAGAGGGGCGTTTCTGCACGTGGCGCGCGAGCGCGGGTGGGAGGTGAGCGGGACGGAGATTTCCCCGTATGCCGCGAAGGCGGCGGGGGCCGCCCGGTTCCCGGTGGTCGAGGGCGAGGTCTGGGAGGCCGGGTTCCCGGCAGGCGCCTTCGATGTGGTGACCTGCTGGCACGTGATCGAGCACGCAGCGGACCCACGCCGGATCCTCCAGGAGATTCATCGCGTGCTGAAGCCCGGAGGATGGCTCGTCCTCGCCACGCCGAACCTGGAGGACCACATTTTCCGTGCCGCCTACGTCCTCGCGCGCCGTCACGCCCCTCCGCTCTACGAGCCCGACGAGCGCGAGCTGCATCTGTTTCACTTCTCGGGCCGCACGCTGCGGGCGCTGGTGGCGTCGGCTCGCTTCGAGGTCGTCGAGGTCGGCTTCGACCGCGGGGCGGCGGCCGTGTGGGACAAGCGCCTCGTCAACGAGTTCGCCTATCTCTGGTTCCGCCTCACCGGGCTCAACTGGGGGATGGCCCTGGAACTCGTCGCCCGAACGCCGGGGGGGTCCACGGACGAGGACGGAGAGGTGACGAGGTGAGGATCGGGGTGGACGGGCGCGAGCTGCGGGCCGGCGTGCGCAGCGGGATCGGCCGGTACGTGCTCGAGGTGCTCCGCGCCGCTTCCCGGGACGGCTGGGAGTGCGTGGTGTACGGCGACAGGACGACGCGGCTCTCCGTCGCGCTGCCAGGCGTGACCCTCCGCGTCCTGGACGGTCGGTGGACGCAGTGGTGGGATCAGGTGCCCCTGCCGCGTCAGCTCGCCCGGGACGGGGTTTCGGCGTTTCTCTCCCCCTATTACAAAGGCCCGTTGCTCGCGCCGTGCCCCGTGGTCCTCACCATCCACGACCTCTTTTTCCTCGACTATCCGGGGGAGCGGCGCCCGCTCTACCGGGTGCTGATGACCCGGCTGGCGCGGCTCTACGCCCGCCGGGCGACCGCCATCGTTGCGGATTCGGCCTACTCCAAGCGGTCCATCGTGGAGCGGCTCGGCGTGAGCCCGGCGAAGGTGACCGTGATCCCCGTGGCGCTGGGCCCGGAGTTCAGGCCCGAGCCCCTGACGGACGCCGTGAGATCCCGCTACGGGATCGGCTCTCCGTATATCCTCTCCGTGGGGAATTTCAAGCCCCACAAGAATCTCCCCCGGCTGATCAGGGCCTACGCGGCGCTCGCCGAGCGGCGTCGAACCACCCACTGCCTGGTCCTGGCGGGAGGGGATCGGCACCGGCGCGCAGGGCTCGAGGCTGTCGCCCGGGACCTGGGCGTGACCGATCAGGTCCTCTTTCCGGGGCAGGTCGCGGATCTTGATCTCCCGGCGCTCTACAGCGGGTGCGCGCTCTTCGTGCTGCCGTCCCTCGAGGAGGGCTTCGGGCTTCCGGCTCTCGAGGCGATGGCGTGCGGGGCCCCCGTCGTGGCAACGAACCGGGCCGCGGTGCCGGAGGTCGTGGGAGCGGCGGCGTTGCTCGTCGATCCCGAGGACGAATCGGCGGTCACGGCGGCCATGGGGCGCGTTCTCTCGTCGGCCGAGCTTCGGGACAGCCTCGGGCGCCGGGGGCTCGCCCGCGCGCGGGAGTTTTCCCCCGACCGGACGTCCGGCGCGGTGCTGGCCCTGCTCCGCGAGGTGTGCCAGGGGCGATGAGGGCGGTGGCCGGCGGCGCCGGGCCGTGTCCCCTCTGCGACAGCCGACTGCCGACCGCCGTGTTTGACCTGCCGCTCGTCCGGTGCGGCGGCTGCGGTCTCGTGTTCCGGAACCAAGAAACCGGCCCCGAACAGCTTCGAGACCAGTTCGAGGTCATCTACCGGAACGCCGAGGACGAACAGCGGGTCCAGGATCGGCGCGGCCGGCTCTACCGAGAGTTTCTGGCGCGGTACCCTCCCGCCCCGGGGAGAAATCGTCTCCTGGACGTCGGCTGCGGGACCGGCGAATTTGTGAGGCTGGCGCGCGAGCAGGGGTGGGACGCGATGGGGGTGGAGATCGCCGAGGCCGCGGCGGAGAGGGCCCGGGCGGCGGGGCTGTCGGTCCGCGTGGGGTCCCTCACGACGGCGGCCCTGGCGGAGTCTTCCTTCCACCTGGTCACCTTCTGGAACGTGCTGGATTTCATGCCGGACCCGGTGGCCCACATCCGAGCGGCGAAGCGGATCCTGGTTCCCGGTGGAATCCTGCTGGCGCGGGTGGGGAACCTGTCGTTCCGCACAGCGGTGTACCGGGCCAAGCGCCTGCTCGGGCGATGGCCGCGCCTGGCGGCGCCGCTGGCGAGGCAGTCCTTCTTCAGCCAGATCAGCTTCAACGCGCGGACCCTGCGCCAGGCCCTGGCGCGGGCCGGGTTCGAGCGGATCGAGATCACCAACAGCTTGCCGAGCTACGGGGATCCGTATCGCACGCTCCCGCCGGGCGGTGATCGCGTGCTCCAGATCGTGAAGCAGTCCGTCTACGGGCTGACCTGGCTCGTCGCGGCCTGCTCGGGAGGACGAGCGCTCTGGGGGTCATCGTTGATGGCGAGCGCGGTCAAAGAGGAGGGGCCGAGGGGATGTGCGGGATAGCGGGCAGGGTCGGACCGCGTGACCCTCGGCTGCTCAGGGCCATGGCGCGGATCCTTGCCCATCGCGGCCCCGACGACGAGGGCTTTTACGAGGAGGGCGAGGTCGGGCTCGCGGCTCGGCGACTCAAGATCATCGACCTCGTCGGGGGCCACCAGCCGCTGGCCAACGAGGACGAGAGCTGCTGGCTCGTGTTCAACGGGGAGATCTACAATTTCCAGGACCTCGGTGACCGCCTCGAGAGCAAGGGTCATCGCTTCCGGAGCAAGACCGATGGCGAGACGATCCTCCACCTCTACGAGGAGGAGGGCGACGACTGCCTCCGGCACCTGGAGGGGATGTTCGCCTTCGCCCTCTGGGACCGGCCCCGGCGACGCCTGCTGCTGGCCCGAGACCCGCTGGGGATCAAGCCGCTCTACTACCGGCTCGACGCCGGCCGGCTGGCCTTCGCCTCCGAGCTGAAGGCCCTCCTGCTGGACCCGGCCTGTCCTCGCGAGGTGGACCTTGAGGCCCTCGCCCTCTACCTGACCTTTCTCTACATTCCCTCGCCCGCCACGATCTTTCGCGGGATCCGGAAGCTGCCGCCGGGCCATGCCCTCGTCTTCGAGGACGGGTGCGCCACGCTGAAAGCCTACTGGGATCTCTCCTTTTCCCCCTCGCGGTTGGGAGACCGCCGGGCCGCTCACGCCGAGGTCCTGGCCGGGCTCAGGGAGAGCGTCAAGCGCCATCTGATCTCGGACGTTCCCTTGGGGGTCTTCCTCAGCAGCGGCATGGATTCTTCCACGGTGGTCGCCCTCATGCGGGGCCTCGGGGTCGGTCCCATCAAGACCTTCACGCTGGATTTCGAGGAGTCGAGCTTCAGCGAGGCGGCGGGGGCCCGCGTGGTGGCGCAGGCCTTCGGCACGGAGCACCACGAATTTGTCGTTCGCCCCGAGGTCGCCGAGCTCCTCCCGCGGCTCGTCTGGCATCTCGATGAGCCGCTCGGCGACTCCTCGCTGATCGTCACCGCCCTCGTCTCAGAGCTCGCCCGCCGCGAGGTCACCGTCGCGCTGTCGGGGATCGGGGGAGACGAGCTCTTCTTCGGCTACCCGCGCTACGTCGGGGCGAAGCTCGCCCGGTACTATTCGATGTTCCCGCTGGCGCTCCGGCGGGCCCTCGGCCGGCTTGCGCGTCGGATCCCGGACTCAGCGCGGAGCGACAATCCCCCGGGCCGGCTGCGGCGGTTCCTCGAGGCCGGTCCCCTTCCGGAGGCCGAGCGCTATCTCGCGTGGGTCTCGTTCCTGGCACCCGAGGCGCTCGCCGAGCTGCTGGCGGGCCACGGGCCGGCCGTCGATCCGCGGACGCTTCACCTCGCCCACTTCCACCGGTGCCCGGCCACCGAGGTGAGCGACGCGCTCCTTTACGTCGACCTCAAGACCTATCTCCCCGATGACCTCCTCATGCTTGGCGACAAGATGAGCATGGCCTCCTCACTGGAACTGCGGGTCCCGTTCTGCGATCGACGCCTGGTCGAGCTCCTGGCTCGCCTGGCCCCCGCGGTGCGGGCGCCGGGGCTCCAGCTCAAGCCGCTCCTGCGTGAGATCATGGCGCCCCTGCTACCGCCCGAAGTGCTGCGCCGCCCCAAGCGGGGATTCTCCGTCCCGCTGACCCAGTGGTTCCGCGGTCCGCTCAAGACCCTGGCGCTGGACCTCCTCGGCGAGGAGCGTCTGAGGGCGGGGGTGTTGGATCCCCGCGCGGTGGGGGTTCTCCTCCGGGCGCACCTGGAGGGCCCGCGGAGTTACTTCGACCAGCTCTTCGCCCTCGTCGTCTTCCAGCTCTGGCAAGCCACGTACCTGGACGGGTGGGCCGCCCGGCGCCGACAGGTCATGGCCGAGGTCGATCGTGGCTGAGCTCTCCATCCTGATGGTTGCCGACGTCTCGCCGCTCGACCCGTACGGTGGGGCTTCGCGGGTGCTCCGAGAGCAGAGCCGCGGGCTTCGCGGGCGCGGCCACCGCGTGGAGGTGTTATGCCGGAGTGCCGGCCCTCTGACGCCCGCGACGGCCGACATGGATGGTGTCCCCGTGCGTCACTACGACGTGAACCGCGCCCACCCCGTCGCCTTCTTCGTCTCCTCCATCCTCGGCGCCCGTCGCGCCTACGCGCGGAGCCTGTCCGAGCGCCGGTGGGACGCGGTCCTCTTCTCCCAGCCCCTATCGGCCGTCGGCCTCTGCCGGCGCCTCCCCTCCGCGACCCCAGCGGTCTACGTCTTTTTCTCCCCCGCCGCCGCGGAGTACCGGATTCGCGCCGCCCACGCCGACTCGTTCCACCCTCGCCTGGGGGTCGGCGTGGCGTGCGCGCTGCTTCGATGGGCTGAGGCGGCGAGTCTGAGGCGCGCACGGCGGGTTATCGTCCTCAGTGATTTTTCGCGACGACAGCTTCTGGGCCTTCACGGTCCACTGGCCGCTTCCATCGTGAAGATCCCGGGCGGAGCCGACCTCGAGCGGTTCCGACCCGCCGCGGACCGCGCGACGGCCAGGGGGCGGCTCGGGCTGCCCGCCGAGGGACTTCTCCTCTTCACCGTCCGCAATCTCGAGCCCCGCATGGGGCTCGACGCGCTGATTCATGCCGTGGCGGAGGTCCGGAAAGATCTGGATGTGCGGCTGGTGATCGGCGGGCAGGGGAGACTTCGCGCTTCGTTGGAAAGTCTCGTGGATACCCTGGGGCTGGGCGGGGTCGTGAGCTTCGCCGGTCTGATCCCCGAAGCTGACCTGGCGAGTTTCTACCAGGCGGCCGACTGCTTCGTTCTCCCCACCCGGTCCCTGGAAGGATTCGGGCTGGTCACAGTTGAGGCGCTGGCATGCGGCACGCCGGTGCTCGGGACTCCGGTGGGCGCCACCCCTGAGATCCTCGCACCACTGGCGCCCGAGCTCCTCACCGACGATGCCTCCCCTGAGGCCCTGGCCCGGGGAATCCGACGGGCGGCTCCGCTCCTCGGGGATGCGGCGTTCAGGGCCCGCTGCCGCGCCCACGCCGACCGCCACTACGGGTGGCCGCTCGCGGTCGCCCGCCTCGAGGAGCTTCTGCTGGAGCTCGTGCCCCCCTCCGAGCTATGACCGCGCTCCACGTGATTACGCGCCTGAGCCTCGGCGGCTCGGCGCAGAACACGATCGACTCGGTGGTGGCGCTCGACCGGGCAGGCTGGCGGACCATCCTGGCTGCCGGGAGCGTCGGAGCTGAAATCTCCCTCGTTGATCGGGCCCGGTCCCGGGGGTGTCGGACCGTCCTGCTCCCGGCCCTGACGCGCGCGGTCTCGCCGACCAGGGATCTGCTGGCCCTCTGGCAGCTGTTCCGACTGATCAGGACGGAGCGGGTCGCCCTCGTCCATACCCACACCTCGAAAGCGGGCTTTGTGGGGCGCCTGGCGGCGTGGCTGGCCCGAGTTCCCGTCATCGTGCACACGCCTCACGGACACATCTTCTACGGCTATTACGGTCCGACGCTGACGGCGTTCTTTGTCGGCCTCGAGCGGCTCGCCGCACGGCTCACAGACCGGATGGTCGTCCTGACCGAGCGCGGCATCGAAGAACATCTGGCCCGCGGGATCGGCCGGCGCGAGCAGTTTCGGGTGATCCCGAGCGGAGTGGACCTGGAAGCCGTCCGGCGGGGAGCGCTGCCGTATGAGACGGCCCGCGCCCGCCTCGGCGTGGACTCGGAAACTCGCCTCATCGTCGGGCTGGGCCGACTGGAGCCGGTCAAAGGCTTCCAGTCGCTGGTCAGGGCGCTCCCCCTGATCCTCTCCGTGGTCCCCTCGGCCCGGCTCCTGCTGGTCGGTGAAGGCTCCCTCCGCCCGGCGCTTGTCGCCGAGGCCCACGCCCTCGGGGTCGGGGACCGCTTCGAAATCGCCGGCGCCCGACTCGATCCGGCTGCCTTTCTGGCCGCCGCCGATCTCGTGGTGGTCCCCTCGCTCAACGAGGGCATGGGCCGGGTCCTGGTGGAGGCCATGGCCCTCGGGCGTCCGGTCGTGGCGACGCGTGTCGGGGGCATCCCCGCGGTGGTTGCCGATCGGCAGACCGGCACTCTGGTCCCTTCCGATGATCCTCCCGCCCTCGCTGGGGCCGTGAGCGAACTGCTCAAAGAGCCCGGGCTCAGGCAGCGAATGGGGGAGGCAGGTCGCCAGCGGGCGGAGCAGTTCTCCCTCGCCGTCATGGAGTCCCGCCTCCTGGACCTCTACCGCGGCTGCTGCGCCGAGAAAGGTCTTCCGTGGCCCGCCGCTTCGTAGCCGTCCTCGGCGTCCTCTTGCTCCCGTTGGGGGCGCAGGCGGAGACGCTGAGGCCGCTGCCGGCCCTCCTTCACGCCCATTCCACCTTCTCCACCGGGGACCTTCCGCTGGATCGGCTGGTGATGGAAGCCCGTTCCCGGGGGTTGCAGGCGCTCCTCCTGAGCGAGAACTATCTCCTCCGCGTGGAGTACGGGCTCTGGCCGTTTCGGGGCGCGACGCGGGTGATCCGCGAGGAGCCCTCGGTGCTTTCCCGCGGCGTCGAGGCCTACCTCGCCCAGGTGTCGGAACTGCGCCGGCGTTTCCCCGAGATGGTGATCGTGCCCGGCGTGGAGGTGATCCCGCACTACCACTGGACCGGAAGTCCCTTTACGGGGGATCTCACGGTGCACGACCTTCAGAAAAACCTCCTCGTGTTCGGGATCGCCGACCTCGAGACGCTGAAGCGACTTCCGGCCACGGGTAATTCTCACCTCGGCCGGTACACCCTGCGCTCCCTCGTGGACATCCTCCCCGGACTGCTCGTGCTCGCTGGCCTCCGGCTCATCGTCGTCAGGCGGCGACGCCTGCGGCGGCTGGGGGGGGTCATGATCGTCGAGCGCCAGCGCCGGTGGCTGGCGGGCACGCCGCTCGTCGTCCTCGGCGTCATCGCCCTCGTCAGAGCCTTTCCCTTCACCGAGGATCCGTGGAGCCCGTACCGCCCGGACCGGGAGCTGGCCGCGTCACAGGCGTTGATCGATCAGGTGGAGGCGCGGGGAGGTGTCACCGTCTGGTCGTTTCCGGAGGCGCGCGACGCTTCGGAATCCCGCTTCCTCGGCCTCAGCGTCAGGGTGCGGACCGATCCGTATCCCGATGATCTGGTCCGCACCTTCCGCTACACGGCGTTCGGGGCCATCTACGAGGACACCACGCGGTTTGTCACCCCCGGCGGGCTCTGGGACTACATCCTCGGGAAATACCTCTCGGGCGAGCGGAGCCGCCCGCCGTGGGCGGTGGGCGAAGCCGGCTTCCACGATTTTTCGGCCGGCAAACGGGTGGAGAACGTCCAGACGGTCTTCCTGGTCGCGGAGAAAAGTGAGGCGGCAGTTCTCGCCAGTCTCAGCACCGGCCGGATGTACGCGCTGAGCCGGGGGCCGGGGTTCGCCCTGGCGCTTGAGGCCTTCGCCGTCACCCAGGGGAGCCGGCAGGCGGTGTCCGGCGAGACGCTCCGCGCCTCCACGCAGCAGCCGCTGGAAATCCGGATTGGGGTGGACGCCTCAGACGGCGGCGAGTATCCGCTCCGCGCCATCCTGGTGCGGAACGGCCGGGTCGTACAAATGTGGGCGGACAGGACCCCCCTCCGGGTCGTTCACCGGGAGCCTTTCAGTGGAACCCCTGCCTACTATCGCCTCGAGGTGCGGGGGCCGGTCCCCCACAACCTCCTCTCCAACCCGATCTTCGTGAGGCCGGAGTGAGCGCGGCATGAAGGTGGCCATCCATCAGCCCCAGTATCTGCCCTGGCTTGGCCACTTCGCCAAGCTGGCTGCGGCGGACTGCTGGATCTTCCTCGACACGGTCCAGTACGAGAAGAACGGCTGGCAGAACCGGAACCGGGTCAAGACGCCCCGGGGCGCTCAGTGGCTGACGGTGCCGGTGCGCGCACGGCTGGGAACCCTGATCCGCGATGTGGAGATTGACGCGTCTCAGCCCTGGGCCCGCAAGCACTGTGAAGCCATCAGGGTCAACTACGCCCGGGCCCCGTACTTCCAGCGTTACTTCCCCCATCTGGAGCGGCTCCTGAGAACCCCCTGGCGCCGGCTCGCCGATCTCAACGTCGAGGTGACGCGTTTCCTCAGCACTGCCCTGGGGCTCTCGCCCCGGCTGCTCCGGGCCTCCGAGCTCCCTCCCGGGCCCGCCGATCCCACCGGGAGGCTCGTCGACCTCTGCGTGGCCGTCGGTGCCGAGACGTATCTGGCCGGCCAGGACGGCGCTCGCTACATGGTCCTCGATCGGTTCCGCGAGAGCCGGATCGCCGTCTGGCGCCAGGAATACCAGCCCCCCCCGTACACCCAGCTGCACGGGGATTTTCTTCCATTTCTGTCGGTAGTTGACTTATTATTGAACCACGGTGAATCCAGCCTTCAGATCCTCCGCCAGGGGGACCGGTGGACCCCGTTGGTGACGATCGTGGGAGCCCCGGTCTCCGAGAGTTCCGACCCATGAACATTCTGGCCATCGGCGCCCATCCCGACGATATCGAGTTCGGGTGCGGCGGCACCTTGGCGGCCTACGCCGAGGCCGGGCACCAAGTCTTCCTGTTCGTCGCGTCCCGGGGCGAGTACGGCGGCGATCCCGAGGTGAGGCAGCGGGAGCAGGGGGAGTCCGCCCGGATCATGGGGGCCCAGGAGGTCTTCTGGGGAGGGTACGAGGACACGGAGATCCCGCTCAACCGCGAGCTGATCATCGTTCTCGAGAAGGTCATCAAGCAGATCCACCCCGAGATGATTTTCGTCAACTACTTTGACGACACGCACCAGGACCATCGCAACCTCGCCCAGGGAACGCTCTCCGCAACCCGCTACATCCCGAACTTCCTCTTCTACGAAGTCCCGACGACCCAGAACTTCACCCCCAACTGTTACGTCGACATCCACCGCGTCCTGGACCGGAAGCTGGCCTGCCTGGAAGCCCACACCTCGCAGATCGGCAAGACCAACATCCAGGATCTCACGATCCTCGAGTCCGCGGTCTCCTGCGCCAACTTCCGCGGGATCCAGGGCCGGGTGAAGTACGCCGAGGCGTTCCAATCGGTTCGGCTCTTCCTTCGCATCTAGCGGCGGACGCGACGGTCCTAGCGTGCTCGGGTCTCTGCCTGCCGCCATGATTGCCCATTCCCGGCCCACCCTCTCCGAGGCCGACGTCCAGCGCGTCGCCGCGGTGGTGCGCTCGGGGCAAATCGCGCAAGGTCCGGAGGTGGAAGCCTTCGAGCGGGAGCTGGCAGCGTTCGTCGGCCAGCGCGGGGCGGCGGCGGTGAGCTCGGGAAGCGCCGCGCTTCACCTCGCGCTTCTCGCCCTCGGCGCGGGTCCCGACACCGAGGTGGTCATCCCCACCTACGTGTGCGATGCCCTCTACCACGCGGTGAGCCACTGCGGCGCGACCCCGGTGCTGGCGGACGCGGAGCCGGCGACGCTGAGCCTGGATCCCGACGACGTCAAGCGCCGGCTCACGGCCCGGACGGCGGCCGTCATTCTCCCGCACGCCTTCGGCCTGGCGGCCGGGGTGGAGGCGTTCCTGGCGATGGGGGTTCCGGTGATCGAGGACTGCGCGCAGGCCATCGGCGCCCTCGACGGGGCGCGCCCGGTGGGCCGCCGCGGCGCGCTCGCGATCTTCTCGTTTTACGCGACGAAGATGCTCACGACGGGCGAGGGCGGGATGGTCGTCGCCGGCGACCCGGCCCTCCTCGCGCGGGTCCGAGACCTTCGGGAGTACGACGAGCGGACCGATCTGGCCCCGCGCTTCAACTACAAGCTGACCGATCTCCAGGCCGCGCTGGGGCGCTCGCAACTGGCGCGGCTCCCCGAATTCATCGCGCGCCGTCGCGCCGTCGCCCGGGCCTATCGCCGAGCGCTGGCCGGGCTTCCCTGCCGGCTCCCCCCCGATGATGCCGGGGGCCGGCACGTATACCATCGGTTCGTGATCGGCGTCGAGTGCCCCCTGGATCCCCTCATCGCGCAGCTCGAGGGACTCGGCGTCCGGTGCCGCCGCCCGGTGTTCCGGCCGCTCCACCGCGCGCTGGGCCGCGCGGGGTATCCCCGGGCCGACACGCTCTGGGAACAGACGTTATCGCTTCCGTGCTATCCGTCCTTGACGGATGGCGAGGTCCGGCGGGTGACCGAGGCGGTGGCCGAAACGCTGGAGCGCCGATGACCACTCCCGGCTGGACGCTCTCCTCCAAACGGGGGCTTCCCGTCGCCGGCACCCTCGCGTTGTTCCTCAGCCGGGCGCTGTTCCCGATCTTGCTTCTGCTCCCGCCGGTGCGGCGCTGGGCCCTCGGCAACCATCTCCTCTGGCTGTATCTCGGCACGCTGGCCTTCGCTCTCGCGTTCCTGTTCGTCCCGATCGTCCGCTCATTCGCAACGTGGCGGGGGATTCTCGACTATCCGGACGCGCGGAAGGTGCACGGGGTTCCCACGCCGCTCCTGGGCGGTGCGGCCGTGTACGCCGCCTTTGCGCTGACGGTGCTCTACAATTTCGAGTTTTCGCGGGGGCTGAAGGGGGTTGCGGTGGGCGCGACCGTCGTGGTGCTCGTGGGACTCCTGGACGACGTGTTCAACCTGCCCGCGTCCGTCAAGCTCGCCGGACACGGCGTGGGCGCCCTCGTGGCCCTGGGCTACGGGGTCACGCTGCGGATCATTCCCGAGACGTGGCCGGCCGCGGACTGGGCGAACGGCCTCGTGACCATCCTCTGGTTTCTCACGGTGACCAACGCCATCCAGTTCCTCGACGGGATGGACGGTCTGGCGACGGGCCTCGGCGTCATCGCCAGCCTGTTTATCAGCGTCACGGCGCTGCAAACCTCGCAGCCCTATCTGATGTTTCTCTCGGCGGCGCTCCTGGGCGCCTGCCTGGGGTTTCTCCCCTACAACTTCCACCCCGGCGGCTCCGCTCGGGTGTTCCTCGGCGACGGCGGCGCCAGCTTCATCGGCTTCACCCTCGCGGGGCTGGCGGTCATGGGTGAGTGGGCGCGCGACGACCCGCTCATCGCGCTCTGCACTCCCATCCTGATACTGGGGGTTCCGCTCTTCGACATCGCCTTTGTGGCGGTGAACCGGATTGTCGCGGGCAAGGTGCACTCCGTCCACGAGTGGCTGGCCTTCGTGGGCAAAGATCACATCCACCATCGCTTCGAGGCCCTCGGCCTCAACAAAACCGAGAGCGTGCTCCTCATCTTCTTCATCTCCGTTACCCTCGGGCTCTCCGCCATCCTCCTGAAGGATGCCACCCCCTACGAGGCGAGCCTGCTCCTCCTCCAGGCGGTCTCGATCCTCTCGATCGTGGCGGTGCTGGAGTCCGTGGGGCGGCGGAGCGGGTAACATGCTCTGGTCGGGGCGCGGCATGATCCGGCGCCTGACGGCCGTCCTCCACCTGGGCGACGTGCCCTGGAAGATCGCCCTGGGGCTGGCGGTCGGGGTGTTCATCGGCTGCACGCCCTTCTACGGTCTCCACACGCTTCTGGCCATCGTGGTGGCCTTCGCCCTGCGGGTGAACCGGGTGGCGACGGTCACCGGAGCGTGGCTCAACCTGCCGTGGTTCGCGCCGTTCGTCTACGGGTTCTCGCTCAAGGTGGGGGAGTTCATCCTGAGCGGGGGGAAGGGGCTCGAGTCCTTGAGCGGCAAGGGGCTGGTCGAACTCGCGACGGCGATCCGCCCGTATCTGTCGTTCGAGCGCTTCAGGGAGGGGTTCCTGGCGTCCTCCAAATTGCTCTTCGTGGCGTCCACCCCGCTGTTCGTGGGGACCACCGTGGTCGGGATCGCGGCCGGACTGGTGACCTATTTCGTCGCGCTCGGAGCGATCCGGGAGGTCCGCCGCATGGGCCATCTCGATCGGACTCAGAACCCGGCGCGGGAGGGATGATGGAGACGCTCGCCGAAGCGCTCGGGCGGTGGTTGGGGAAACTGCTGAGGCTGGAGGGCCCCCTGGTGGCCCTCCTCGTCCGGGTCGTCGCGATCGGCGGGGCGCTGGTCCTCGCGGTGATCGCCTACCGCGCCATCAGCCATCTGATCGACCGTGTGCTGCGTCCGCTCGAGGGGACCGCGGATTACTCCCAGAAGGCCCAGCGCGCACGGACCCTGGGCCCGCTCTTGAAGAGCGCGACCCTCTATCTTCTGGCTTTTCTGGCGCTGATGGTGACCCTGCGCGAGATCGGGATCGACATCCAGGCCATCCTGGTCTCGGCCGGGGTCGTGGGGCTCGCCATCGGCCTGGGGGCCCAGAGCCTGATCAAAGACGTGATCACGGGGTTCTTCCTCCTCTTCGAGGGGCTCATCGCGGTGGGCGACGTCATCGAGATCGGGAACACCGTGGGAACCGTTGAGGCCGTCGGGCTCCGGGTCACGCAGATCCGAACCCTCAACGGGTCCCTTCGCATGATCCCGAACGGCGAATTCACCCAGTTCGCCAACTACAACCGCGGCTGGGCCCGCGCGGTGGTGGACGTGGGCGTCGCCTGGGAGGAGGATGTGCACCGGGCCCTTGACACGCTGGAGTCGGTGGGTCGCAGGTGGGCGGAAGAGACGGGACTCGCGCTGGAGACGCCGCAGGCCCAGGGGATCGTGCGCTTCGGGGACGCAGAGATCGTCCTCCGCCTCCAGGTGAGGGTGCCTCCTCCCCAGCGCGTCGAGATCGAGAACGACTTGCGGCGAAGAATCATCGAGGAGTTCCGGTCGGCGGGGATCCGGACGCCGAAGAAACTTCTCTACGTCGTCCAGGAAGACCGAGGAGGTGCGGCATGAACGTCCGGAAGGCCGTCTTTCCCGCCGCGGGGCTCGGGACCCGCTTCCTCCCGGCCACCAAGGCTCAGCCCACGGAGATGCTGCCGCTGGTGGATAAGCCCACCATCCAGTACGTGGTGGAGGAAGCGGTGGCCTCCGGGCTCACGGAGATCATCATCGTCACCGGACGAGGCAAACGCGCCATCGAGGACCATTTCGACTCGGCCTTCGAGCTGGAGTACTACCTCCAGGACCGGGGCAAGCTGGAGGAGCTGGCGGAGATCAAGACCATTTCCGAGCTGGCCTCGGTCTCCTACGTGCGCCAGCGGGAGCCCCTGGGGCTCGGCCATGCCATCCTCTGCGCCCGCCCCCTGGTGGGCGAGGAGCCCTTCGGGGTGTTCCTCGGTGATGACCTCATCGTCGCCCGGAGCCCGTGCATGCGCCAGCTCCTCGAGGTCTTCGGGCGCTACGGCGACCCCGTGGTGGCCGTCGAGCGCGTCCCGCGCGACCAGCTCGACCGCTACGGCGTGATCCGCCCCAAGCCTGTGAGCGGGAATGTCTATGAGGTGCTCGACCTCGTCGAGAAGCCGGCGGCGCCCGAGGCGCCGTCGGATCTGGCCATCATCGGCCGCTACGTCCTCACTCCGGACCTCTTCCCGGTTCTGGCCGAGACGCGGCCGGACGCCCGCGGCGAGATCCAGCTCACCGACGCGCTCCGAGCCATCCGTCGAACGCGCGCGCTGTACGCCGTGGAATTCGAGGGGAAGCGGTACGACACGGGCGATAAGTTGGGGTTTCTCAAGGCCACGGTGGAGTTTGCCCTGGCCCGCCCCGACCTCGCCGAAGCGTTCCGCGCCTACCTCAAGGGCCTGAAGCTCTAGCGGGGAGAGGACCGATGCGGATTGCGGTCTGAGGGAGTGTGCTTATAATCGATGTGGTCAAGCCCTCCGGTGCAAGGATTGGCTGCCTGTTAGGGGGCCCTGATGGTTGTTTGGCCGCGATTTCCGAATGCTCCGATCACCGAAGCTCTTCTAGACGTCCGGATCAAGCTCCCTTCGTTCGTCGATCTATCGCGGTTGGCTACCTTTCAGGATGCGGTGGAAGATCGTTATCCGCAAAGGCGTGAGCGATCATCGTGGCAGGCCGGCTTCCAGATAAAGGATGGAAGCGTTGAGGTTATGCGGCCGTCGGGTCGGCCTGACGGCTACCTGTTCACATCGGCGGACGGACGGCAAATGGTCCAGGCGCGGCTCGACGGCTTTACGTTTAACAGGCTCAAGCCTTACGACAAGTGGAAGCCATGGAACAGCTCAGACGGCTTAAGAACGAGATTTTCTTCAACAGCATCACCGAAAAGTCCAGGCAGCTATTCAAATGAGCTATGTAGTCGCGGAGCGTCATGCTCACCGTGATCTGTTGTCCGAGGAGTTGTACGTATCGGTTGATCCCCGGCAACCGGACAAGCTCCAGGCCACGGGGCAGGCATTGCAATTTGTGATTGCGAAGATGGAAGAGGCGGCCGAACACTACGGGATTCCGATTACTCGTCAACGGGAAGGTTTGGAGGCCCGCTTTGAGCGGTTGGTGCGGAAGTGGCGATCTGAAGTAGGCCCGACTTCATCGCTTACACAGATGGCGATGCATCCGGCATATCAGCAGATAATCGGCATGGGTCGGGAGGCCATTGCGCTGTTGCTCCGAGAACTGGAACGCGAACCCGACCATTGGTTTTGGGCCTTAAAGGCCATTACGGAGGTGGATCCCGTGGAGCCTCGTCTGAGGGGAAAGATCGATGAGATGGCCAGAGCATGGTTTAAATGGGGGAGGGAGCAGGGCTTTCGCTGGTGAAACAAGAGATCGAAGGTTTCTTTCCCAGACTGGTCACTGAACGGTATCGGATAGCGAGTCCGCGGACTCCATACTCGAGCTTTTCGGACTCTTGGATATACGCCGTGTGATACCTCCGAATTCGAACCAGGGTTCGAGAAAATTGCCATATACGTGGACCGTAATCGAATACCCACGCATACAGCGAGGCAGCTGCCACATGGAGAGTGGACAAGCAAATTAGGCAACCTTGAAGATATTGAGCACGCGACGCTGGAGGGCTTGGCTGGCTCGGTATACGGCTGGGTTGGTCTTATTTTGAGACGTAAGAGTTGATCGTGATTCAGCTCGGGCCGCCGTGAACTGAATCTCAGCTCTCGCTCGATCCCAAACACGGCTGCGTGCCGTTTCCTTGACATTCCCCCGGGCATCTGGGAGAATCGGCTTCACCCCAGAGGCCGACGGAGGAGTACCGGAGTGCCGAAAGATCCCGCCAAGCGCCTCTTTCACCTCGCCACCGACGTTGAGATCAAGGCGGGCGAGGTTCACGACGTCTACTTCGAGCGCACCGTTCAGATCCTGCGTCAGCGCGGCGACACGAAACGGGCCAAAGCCGAGATCAGGCTGAAGAGCTTCCCCCAGAGCGACTGGCGGTGGGGGATTCTGGCGGGGATCGAGGAGGCCGTCGCGCTGCTGGAAGGGCTGCCGGTGGACGTGTGGGCGATGGACGAGGGAACCGTCTTCGCCCCCTACGAGCCGGTGCTGGCGATCGAGGGGATCTACGTGGAGTGGGCGCGGTACGAGACCGCGCTTCTCGGGCTCCTCTGCCAGGCCTCCGGCATCGCGACGAAGGCGGCCCGCTGCAAGAAGGCCGCCGGCGAGCGCCAGGTGATCTCCTTCGGCGCCCGGCGCATGCACCCCGCGCTGGCGCCCATGATCGAGCGCAACGCCTTCGTCGGAGGCTGCGACGGCGTGGCGGTCACCAAGGCGGCGGAGCTGATTGAGGCCGATCCCATGGGGACGATCCCTCACGCCCTGGTGCTCATCGTCGGGGACACGGTCGAGGCGCTCAAGGCCTTTCACGAAGTGGTCGATCCCAAGGTGCGGCGCGTGGCGCTCGTCGACACGCTTCAGGACGAGAAGTTCGAGGCGATCCGCGTGGCCGAGGCGCTCGGCAGGGATCTCTATGCCGTCCGGCTCGACACCCCGTCGTCCCGACGGGGCGACTTCTTCCGGATCCTTGAGGAGGTGCGCTGGGAGCTGGACTACCGGGGCTTCGAGCACGTCAAGCTTATCGCGTCCGGCGGCATTGACGAGTACGAGATCGTGAAGCTCAACCCGCTCGTCGACGCCTACGGGGTCGGCACCGCGATCGCGAACGCCCCGGTGCTGAGCTTCGCCCTCGACATCATGCAGATCGACGGCAGTCCCATCGCCAAGCGCGGCAAGCGCTCCGGCTCCAAGCAGGTGTACCGCTGCCGCGCATGCTTCAAGAGCGCGGTCGTCCCCGGCCACAAGCCCCGGACGCGCTGCGGGTGCGGCGGCGAGGCCGAGGCCCTTCTGAAACCGTTGATCGCCAAGGGCGAGCTGGTCCATGACCTGCCACCGCCCCGGACGATCCGCGAGTACGTCCTCGAGCAACTTGGGCGGGTCGAGCTCTCCGTGGCCCGCCGCGAAGGGGCCCGGGGCGACTACTGAGCCATGCCATGGGCGTGCTGGACCAGATCGTCCGGGACAAACGTGACGAGGTTGTCCGCCGGAAGCGGGAGATCTCGCGGGGCGAGCTAGAGGCGCGGGGGAAGAATCTTTCGCGGGCGCGGAGCTTCCGGGCAGCGCTTCATCCGCTGCCGCTCCCCAGCCTTCGGCCGGGGGCCCGCCGGGTAAGGCTGATCGCCGAGATCAAGAACGCCTCGCCCTCCCGGGGGGTGTTCACGGAGTCATTCGACCCGGTGGCTCTGGCCGGAACCTATTCGGCCCACGGCGCCTCCGCCCTCTCGGTGCTGACGGACGAGAAGTATTTCCGCGGATCCCGTGAGCATCTTGAACGCGTTCGAGCGGCGGTGGACCTGCCCCTCCTCCGTAAGGACTTCATGCTGGACGAGTATCAGCTGTGGGAGTCCCGCGCCCTGGGTGCCGATGCGGTCCTCCTGATCGTGGCCGCGCTTGACCGGCCGCTCCTCCAGGATCTGCACCAGGCCGCCGGGGGGATCGGCCTGGATGCGCTCGTCGAGGTTCACACCCCCCACGAGCTCGATGCGGCGCTGTCGCTCGGCGCGTCGCTGATCGGGATCAACAATCGAAATCTCCAGACCCTGGAGACCTCCCTGGAGATCTCGCTCGAGCTGATCCCGCGAATCCCGCCCGGGCCGGTGGTGGTCAGCGAGAGCGGGCTCTTCACGCGGGACGATGTCGAACGGGTCGTCGCGGCCGGAGCCCACGCCGTCCTCGTGGGCGAGGCGCTGGTGACGGCTTCGGATGTCGCCGCCAAGGTCCGCGAGCTCGCGCTGCTGGAGGATCCTGCGTGAGGGAGGTGTCCCGTTCCCGCCCCCCGGTGTGGCCATGGTGAAGGTGAAGATTTGCGGGATCACGAACCAGGAGGACGCCATGACGTCCGTCGAGGCGGGGGCGGACGCCCTGGGCTTCATCTTCGTCGAGAATACGCCGCGCTGTGTCACCCCGGACCAGGCCGCCTCCATCATTCGAACGTTGCCGCCGTTCGTCACGCCGGTCGGCGTGTTCTGGGATCACCCGAGCGGCCATGTGAAGGCGGTGGCGGAGACCTGCGGGCTCCGGGCGCTCCAGTTTCACGGCGACGAGCCCCCGGAGTTGCTGGTGGAGTACCGGCTGCCGGTCATCAAGACGATCCGGGTGGGCGGGCCGCAGGATCTCGTCCGCATGCTGCCCTACCACCATCGGGTTGCGGCCTTTCTGCTCGACAGCGCGGAGCGGTGGAGCGAGGGCGAGCCGCGCCAGCCGATCGAATGGAGGCTCGCGCGGATGGCCCCCGGCCGGATCATCCTCTCGGCGGGCTTGACGCCCGACAACGTCGCCCGGGCCGTCTCCATCGCCCGCCCGTACGCGGTGGACGTGAATTCGGGCGTGGAAGCCGGCCCCGGGCGGAAGGATCCGGACAAGGTGTGGCGGTTTATCGCCCGGGCCAAGGGGGGCGCATGAAGGCGCTCCGGAAGGGCTCCCCTCGGCTGCCGGACAGAACCGGTCACTTCGGCCGCTTCGGGGGGCGCTTTGTCCCCGAAACGTTGATGGCCCCACTCATCGAGCTGGAGCAGGCCTATGGGGCCGCGAGGCGCGATCCGACCTTTCGCGCGGACCTCAAGGCGCTCCTCGCGGACTACGCCGGCCGTCCCACCCCGCTCTCCTTCGCCCGACGGTTGACCGAGCGGTGCGGGGGTGCCCGCATCTATCTCAAGCGTGAGGATCTCTGCCACACCGGCGCCCACAAGATCAACAACGTGTTGGGGCAGGGACTCCTGGCCCGCCGCATGGGCAAGCGCCGGGTCATCGCCGAGACCGGGGCGGGCCAGCACGGCGTGGCCACCGCGACGGCGGCGGCGCTGCTCGACCTGGAGTGCGAGGTCTATATGGGGAGCGAGGACGTGGAGCGGCAGTCGCTCAACGCCTTCCGCATGCGGCTGCTGGGCGCCAAGGTGATCCCGGTGGAGGCGGGAAGCCGGACGCTGAAGGATGCCATCAACGAGGCCCTCCGGGATTGGGTCACCAACGTTCGCACGACGTACTACCTGCTCGGCTCAGCCCTGGGGCCGCATCCGTACCCGATGATGGTGAGGGACTTCCAGTGCGTGATCGGGAATGAAACAAAGCGACGGCTTCGCGAGTCGGTGGGTCGGCTGCCGGATTATCTGATTGCCTGTGTGGGCGGCGGCTCCAACGCCATCGGCCTGTTCCATCCGTTCATCGCGGATACGGAGGTGAGAATCGTCGGCGTCGAGGCGGCCGGGCAGGGCATCGCCACGGGCCGGCACGGCGCCTCGCTGTCTGCGGGCACGGTGGGCGTCCTGCACGGGAGCATGTCCTACGTGCTTCAGGACGACGACGGCCAGATCGCCGCTGCCCATTCGATCTCGGCGGGCCTCGATTACCCGGGGGTCGGGCCCGAGCATAGCTACTATAAGGAAGCGGGGCGCTTCGACTACGCCTCGGTCACCGACGCGGAGGCGCTGGACGCCTTCCAGGCTCTGGCACGCCTGGAGGGGATCATGCCCGCGCTGGAATCGGCCCACGCCGTGGCCTATGCCATGCGGCTGGCACCGACGCTCTCGGCCGAGCAGGTCATCGTGGTCGGCCTTTCCGGACGCGGCGATAAGGACGTTCAGGTGGCGGCGAAGGCCTTGCAGTCCCGATGAGCCGAATCGCCACTACCTTTGCGGGGCTCCGGCGCCGCGGCGCGCGCGCGCTGATCCCGTACTTCACCGCCGGTGATCCTTCTCTCTCGGCGACCCGGGCGCTGGTCCTGGAGGCGGTGCGGCGGGGGGCCGATGTCATCGAGCTGGGCGTTCCCTTTTCGGACCCCCTCGCGGATGGCCCGGTGATCCAGCGGGCCTCCCAGCGCGCGCTGGCGTCCGGGGTGACCGTTGCGCGGGTGCTCGAGCTGGTCAGGGGGGTGCGGGGGGAGGTCCCGGCCCCGATCATCCTTCTCACCTACTACAACCCGGTTCATGCCTTCGGCCTCAAGGCGTTTGCCCACGGGGCCGTCGAGGCGGGCGTGGATGGCGTAATCGTTGCCGACCTCCCTCCAGAAGAGGCGGATCCGTTGTCCACCCAAGCGCGGCCGGCCGGCCTCGACCTGATCCACTTGGTTGCCCCCACCTCGCCCCCGGACCGCATGCGGTACATCGCCCGGCGAAGCTGCGGCTTTATCTACTTCGTTTCGCTGACCGGGGTGACGGGCACGCGGGAAACCCTCGCCCCCGATTTGGCCGAACGCCTGCGGCAGCTCCGAGCCGTGACGACCAAGCCCATCTGTGTGGGGTTTGGGATCTCCACGCCCGACCAGGTCGCCGCAGTAGCCCCGTACGCGGACGGCGTGATCGTGGGCTCGGCCATTGTTCGCCTGGTCGAGGCTCACGCGGGCTCGGAGCGCCTCGTGGCCGAGGTGGGGGGCTTCATCGCCGCGCTCAAGGCGCCACTGCGGAGGCGCCCATGACCCGGAGCCGTCCGGCGTCCATCGCTCGCTCGCCGGCCTGCGGCGGGCACCCTTACGTGGCTCGCGGGGCGGGGATACCCCTCCGGACTCTCTCCGCACATCGCGTTCACTCTCGCGCTGCGGTTCTTCCCCGGTCCGGCTTCCCCTTCCCCGCTCGCTCACGGTGGGGGCCCGCCCGCCTTCGGCCAGTGCTCGCTCGGATGGATCGCCGGCCGGCTTCGTCGGCGCCCGATGGGTTGCCCGCTTCGAGCGCGGGCTTTGCCCGCGCAACCGTCGGGGGGTGGTGACGGAAGGGGGGCGGAGCCCCCCTCCGAGGAATCTGATGGCCTGGTTCTGGAAGCGGAAGGAAGAAGGGGAGCGGCCCCGCAAGGTGGTCATCGCCGAGGGGCTGTGGGTGAAGTGCGACTCCTGCAAGGAGATCGTCTACCGGGCCGAGGTGGAGCGCGCCGGCCGGGTCTGCCCCAAGTGCCGCTATCCGTTCCGCATCAGCGCGCGCGAGCGCCTGGCATCGCTGGTCGATGAAGGCTCCCTGGAGGAGCGCGACGCGGGGCTCTCCTCCCAGGATCCGCTCGCCTTCAAGGACACGAAGCGCTACCGCGATCGTCTCCGGTCCGCGAAGCAGAAGACCGGCCTCGAGGAGGCCGTCATCTGCGGTCTCGCCCGCATCGGCGGGTTTCCCGTCGTGGTGTGCGTCTTCGAGTTCGACTTCATGGGGGGGAGCATGGCCTCCGCGGTGGGTGAGAAGATCACGCGCGCCATCGAGCTGGCGATCCAGAAACGTGTGCCGCTCATCATCCTCTCCGCCTCCGGCGGCGCGCGAATGCAGGAGGGGATCCTCTCGCTCATGCAGATGGCCAAGACCTCCGCGGCGCTCCATCGCTTGGCCGTGGAGCGCCTCCCGTACCTCTCGATCCTCACGGATCCCACCACCGGCGGCGTCACCGCCAGCTTCGCGATGCTCGGGGATGTCATCCTGGCTGAACCACGCGCCCTGATCGGCTTTGCCGGGCCGCGGGTGATCTCCGAGACGATCCGCCAGCCGCTTCCGGAGGGATTCCAGCGCTCCGAGTTCCTGCTCGAACACGGCCAGGTGGATCTGGTCGTAGAGCGCCGCGAGCTGAAGGAGACCGTCCGCCGTCTCCTCGCCTTCTTCGTCGATCGTCCCGCCCTCTCGCTCCCATGACGTACCCCGAGGCGGTCGCGAAGCTCCTTTCGTTGCGGGGAGGGGAGCAATCCGGGATGCGGCCCGGGCTGGAGCGGGTCGAGGCCTTGCTGGAGGCGCTGGGCCACCCCGAGAGGCGGTTTGCCATCGTCCAGGTCGGAGGGACGAACGGCAAAGGATCCGTATCGGTCATGGTCGCCTCCATCCTCAAGGCCGCCGGCCTGACCGTTGGCCTCTACACCTCCCCGCATCTCTGCTCGTTCCGGGAGCGGATTCGGATTAACGGGCAGGCCATCTCGCAGGCGGCGGTGGTCGAAGGGGTGGAGGAGCTCTGGCAACTTATCGAGCGGGTGAACCCCACCGTGTTCGAGGCGGTGACGGCGCTCGGGCTCGCCTACTTTGCCCGTCAGGGGGTGAATCTGGCGGTGCTGGAGGTGGGGATGGGCGGCCGGCTCGATGCGACGACGGTGGGGCGCCCCCTCGTTTCCGTGATCTCCCACATCGACTACGACCACCAAGCGTTTCTCGGATGGAGCCTCGAGGAGATCGCCGCCGAGAAGGCGGCCATCGTGCGGAGCGGCAGCGCCGTGGCGGCGGCCCAAGCAGCCGGGGTGACCAGGGTTCTCCGTCGCCGTGCGGAGGTGATGGGGGTCCCCCTCTGGCTCGAGGAGGATCACCTGGCGGTGAGGCTCCTCTCGCGCGATCTGTCGGGCCAGCGCATCGCCGTCTCGGGTCCCGGCTGGAACCTGGAACCCCTCTTTCTGCCGTTGCTGGGAAGCTTTCAGCCCCAGAACGCCTTGCTCGCCGTCGCGGCCGTGAAGGCATTGACCGCTGCCGGGGTCCGGGTGCCTGAGGCCGCGGTCCGCGAGGGCCTGGCGCGCGTCCGGTGGCCCGGTCGCTTTCAGATCGTCGGCCGCAATCCGTGGATCGTCCTGGACGGGGCCCACAACCCCGCCGGCGCCCAGGCCTTGGCCAGCTCGCTGCGGGACGCCTTCGGCGACGAGCCGAAGACTCTGATCCTGGGGATCTCGGCGGACAAGGACAAGGCTGGCATCCTCAAAGCTCTCGCCCCGGTGGCCTCTCGCCTGATTCTCACCGCCTCCACCCACCCTCGGGCCACACCGCCCGAGGAGCTGCGGGCTCTCCTTCCGCCGACCGAGGCCCGCATGGAGGTGACCGGGTCCGTTCGCGAAGCTCTGAGGCTGGCCCTGAGCCCTCCAGCGCCCCCTATGATTTGTGTGACGGGGTCTCTTTTCACCGTGGCAGACGTTCTGGCAGAGCAGCACCGCGAGGGCGATATTCCTTGCGAAATCGAAAGGGGGCGTGATAGCGTAGAATCCCTTTTTTCATAAGCCCTCACGAGACACTCGATGACGCGAATCGGCCCCTGGCTGGTCCTGAGTTTAGCCTGCCTTGTCATGGCCCCTTCCACCTTCGCAGAGCCGCCGGTGACGGTCAGGGGGGAGGAGGGGGACGTCAACATCCTGGCTGACCGGATCGAACAGGTGGGGCAGGATGGCCTGCTGGTGGCCACCGGGAACGTGGAGATCACCCGGGGAACCAGCCGGCTCACGGCCGACCGAGTTGAGATCGACCGCCAGACCGGCGAGGCCGTCGCCCAGGGCAAGGTGGTCTTCCACGACGGACCGGACCGGCTTCTGGGCGATCGGATCGACTACAACCTCAAGACCGGCACCGGCGTGGTCTACAACGGCTCCGCCTTCTCCGCCCCCTACTACCGGCTCTCCGGGGAGCGGATGGAGCGCGTCGGGGAGGGGGTCTATAACGTCCGGCGCGGCGTCTTCACGACCTGCGAGGCCGATCCTCCCCCGTGGTCCTTCAAAGTGGGGCGGGCCACCGCCGATCTCGACGATTACATCGTCGGCCGCGACGCCTCCTTCTGGGTCGGCAAGGTGCCCCTGATCCCCTGGGTGCCGTTCTTCGCTGCGGCGCTCCGGCGCGAGCGGCAGAGCGGCTTTCTCCTCCCCACCCTCGGCGCGTCCAGCCGCAAGGGGTTTTTCGCCAAGATCCCCTACTACTGGGCCATCAGCGACAGCCAGGACTTCACGATCTCGCTGGACACGTTCTCGAAACGCGGTGTGGGCGGGTCCGGTGAGTACCGCTACATCCTCTCCGAGAACCAGCAGGGCATGGCCCAGGGGTTCTTCGTCAGCGAGACGCTGAGGGACGACGACGACCGCGGCAACTTCGTGTTCAAGCACTCCTGGCAGATGAGCCCGCGCCTGTCGTTTAAGACGGACATCAACCTGGTGTCCGACGACCGATTCTTTCGCACGTACGGTGACCGGCTGCAGGAGCGAAGCCTTCAGCGGGCCGAATCCGACGTCTTCGTCACCTGGCGCGGAGAGTCCTGGAACCTGGTCGCAAATGCGCTCTGGTATCAGGACCTGACCGTCCAGCGGCCGGTGGAGCTCCAACGCCTGCCCGAGATTCGGCTCCAGGGCATCCGACAGCCGCTCCCGGGAGTGGAGTGGCTGCTCTACGAGACTGAGGCGAGCTTTGTGAACTTCGTCCGCGATGTGGGGTCCGACGGACGCCGGGTGGATCTTCATCCGCGGCTGTTCCTGCCGCTCTCGGCTGGGGGTTTCTTCACCCTGACGCCCTTCGTAGGCGGCCGGGCGACGTACTATGACACCCGGGTGGTGGGCCGGCGCCTGACCCGAGCCGGCAGCCTCGATGTGGAGATCACCGAGGATGCTTCGCGGGTGCGCGCTCTGGGGGAGCTGGGAGCGGACCTGGAGGCGCGGGCCGCGCGCGTGTACACCCTGGGCGGCGTCGCCGGGATCGATCGGCTCCAGCACCTGGTGGAGCCCCGGGTGAACATCACCGAGATCCGGGGCGTCAATCAGAAAGGGCTGCCTCAGTACGACCCCGGCGGAGGGACCGTCAGCGCACCGTCCGCTCCCCTAGCGGACTTGGGGATCGACGAAATCGGCAAGGTGAGCCGCCTCACCTACTCCCTGACCAACCGGCTGAACAGCATGACCGTGGCAGGAGAGGGGCAGGAGGCGGTGCGGTGGGAGCTCCTGCGCCTCCTGTTGAGCCAGACCTACAACCTGCTCCCCGCCGCCGACGAGCCCTTCGGCGACCTCAGGGGCGACCTGATCGTCCAGCCCAACCGGTACTTCCGGTTCCGGGGGGACGCGAGCTACAACGTGTACGGTCAGGGATTCCAGACCGTGAACAGCGACATCTCCGCCTCGGTCCGCGATGTCACCGCCACGGTCAGCACCCGCTTTAACGATCGCGCCGCCATCGAGTTCGTCAAGGGTGCGGTGCAGGCGAAGGTCTCTCCCTACTTGGAGGTGCGCGGTGCCACCAACTGGGACGTCCGGAGCGGGACGGTGGTGGAGAGCCGGTTCGGCGTGGACATCCACTGCCAGTGCGCATCCATTTCCCTCGAGTACATTGATCGGGCTCGGAACGAGGACGAGTTCCGCTTCTCGGTGAACCTCCTGGGTGTGGGGCAGGTCGGCACCCGGACCGGCGTGAGCGGGACCCGATGATCCCCCAGATCGATCTTACCCGCCAGCATGCCGCCCTGCGGGCGGAACTGCTCCAGGCGCTGGAGCGCGTGCTCGCGTCGAGCCGCTTCATCCTCGGCCCCGAGGGGAAGGCGCTGGAGGTGGAGGTGGCGGCGCTCTGCGGGGTCCGGCACGGAGTGGGGGTGGCATCGGGAACGGACGCCCTGCACCTGGCGCTCCGCGCCCTCGACGTGGGACTCGGCGCCGAGGTCATCACGCCGGCCTTCTCCTTCGTCGCCTCCGCCTCGGCCATCGTCCACGCCGGGGCGCGGCCGATCTTCGCGGATATCGACCTGGAGACATTCGCGCTGGATCCGGCGCGCGTGGAACGGGCGATCACGAGCCGAACCAAGGCCATCGTCGCCGTCCACCTCTACGGTCATCCGGCGGACGTGGATGCCCTCGCGTCGATTGCGCGGCGCCACGGGCTGGCCGTGATCGAGGATGCGGCCCAGGCCATCGGCGCCTCGTACGCCGGCCGCCCCGTGGGCAGCTTTGGCGACCTGACCTGCCTCTCCTTCTATCCGACGAAGAACCTCGGGGCCTGCGGAGACGCCGGGATGGTGGTGACGGATCGGGAGGAGCTGGCCCTGCGGGTGAGGCGGTTGCGGGATCACGGCTCGCGGGAGAAGTACCAGCATTCGGAGTTGGGGTGGTGTAGCCGGCTGGACGAACTCCAGGCCGCCGTGCTGCGGGTGAAGCTCCGCCACCTGCCGGCCTGGACGAGCGCGCGGCGCAGGTTGGCGGCGCAATATTCCGCGATGCTCGCGGATTTGCCGCTGACCCTGCCCATCGAACGGCCGCCGGCGCAGCACGTCTACCACCATTACACCGTCCGGTCGCCCAAGCGCGACGCTCTTGCGAAGGCGCTGGCGGAGCTCGGCGTCGGCACCACGCTGCATTACCCGCTGCCGCTCCCGAGCCAGCCGCTCTTCGGGAGCACGGGCGGCCCTCCCGAAGTGGACTGTCCGCGGGCCTGGCGGGCCTCACGTGAAGTCCTGTCGCTCCCGTGCTTTCCCGAGCTGACGGAGGAGGAGGTCGAAGCCGTGGGGCGCGCGGTTCACCAGGCAGTAGACCGAATCGGGTAGAATCGCCTCATGAGCGGGCACGGCGAGAGACTCCGGCACGCCCTCCTGCAACGCTCGGCACGGGTCGGGATCGTCGGCCTCGGCTATGTGGGTCTTCCGCTCGCCGTCGCCTTCGGGAAGGCCGGCTCCTCCGTCATCGGCGTCGACGTGGATGGGGAGCGCGTGACGCGGCTCAAAATGGGGGAGAGCCCGATTGAGGACGTCGGGAGCGATGACCTCGCCACCCTCGTGGCGGCTTCCCGGCTCGCGATCACCGCCGAGGCGTCCGCCTTGAGTGACGCCGATGCGATTATTATCTGCGTGCCGACGCCGCTGGGGAAGTCCAAGGAACCGGACATCTCCCACATCGTGGCCGCCGCCGACACGGTGGCGAAGATCCTGCGCGCCGGCCAACTGATCGTCCTGGAGTCCACCACGTACCCCGGCACGACGGAGGAGGTGCTTCTGCCGCGCTTTACGGCCCGGGGGCTCACGGTCGGGGAGGAGTTCTTTCTGGCTTTTTCCCCCGAGCGCATCGACCCGGGCAATCGGCGCTACGAACTGCGCGCGATTCCAAAGGTTGTGGGGGGCGTGACCCCGCGCTGCGCGGAGCTGACGCAGGTCCTTTACGGCCAGATTATCGATCGGGTGGTGCCCGTGTCGAGTCCCCAGACGGCCGAGATGGTCAAGCTCTTCGAGAACATCTTCCGGAGCGTCAACATCGCGCTCGTCAATGAGCTGGCGATCATGTGCCGCAGGCTCGGGCTGTCGGTGTGGGAAGTGATCGAAGCGGCGTCCACCAAGCCGTTTGGCTACATGCCGTTCTATCCCGGCCCGGGGATTGGCGGGCACTGCATCCCGGTGGATCCGTACTATCTTTCTTGGAAGGCGCGATTGGCGGGCTACGAGCCCAAATTCATGGCTTTCGCCGACGAAATCAACCGCCAGATGCCGACCTATGTCGTCCAGATGGTGGTCGACGCGCTCAACGAGAAGGGGCGAGCCGTGCGCGGGGCGAAGATCCTGGCGCTTGGGGTGGCGTACAAGGCGGGAGTCGCCGATGTGCGGGAATCACCGGCCGTGGAGATTCTTGAAACCCTGTTGGCCAAAGGGGCCCAGGTCTCGTACGCGGACCCTCACGTGCCGACGCTGACCATCGGGGACCGGCGGCTGGCTTCGCTCCCCTGGGGAAGCGTCGATCTGCCGTCTCAGGACCTCGTCCTCATCCTCACGAACCACGCGGAATTCGATCTGAAACGAGTGGCGGCCGAGGCGCCGTTGGTGTTGGACACGCGCAACGCCACAGGGTTTCTCGGTCCGAGGCCGAATGTCATCCGCCTCTAGCGGGAGACGATCGGGATCGGCGAGGACGCAGGGAGATGGCTGATTTCCTGTTCGTCGTCACCGGCGGGTTGTTTGTCGGGATGCTGGCCCTCTTGGTCGGCAGCACGATCGTGACGGCGATGTTCCTGACCAGAGGGTCCCGCGCGCAGGAGATCCCCCGCCCGTTCGCCCCTCCGGTTTCGGTCGTCATCCCCGCCTACAACGAGGAACGTCACATCGGCCGATGCCTGGATGCGCTTCTGGCGGCCGGCTATCCGCTGGGGCGGCTCGACGTCCTGGTCGTGGACGATGGCTCCACCGACGCCACGCGCGAGGTGGTCCGCTCGTATCCGGGGGTGCGTCTGGTCTGTGAGGGTCACCGGGGGAAGGTGGAGGCCTTAAACGCGGGAGTGAGGAGCGCGAAGCATGAGTTTCTTCTGGCCATCGATGCCGACACGCTTCTTCGGCCCGGGGCTGTTTCTGAAATCGTGCGCCCGCTGGCGGACCCGCGCATAGCCGCGGTGACCGGCGTCGCGAGGGTAGCGAACCCCCGCGGACTGCTGGGGTGGTTCCAGCGCGTCGAATACCTGTTCAATGCATTTTCGCGTGAAAGCTTCTCCTCGATCTTTCATCTCTCGCCGGGCATTTGCGGCGCGCTGACGTGCTACCGGCGCAGCGCCCTCCGGCAGATCGGCGCCTTCAAGACACACACGGCGGCCGAAGACTTCGACGTGGCGCTGGAACTCGTCAGGCGGGGGTTCGCTGTCCTCGCCGTCCGCGGGGCGGTGGGAGACACGTTCGTGCCGGAGACGCTTGCTGGTCTCGTGAGACAACGGGTGCGCTGGATGAAAGGGTGCATGCAGTGCTTCGTGAAGCATCGGGCGCTGCTGATCGAGGGCAATCCCCCGCTCCAGTACCTCCTCAGTTCCCAGATTTTCTGGATCGTCTATGCGCTGGTGAGCCTGCCGCTCATTGCCTACCACTTCATGTATTGGTTTCCGGACAACAGCGGATCGCTGCTGGAGATCGCTTTTTACACCCTTCGCTGGTTGAGCCTCGCCGGGCCCGTCTACATGGTTTTCAAGATCCCTGAATGGGGGATCCATTCCACCTACGTCTTCGGGGTTGCCGCCGGGCTCCTGTCCGCCCTCCTGATGCTGGTGGCGAACCTCAGGTACGACCGCCCCTCCGTGCGGACCGCCCTGGCCATCTTTTTCTACTTCCCCTATACGTTGCTCCTCTCTGCGATGATGATGGGCAGCCTTGCCGCGTATATTCAGAGCGGCGGGAAGGGCGCCTTTTTGAAGTGAGGCCTCGGCGGCCCGGGCCGCGCCCCGTGCTAGAATAAATTCGTGCCTCATGGCTGAGCCGGTCAGAGTCCGCTTCGCGCCGAGCCCCACGGGCCACCTCCACGTGGGCGGCGCCCGCACCGCGCTCTTCACCTGGCTCTTCGCGCGGCGCCACCGCGGTGTCTTCATCCTCAGGATCGAGGACACGGACCGCTCGCGCTCTACCGAAGAGTCGATCAGCTTCATCCTGGAGGCGCTGACCTGGCTGGGGCTGGACTGGGACGAGGGACCGCCGACACCGGGCTACCGGCAGACCGAGCGGATGGAGATCTACAAGGCCCACGCCGAGCGCCTGCTGGCTGAGGGCGAGGCGTATCGCTGCGTTTGCCCGCCGGCGGAGCTGGAGGCCGCCCGGAAGGCCGCTCAAGCCCGGGGCGAGACGTTCCGCTACTCGGGCAAGTGCCGGGATGCGGACGTTCCGGCGGCTGTCCCTCACGCGCTGCGCCTCCGGATCCCTTTTTCGGGCAGGACCCTCGTCCATGATCTGATCCACGGGACGGTCACGTTCGAGCACAGCCAGCTCGACGACTGGATCCTCGTCCGCACCGACGGGACGCCGACGTACAACTTCTGTGTGGTGGTGGACGACGTGACGATGAAGATCACCCACGTCATCCGGGGCAACGATCACCTCTCGAACACGCCCAAGCAGATCCTCTGCTACCAGGCCCTCGGGTACCCGGTCCCGGCCTTCGCCCACATCCCGATGATCCTGGGGCCGGACCGGAGCCGGCTCTCCAAGCGCCACGGCGCCACGTCGGTGCTCGCCTTCAGAGACGCCGGCTTCCTCCCGGAGGCCATGCTGAACTACCTGGCGCGCCTGGGGTGGTCTCATGGCGATCAGGAGATTTTCTCCCGTGAGGAGTTGATCCGGCACTTTGACCTGGCCCACGTCGGCTCGGCCGGCGCGGTGTTCGATGGGGCGAAGCTCGAGTGGCTGTCCAACCACTGGATGAAGCGGCTGCCCGCGGGGCGGCTGGCCGACGACCTGGTGCCGTTTCTCGAGCGGGCCGGGCTGCCGGTGCCCGCCGACCGGGCGTGGCTGGCCCGGGTGGCGGAGACCCTCAAGGAGCGGGCCAGCACCTACGCGCAGA
>JACQWA010000193.1 GCA_016209425.1 Candidatus Rokuibacteriota bacterium
GCGGCCTGTGCCCCCGGGGGCTAAACTGGCGCCACGTCGGCGGCATCGATCTCGACGGCGGCTGACTGACGGATCAGCGTCACGGAAAGGACCAGGCGAGCCGAACGGTCCTTTCGGATGAGCCGCCCCCGCACGCCCTCCAGGGGCCCCCGGACCACCTCCACCTCCATGCCTTCGGTGAAAAAGGGGTGGGGGTCGTAGCGCAGACTGGTCCCGACGAGAGCGCGGACCGCGTCGATCTCCGCCTCCGGGATCGGCTCGGGCTGCCCGTTGATTCCCACCAGGCCTACCACGCCGAAGGCCTTGAGGACTCGAAGCCGGTCGGCGTACTGGAAGCGGACGAAGCAGTAGCCCGAAAAGAGCGGGAACTGGACCTTCTTTTTCCGGTCCTTCCACCGGCTCCAACGCTCCCAGAGCGGGAGGAACACCTCGACCCCGGCACGCCCCTCGAGCTGGTCGCGCACGCGCTTTTCATGCCGGGAGCGGGTGCGCAGGGCATACCAGCGAGGCTCGCCGGAGGTATCCTGGGCCATCCCGCTACCCTTTTTTCCGACCCAGCAGGCTTTGCGCTTGCTTGGCGGCCGCGCTCTTCGGGAACTCGCGCACCACCCGCTCCCAGGCGCTGCGCGCGCGCGCCAGGTCCCCCAGGGCCCGGTAACAGAGGCCGCTCTTCAGGAGGGCCTCAGGAGCTTTCTCGCTCCGGGGGAGATCCGCCAGCAAGGCCTGAAACTCGGCCAGGGCCGCTTCGTAGTCCTTCTGGCGATAGTAGATGTCACCCACCAGAAGCTGGGCGCCGTCGCGCAGGCGATGCTGGGGATAGCTCGCGACCAGGTCGTAGAGCTGGAGGATGGCGCTATCGAGCTCCCCGGCTCGATACTGCCGGAGGGCCGACTCATAGAGCTCCTCCGCGGAGGCCTGCGGCCCGGACGGGCTCCTCCCGGCCGCGCCGGTCCCGGCAAGGGGAGCGACAGAAACCGGAGTCCCGGCCGAGAGGGTCCGCACCTGGGCCGAGAGTTCCGCCACGTTGCCCTGAAGGGTAGCCACATTGCTCTCTCGCTGGCGGGCCTCGGCTGAGAGCCGCGCCACGGCGTTCTGGAGGGTCGCGATGTCCGAGGTGAGAGTGCTGAGCGCGCGGGTCGCGTTCTCCTGAGCTTTCCGAATCTCCTGGAGCTCGGTCCTCAGTTCACCGAGGGGGTCGGGAGGGGGGTCGGGCGACTTCGCGGGGAGCAGGCTCGCGCACCCCGCCAGGGCCCATCCGGCCACCAGTGGCAGGGCTATCTTCGCCGGCTTCAGCCTCGATCGGAGCACGAGGGCGTACCCTGGGAAGCATTCTCTCATAATCCGGCCGCGATGGGCAGAGACTTCCCGGGGGAGTGCGTCGAAGGGGCGGGTTACCGGCGAAGGAAGCCGAAAACGGCAAGAACGGCAGTCAGGAAGGTGAACCACCCGGAGACGATCCACATGAAGGTGGTGAGCTTCTGGTTCATGTCGCTGAGCCGCTGGTTCATGTCGCTGAGCCGCTGGTTCATGTCGCCGAGCCGCTGGTTCATGTCGCCGAGCCGCTGGTTAGCCCCCTCGAACCGGTAGTTCATCTCCTCGCGCAGCTCGCCGAACCGCTGGTTCATGTCGGCCCGGAGGTCGTCGAAGCGCTTGTGGAGGTCGTCGATCCGCTTGGACAGCTCCTCGCTCATGTCGATACGATATGGCAGGATACGAACCCGGTCAAGGCCCCAGCCCCCGTGATCTGCCCGGCCAGCTCGCACCGGCGATCCAGGTTCAGCTCAGCCACCGAGCACGTCCCGAAGTACCGACGAGCAAAGGGCTGAAAAGCCGAAGTAGTCGTCCCACGTCCGGGCCCGAAAGTCGGCGAGCCGCTCCGGGTCGCGCACCACCAGGGGCAGGCCGGTGGTGGCGCATCAGACACTACCCGGCCCTCTCCCCCAACGCGGGGAGAGGAGATGAGTTGAGCCGTCTCTCAGCGAGCGGAAGAGGTAGGAGGGGCGAGCACGCGGATGGCCGTCACCTCCACCCAGGTCGTCCAGAACCCGTCGTAGATCCGGACCTGGAGCGAGTTGCCACTCTTCTCGTAGACCTGGCTGGTGCCCTGGCCGGGAACGCTGGTGGAGCTGATGTGGCGCCAGCCGTTGGCCTCCAGCGTGGTCCGGAAGGCGGTGGCGAGGCTTTCGGCCTCGACTCGTCCCTTGTAGACCTGACGGGCCGCCCTGACGCTGGGCGATTCGATGATCGTGGACTGGTCGGCCTTCAACGCCAGCCCCTTGGGAACGGGGATATCCTCGAATCCGCTCTGCACCGGCCGCGGCGGTGCCGAGGCGCAGCCCGCAGCGGTCAGCAGGACGAGGGCGATGACGGCGTGTCGCATAGTTTTTCCCTCCTTCGGCATCAGCCTACCACGCCGGGTGGGGGGCGGCCCAAGAGAATTCTCGCTCGGTGGTATAATCGACGCCGTTCCGGCTCGTCGACAAACAGAGCGATGAGACTTCGCCATCCGCTCCTCCGTTCCGTGGCGGTGGCGCAGGTGATGGCCCTGCTGGCCGGCTGCGCGAGCGCCCGGGTTCCGCCGATCGGCGCCGAACGACCGTTCACGATGGCCGCCGACGAGCGCCAGATCTGGGCCCAGGCGGAAAAGGAAGAGGCCAAGCTCGAGAAGTCCGGCAAGCTCTACGATGATCCGCTGCTCGAGGAGTATCTGGCGCGGGTCGGCGACCGGCTCCTGCCCGATGAGGTGAAAGAGGCCGGGGGCCCCGGTCTCCGCTTCGCCGTCTTCCGCGATCCCACCCTCAACGCCTTCGCGATGCCGAACGGCCGGCTCTACATCCACACCGGGCTCCTGGCCCGCCTGGAGAACGAGGCCCAGCTCGCCACGATCCTCGGCCACGAGCTTGCCCACGTCACGAACCGGGACGCGCTCCGGTTTCAGCGCGATTCGCGGAACAAGATGATCGCCCTCAACGTCCTCGCCATCGCGGCCAGCATCGGGGTGGCGGTGGCGGCCGGCAAGCAGGCCGAGCATGGCAACGTGGTGGGAGCGGCGGTGCTGAGCCAGACCGCCAATGCGATTCTGGGGCTCGGGCTCCAGCTGGCGGCGCTCGCCGCCATCAACGGGTACGGGCGCGACCTCGAACGGCAGGCCGACGAGGACGGGATGGCCCGGTTCGTCAAAGCCGGCTACGATCCCAAGCAGGCTCTCCGGGTCTTCGAGCTTCTCCGGAAGGACGGCGGCGATCCGAGCCGGCTCGAGAATTTCTTCTTCGGCAGCCACCCACGCCTGGACGAGCGAATCGAGACCACCAGCTCCCTGCTCCGCACCCGCTACGCCGCCGAGGCCCAAGGCTCGAGCCGGATCGTGGACAGTCCCGAATTCGGCCTGCGCCTCAGAACCGTCGTTCGCGAGAACGCCGCCCTCGACATCCGCGCCGGCCGCTTCAACCTGGCCCGGGCCCAGCTCGATCGGGTCCTGGCCCTCACCCCCCGCGACCCCGTCGCGCACCTGTACTACGGCGACCTCTACCGGATCCAGGCCCAGCGGGCCAGGGCGCTGGCCGACAAGGACGTCCTCGTCCGGCAGGCCATCGAACGCTACACCGAGGCCGCGACGCTCGACCCGACGTATTCGGACCCGTTCCGCCAGCTCGGCTTCCTCTACTACCAGCAGGGCGAATGGGAGCGGGCGCGCGAGGCCTTCCAGACCTACCTCAGGCTCAAACCCGACGCTCCCGACGCGCGCCGCATCAAAGAATACCTGGTCGAGCTCGACCGCTAGCTTCCGCCCTTGCTCGCTTTGACAAATTCAAGCAAATAGTTTACCTTTAAGACGGATTTTGACATTTTAAGACAAATATGAATCTCCTCACAATCCGTGAAGTCTGCGAGCGTCTCCGAATCTCCAGGGCGACTCTGTACAAACTCGTGAAACGCGGCATGCTTCCGCTGGTTAAGGTGGGGGGCAAGTCCCTAGTCCCCGAGGAAGCCATCCTCAAACTATTGGGCGTCACGCCCAGATCCCCATTGTCAGAAGAACAGGCGTGGGAACGGTACTACGAGGAGTTGCTCCGCCTCGGCCTCACGACCCCCGAAAGCCGAGAGGCCATCGTGGCGCCCAGGTTCGCCGACTTCGTTCCCGTGGAGGTCTCGGGCAAGCCAGCCTCCGCACTGATCATCGAAGAGCGGGAAGCGCACTGAGTGATCGCCTATTTCTTCGACGCCAGCGCGCTCGTGAAGCGGTACCTCCGAGAAGTCGGCAGCGAATGGGGTGAGACAGCTGATCGCCCGCGAGCAACCCCGGATATTCATTTCCATGCTTTCCGGGGTTGAGGTGCTCGCTGCGATCATGCGGAAGGGGCGCACCGGCGAAGCCAGTCCTCGGGAGCGAGACAAGGCCCTGGAAGCTTTCCGCCGGGAATTTGCCACGAGCTACGCCCTGATTCCGCCCGAGCCGAGGGTCATCCATAAGGCCATGGATCTGCTCCTGGCCCACCCGCTTCGCGCCTATGATGCCGTTCAGCTGGCAACCGCCCTCACTCTCCCGCCCCCGCCTCGCGGGAGCAAGCTGACTTTTGTGTCAGCCGACGAGGAACTTCTGACGGTCACAAGAAAGCTGGGACTCTCCGTCGAGAATCCGAACCTTCGTCCCTGAGGCAAGCCCGCACGACAGCGGGCCAGTGCCGGCGGCGATGGCGCCACGGCGGGTGATTTCGCCCAAATGGACGACCCTCGTGCGCCAGGGGAATGAAGGGAATGAACACGCCGCTGGGCCAAGGCAACGGGCGTGAGATACAATGCGGACAGAGAGGTGCGGATGAACCTCTTGCGACGATATGAGGAGCTCCTGGAC
>JACQWA010000186.1 GCA_016209425.1 Candidatus Rokuibacteriota bacterium
CCCCTGCGCCGCGGCCGGGCGACCTGTCAGCAGTTCCGGTAGCGTCGCCGCCACACTCCCCGCCGCCATCGCCGTGAGGAACTGCCGCCGCGTCGGCTGGCAACCCTCGCCTCGGTCCTCGTGGGTCAACGTTTCGGATTCCATAACGCCTCCTCCTTTTCTTTCCCGGCCCGTGTTAGCTCCGCCGGAAGTCGCCGGGCTTCGCACCCGGTCGTTGGAACGTGATCGGGGTGACGCTCTCGCTGAGGAGAAATTCCCCCCGGAGCAGCCTGCCCTTGAGGCTCTCGGCCAATTCCATCGCCCGGACCCTGTCGCTCAGGCGGAAGGTGATCGGCCACTGCCGTCCGAGAAGCTCGATCCGGCCCAGGTCCGCCCCGAAGGCCCCACCCCTGCAGAGCACCGCGCAGGCGCCGCAGCGGGTGCACCGCTCCTTGTCCAGGTGGCGCTCCCTCCACGAGATCGCCTCCACCGGACAGGCCGCTTCGGCGGGGCAGGCGTCCGCGCACTCGGGGCAGCGGCGAGTCGGATCGAACGCGATGGTCAGGTCCCGCCCCTGCCAGACCTCCGCGTACGTCACCTCGGCGAGCGGGAGGCGGTCGCTCAGGTCCGCCACGGGCAGGGAGATCTTCTCATCCAGGCAGTGGCTCAGGGCCCGGAGGACCGCGTCGTTCAGGACAGGAATCGGGATCGCCACGGCGTTGAGCACCTCGACGCCGCCGCCGGTGATGAAGCCTCCCATGTAGCGTGGGTTCATCGTGAACATGTCCGCGACCACGGAGAGGTTCGGGCGGTCCGGCCCGCTGCGTGTCCCGCAGCCGACCACGAGGCCGGGCGCCTCGTTGACCAGGATCCGGGTCCCGACCCCGATCGTGCGGAGCTCCGGGTCGTTTTGAAGCGGGTTCAGCTCCCCTGTGCCGACCGTGGTCACGCCGGACTCCGGGCCCATGGGACGGAAGCCAAAGATGGTGGAGATCGGCGAGTGGCCCTTGAAGTTCCCGAAGGCCATGTAATTCCTGTAGGCGTTTCGAAAGTTGTACATCCTGGCGAAGTCGAGCTCCTCCAGGGTGAACCGGCGGCTCAGGGGCCGGTCCTCGTCGGTCACGATCTCGATCTGGACCTCCTTGCCCTCCACCAGGTCCCTGAAGAGGTGCCCCCCGCCGTAGCGGCCCGGCGCGTCCCGGCTCGGAGTCGTCCCGTAGACCATCAGGTCCACATAGCCGAGGCGCTCGTTCGGCGCCGGTCCCGGGAAGGCCGGCACGCCATTCAGCCACGCCCGCGTGGCCCGCGAGAAGACGCCCCGGCCGGAGACCGGAACGCTGAAGACCGCGGCGGTCCCCGACATGACCCCGTGGGACGCCGTCGTGACCACATCCACGTCTTCCAGGCGTTCGCGAACGCCCCGGCGAACCTCCGCCTTGAACTCCTGAGCCGTCAGGACCACCGCCTCGCCGCGACGAAGGCGCTCGTTGATCTCCGCCACGGTCTTCGGTTTCGTCAACCCGGTCATAGCCCGATCTCCACGAGCTCGATGGCCCCCCAGGCTCCCAGGTGGGCGCCGACCACGATCACGATGCCCAGCACGCCAGGGATCGCCTGCGCCCGGCTCAGACCTGCCTCGATCTCCGCCGCCCCCTGGACCAGGTTGCCCACCGCCGTGGCCGCGGCATCGGCCAGAGCGGCTCCCCGGGCCACGATCGTGACGGCGTCGGCCCGGCCAAAGCTGAGCGAGCCGCCAACCGTCCCCGAGGAGGTACAGATCCCGACCGGACCCATCTCGGGGCGAATTCGGAGGCCGAGCGTGTAGCTGAGCGGGGATGGCCCCGCGTCGAGGGCCACGGTGCGGGGCCGGCGGACGGCGCAGAAGAGATCGCCGCCGTTCTCCACGATCACCTCCCGACTTCGGCGAAGGAGCGTTCGCCCGACCGCTTCAGCAAGCGCGCCGGCGACAGCCGCCATGGGGCCGACCCCCGCCCGCCGCGCCGCCTCGGCCATGACCCGGACGATCCCAGGAGCCCTGGGATGGACCGAAACCGGCTCCAGCGAACAGAGAAGCTCCGGATACTCCTTGAGATAGCTCTCGAGATCGCGCCGATGGCGTCCCAGGGCCGCCAGGGCCTCCCCCTGGAGCCGTCCCTCGCAGGCGATGGCCAGATCCGACTCCTTCAGGACGACCCGAAAGCCGACGAGATCCCTCGCGTCGACGTGGCTGCGGTACTCCTCGATCTCGGGGTCGAGTCCCTGTCTCACGGCCTTGCCTCGTGCTCCTTCACGGCTTCGACGAGCGCCCGGACATTGTCCAGCGGTGACAGCGGAGAGAGGCCGCAACCCGACGAGAGCACGTCAATACCGTCGGCGAGGCACCGCCGGGCCTCACTCCGCACCGCATCGGGCGAGCCGGTGAGGAGCGCGCCGAACGCCGACAGGTTGCCGATCGCACCGATCCCCTCGCCCAGGGCGGCGCGGGCCTGCCGCACCGGGACCTTCTCCTCAAACGAGAAGGCGTGGACGCCGGCTCGTCGGATGTGGGGGATCTGAGCGGCCGTGTCTCCGCAGATGTGAAGCACCCTGGGGGCGTCGATCTGGCTCAGGAGGCTGACGTGCGCGGGAAGCACCAGCTCCGCGTACATCACGGGGCTGATGAGGTCTCCGCTCGCCACCGGGTCGGGCACCGTGATGACATCCGCCCCCCTCGCAAGCGCAGCCCGGGCCAACTCCACCGAGAAGGGAAGCAGGCGATCCAGGAGTCGGGCCACGCCCTCAGGATCGTCGATCGTGGCCAGGAGCAGCGCCTCGGCACCGAAGAGCGCCGCGGCGAGCGTGAAGGGTCCGACGATCTTCATGTTGACGGGTTGGACACGGCCGGTCGAGCGGGCCAGGCGCTCGACCGCCTCGAGGACCACCGGAATCCGTCCGCGTGCCAGGAAGTCGGACGGCGGCGTAAACGCGTCCATCGAGACCTCGAGGTGCCGCTTCACCTGGGGTTGGGTCGAGCGCGTCCCGAGGCCGACACCCGCGCCCAGCGCTTCGGCCTCCAGCGTCAGGCAGAAGGGGATCGTGCAGGTGGGGCATCCGGTGAGCTCATAGGTCGCCTCGGCCAAGCGCGCCATCAGCGCGGGATCCCAGTGGGCGTGGGGCCACGCGGCGCCGCAGGCGTCCATGCCCTCCGTCACGGTGCCGTTGACAGGGATCCAGAGCACGGGCCTCATCGAGCGGTCGCCCCTGAGAATCCCGAGGATGCGCTCTTTGGGGGTCATCGCTGAACCCCCGTTCCCGAGCCCGCCCCGTCCAGGATCAGCTCGCCCCCGCCGCGCACCCGGTTTTCGGCACGAAGGCGGCGGAGCCGCTCGGGGTCCAGCAGGTGAATCGCCTTCATGCTGCACTTGGTGGCGCAGGCCGGCCAGTACCCCCAGTCCATCCGCGTGACGCAGAGGTCACACTTCACCACCCGATTCCCTCGCGCATCGTACTTCGGCGACCCATAGGGGCACGCCACGATGCAGAAGCGGCACCCGATGCACCGCGCCTCATCCAAAAGAACCAGGCCGTCGGCCCGCTTGGCGATGGCGCCGGTGGGACAGACGGCGGCGCACGGCGGATCGGCGCAGTGGGCGCACGCGAAGGGGAGGACCGACACGACCTGCATCGGCCTGACCTCGGGGGGGAGGTCGTGTTCGAGCTGGCAGTGGACTTCACACGCGCGGCACGCGATGCACCGATCGAGGTCGATGGCGAGCCCGAGGATGGCCCCGTCCTCGTTCGCCGGCGCCTGAACGGCATCTCGGAGGGGGGTCCCGATGAAGAGGTAGCTCATCCGAGGAGCCCCGCAATCCAGGGCCAGGCGTCGGCAGTCGGCCTATACCCGCCGAAGTCCCTGTCCACGGATACGACCGATGGCAGCGACGTGTCCGCCGTCACCGATGCCCGGGCCAGCATGGCGCGCGCGTCCTCCGGAGTGAGGCCGATTTCGATCGGGCGTTCTCCCTGCCGTGGCCAGCCTCGGCCGCGGTCCCACGGGCGCCAGGCTCCCCTGATCGTCGCTCCCGGCTCAAGCCCGATGGGAGACCCGCGGTCGACAGGCCAGAGGACGCCTCCAGGCGGGTTCATCTCGGGGTCAAGGAGAGCCCGGCTCAGTCCCGCGGTGGACGGCTCCTGGGAGAGGAAAAAGTCAGACATTGTCCCGTAGTCGATCGTGCCGTCGGCTCGCCGCCAGGGAAATCGCTGGCCCACTTCCAGCCAGTCGGCGAGAGCGGCCCAGATCCACGCTCCCGGACGGGCCTCCCCCGGGGGCGGTGCGATTTCCGAATGCCACTGGAAGGCCCGCGCAGTGCCCCGGTGCACCACTCCGGGGTATTCGAGCCAGAGTCCGGTCGGGAGGACCACGTCGGCCGAGCAGCTCCGAGGGTCGGAAAAAGCGGTCAGCGCCACCACGAATTCCATCCCTTGAGCCAGCACGGCCCCCCACTGTCCGTCGGCGACGCTCACCGGATCTCCGGGCTCCCAGATGAGCGCCGCCGGGCGTGAGTCGCCCCTCGTCGGCTCCGCCTGAAGCTCGGCGCCTGAGCAGACGGGAGGAGCCGGCCCCCCAAGACACACGAGACCGCCTCCCGGGACGCCGAGACTCCCGAGCAGAGACAAGAGCCCGAGCGCCGCTCGGGCCGTCCGTTCCGCGCCGGCCCCCAGAGGCCGATGATCGACGATGACGAGGGCCGGGAAGGCGTCTCGGAGGATGGCCGCCACCTCTCGGATGGTGGATGCGCCGACCCCGGTGGCCGCGGCCGCGGCTTCGGGGGTGACGACCCCACAGGCAGCCAGCCAGGAATCGGCATCGACGACAGCCTCCCGGAGGAACTCAGCGTCATCCCGGTTCGTATCAAGGACGGCGTTGGCGAGGGCGACAAGCAACACCCCCCAGGCCCCCGGTCTGACGGGAAGGACGCGGGTCGCCTTTGCTCCGGTCTGAGTCGGCCGGGAGTCGAGAACGACCACCGCGGTCCCCCGGAGGCGAGCGTCAACGATCCACCCCATGGTCACCACTTCGGTGGAGGCGGGATCGGCTCCCACGAGGAGGATCACGCGCGCCTTCACCCATTCGGGAGGCGGCGGCGCGGCGGCATAGAGGCTCAGCAGCCTCGCCGGATCGGATTCCTCTCGATCCGCGTAAGCCAGCCCGGCCAGGCGGGCCAATCGCCGGGCGCTCAGGAGGCTTCCGAAGCCGACTCGTCCTCCCTGTCCGATGACCACCGACCCCGGGCCCCGTTGCCGGGTCAGGGTCCGGATCTTGCCCGCCACGAGATCGAGGGCCTCCTCCCACGAGGTCTCACGACAAGCGCCGTCCCGGCGCTCCCGGAGGCGAGGGTGGAGGATGCGGCCGGGGCTCTGGACGAGTTGGCCGGCGGCGGAACCCAGGGCACAGAGCGAGCCCTTGTTGAGGGGGTGGGCTTCGTCCCCCCAGATGTCCACGATCCGGCCATCCAGAAGCATGATCTTCATCCCGCATCCGGCGGGGCAGAGGGTGCACGTGGTCCTCACCACCCGATCATGGGGCCGGACGCTCTCCTGCCGCTTTTCTGCCCCTGGGAGCATCACGTCAGGGTCCGGGAAGCCGGTGCTCGATCCGATCCCCCAGGTCGCCGAGGAGGAATTCACCCCGACGCATCCGGTCCCTGAGGAGGTCGGCGATCTTCATCGCTCTCCGCCGGTCGCTCTGGCGAAACGTGATCGGGACTTTCCGCCCATCCACGGTGAGCTGGCCCAGCTCGGCGGTGAAGGCGCCGCCCACGCAGTTGACCGTGCAGGCCCCGCAGGCAAGGCAGAGCGCATCGTCATGGCGCTTGTCACTCCACACGATCGCCCCCACCGGACAGTAGTGCTCGGCGACGCAGGCGAAGCTGCACGTGACGCACTTGGCCGGGTCGTAGCGGACCTGGAGGTCGGGGCCACGCCACACCTCGGCGTAGGTCGTCTCCGTGAAGGGGAGCCGGTCGCTGACATCCGCCACGGGGAGCCGGATCGTCTCGTCCCGGGCCTCGAGGACTCCGCGGAGCGTCGCCTCGTCCAGGATCGGGATGGGCACCGCGATGGCGTTGAGGACTTCCACCCCCGCATCGGTCATGAACCCGCCCATGTACTCCGGGTCCATCCCGACCATGTCGGCGACCAGCGAGAGATTCGGCCGCGCCGGAGAGCTGCGCGTTCCGGCCCCGACCACGATGCCCGGGGCTCCGTTGACGAGGATCCGGGTGCCGAGCCGGATCACCCGCAGCTCCGGGTCGTTCTGCAGCGGGTTCGTCTCACCCGAGCCGACGACGGTGATGCCCGTCTCCGGCCCCATCGGCCGGAACCCGAAGATCGTTTCCAGGGGCCTGGTCCCCCTAAAGTTGGCGAACGCCGTGTAGTTTCTGAAGGCGTTCCGCACGCTGTAGAGACGGGCGAAGTTGAAGTCGTGGATCGTCACCGTTCGTCGGATGGCGGGGTGTCCCGCCGCCGTGATCTCGACGTGGATCGGCTTCCCCTCGACGAGCTCGCGGAAGAGATGGCCCCCGCCGTAGCGGCGCGGCTCATAGCGGCTCGCCGCCGTCCCGTAGACCACCACGTCCAGGGTGTCCTCTCCCTCGCTCGTCGCCGGACCCGGGAAGGCCGGGACCCCGTTCATCCAGACCCGAAGGCGTCCCCCCGACCCGCGCCACCCGCTGAGGGGGAACGACAGAGCCGCCGCCGTCCCCGACATGGGACCGCGTGAGCCCGTCGTCACCACGTCCACGTCCTCGACCTCGAACCGGCGACCCCGCCTGACCTCCTCCTTCAGCTCGTGGGCCGTCAGGACCACCGCCTCCCCTCGCCGGAGCCGCTCGTTGATCTCGGCGACCGTCTTCGTCCCGACGACGGCCTCACTCATGGCCGAGCCACCCCCCGTAGGCGCGATCGAGGAGCACGAGGGGGTGAGTCACCTCGCGGTCCGTGGCGTGGGAGATCTGAAGGGTGCAGGTCGGACAGTCCGTCGTGGCGAACGCGGCGTGGGCCCCGCGGAAGGCGTCGAAGACGGGGGCTCCAACTTCCATGGACCGGGCGTAATGCTGCCGCTTCATGCCGAATGTCCCGGCCATCCCGCAACAGCCGCGGTCCACCTCCTGAACTTCCAGGCCCGGGATCAGCCGCATCAGGCGGGGGGCGGTTCCCGCGAGGTGTCCGACCCTGGCGTGGCACGGGGTATGGTGCAGGGCAAGGGCCGGGCGCGAGGAGAGGCTTCGCACGTCCAGGTCACCGGCCCGGTGCATCGCGAGCAGGTACTCGCTGGCGTCGAAGGTCCGGCTCGCAACGGCCTCGGCTTCGGCGCCGAGGAGGTCGCGATACTCTTTGGTCAAGGCGAAGTGACACGTCGTGCACGTGGTCACGATGTCGCACCCGTCGGCCACCGCGTCGGCGAGGCTCTTGAGGTTGAACCGGGCCACCGCAACGGCGGCGTCCTTCCGGCCGTTGGCCAGGTGAGGCACCCCGCAACAGCGTTGGGGCGGATACTGCACCGTCACCCCGTTCCGTTCGAGGACGCGGACCGCCGCACGGCCCACCCGAGGGTCGTTGAAATTCGTATAGCAACCCGCGTAGAAGGCGACCCGCCGGCGTGATCGACGATCGGGGATTGGACGCCGCTTCCCGAACCAGACCGGAAAGCTCTCCCTCGCGAATGTCGGGAGGGGACGCTCGCGGGCAATTCCCGCACACCGCTCCAGCAGGGACCGGAGGGGGCGGAGGCTGAGGGCGAGGTTCGCCAGCGGCGCCACGGGCGCGGCAAGCTTGTCGAGAACCTCCGGATTCCCGAGAAGGAAGCGCTGGAGGCTCGGGCCCGCCGCCGCCGCATCGGCGGCCTTGGCCGTCGCCAGGTGACGCGGGATGTTGATCCCGACGGGGCAGGCCGCGTAGCACATGTTACAGAGGACACAGAGGTCGACGTCGGGACCCCGACCCAGGAGCCGGCCGAGGGCGTACTCGCGCGGGTTCTGCCGCGTGGGGCCGCCGAAGTACCGGTGCGTGGGGCACGGGACCACACAGGCCCGGCACCCGATGCACTCCAGGAGGTCCCCCCCCTCACCCCGGGCCAGGTCGCTCCGGCCATGATCGAGGAGGAAGATTTGAACCGGTCTCTCCTCGGAGACCTCGCGAAGAGGTGGCGCCGGCGGAACAATGCCGGCCTCCTTCGCCCGCCGGCCGATCTCGACGAGAGCCGGGACGAGGCCGTGGCTCGCCATGACGCGGAGCTGGAGGAGCGCCTCGCCGGGAGTCGGAACAATCTTGTCGAGGGGCACGACCAGAACAATGGCCCGGGCTTCCTCGAGAAGGGCGGAGATATTGGTGAAATGTTGGAGGAAATACGTCGAGCCGTCCTCGGCCGCCGCAGCGCTCACGCCGACAAGCGCGACCAGGTTCCGCCTGGGCCCCCCGTTCGGGGCCCACGCTTCGACTCCGAAGGAGGCGGCGATCTCGGCGGGCTCGAGGGGGGGAAGCGTCCACGGCGCCGCCTCCCTGGCTCCCGAGGCCGACTCGCCGTACGTGTCGATCACGTGAAGGCCCCGCGCCGTCAGCGCTCCCAAGAGCTCCGTGGCGAGGACGCCCGATTTGTTGACCGCGACGACCCGCCCGGGCTCGGCAAGGGCGGCGACGGCCTCGACAACCTCAGCCGGGGAATTGGCGAAGCGGACGGAAACCCCCGGCCGATCCGCCAGCGCCCGGGAAAACCGTTCCGCCAGCTCGGGGAGCCGGGCCACGGCCCCCTTTCTCAGTTCGCGCAGGCGGCGGAGGTCCGGGGAATCCCCTGACCCGGATTCCGTGCCGGGGGTCAGCGTCTTGGCCCAGAAGGACGTGGTCTTGGCGTCAGGCGAGGGAGCCATCATCCGGATCGTCAGCGGGAAGTCTGAGCTGGAGGGGCCCATCGCGCCTCTTAGGGCACGGCGCCGACCGGGGGCGCCCCGGAGATCACCTTCAACACGATTTCTTTGGCATTCGCGATGTGGGCCCGGGCCAATCTCTCGGCGGCCTCGGCGGCGCGGGCTCGGATGGCTTCAAGAATCTCGTGATGCTCCCGGTAGGCATCGACCAGACGGTTCGGCGTTGCCAGCAGGATCGGGTGGAAGCGCTGGATCGAGAGACGCACCACCGAGGAGAAAGCCTGAAGCCGCCCGTTGCCGCTGGCTCGGAAGATTTCATCGTGGAAAGCCACGTGGGCGCTGAACCAGATGTGGGGTTCCTGCCGGGTCAGGGAATCTTTCATTTTCGTCAGGTGGCGCTCCAGGTCCCGGAGTCCCCGCTCGGCGATCCGCTGGGCTGCCAGCCGGGCCGCGAGACCATCCAGAACTTCCCGGAGGTCGTACAGCTCCACCGCCTCGTCCAGGTTGAGAACGGCCACCCGAAGCCCGAGGCTGGGGAGGAGTTCGATGAGCCCCTCCTGCTCGAGCTTCATCAGGGCTTCACGGAGCGGGGTGCGGCTGATGCCGAGGCGGGCCGCCAGCTGGAGCTGCCTGAGCCGTGTTCCGGGCGGGAGCTCCCCCCTCAGGATCGCCTCCCGGAGGGCCCGAGCCGCCTCGTCAACCAGGCGGATCCGTTTCAGTGGACCGACGGCCGACTTTCGCGTTCGCAGAGGTTGCATACTGAATGCTGTATTTGGGATGAAACTTCGCAGGCGGGACGGACCGGGGTCAATCCGGCGATCGCATCAAATTTCTAGGCCGGATGAGCTGCAGGGGGGCCTCGACCCGACGTCGGTCTACCTTCGGGCCACGGTTTTGATGTCCACGACGGCGAGCCGACCCGCCGCTAAGAGCTCCTCAGGGCGAGGCTTCCGATGAAGAAGGCCTCGAGCAGTTCACCGGTTTCTAAGCTCCCTCCGCGAGGTCAGGATCTTCTCGGCGAGGTGCTTGGGGGTGTAGGCCTCAGGGGGGGGTAAGCGGGCGGTTTCAGCGGTGAGCGGAGCGCCGGCTCTGGTACGGACACGCCTGGCAGTGAGAGCCCACGACCGGGTGGAAGGCGCCGGCGGCGATGGCGTGGAGGACTGCTACCCGGCCTTCTCTCGGCGGAGCCGCTCGACGATCCACATCCGCATCAGGGTCTGATAGGGGACCCCCAGGTCCCGCGCGACCGCCTTGATCTCCCGCACCCGGGAGGGTTCCATCCTGAGCGTCAGATTCTTCTTGCGCTCCCTGACCCGCGCCCGGATCCGGCGGGATAGCTGAACTCGCTCGGGCACAAGCGCCCCCACGTAGTCGCCCGGTCCATGGGTCTCCCAGAAGGCCCGCTCTTCCTCGTCCGTCCGGAACGCCGGCAGCCGGCGTCGCTGAGAAGTTACCCTGACCATGCGCCTACCTCCTGTGGCGATCGTAGTACCGCCTGGCCTTCTCATCCATGTCCATCGCTGTCACACACCGGGCGCGCTCCCGCCCCCGCGGGGAGAGGACGACGAAGAGATACCGCCCTCCATCCGTCTTCCCCAGTACGTACAGGCTCTTCCGCCCGGTCTCCGGGTGCTTCCGCCCGCGCCGCCACAGTGGACTGCCGGCCAGGACTTCTTCGACCTCGTCCGGCCTAACGTCATGACGGGCGAGATGCGCCACATCCCCTTCGGTCCATTCAATCTCGGAGATACGCACACGGCGGTCCTAAATCCAGACTAGCCTGATGCCAATGCATTGTCAATGCGTCCCAGGCGGGTGCGCCTCCCGATGGGCAAGGGTCGCTTTCAATCCCACGCCCAGCACCGCCCCGGTAGGGACACGCCTGGCGGTGCCGGCCGACGATGGGATGGAAAGCGCCGGCGGCGATGGCGTGGAGGACGTCTTTCAGGAGGTGCCCCGCCCGCAAGACGAGCCCTAGCCTTTCAGCAGGTATGGGACGTCAACGACCACAGTATTGCTTCGGAACAGGAGAGCGCCCTTGATCAGGAGCGCCGTCTGGTTGTGGAGCAGGTGTTGCCACCACCGGCGCGGGATGAATTCCGGCAGCACCACGGTGACCATGTGATCCCCCCCGCCCTTTTGAAGCTGATCCAGGTACTCGAGAAAAGGGCGCAGGAGCGACCGGTAGGGCGACGTAAGGATCACAAGAGGGACGCCCAGGCCCCACTGGGCCCACCGCTCCTCGATTCTCCGCGTGCGAGCCGGGTCGGTCTCGACGAACACGGCCCGGAGCGCTGCGCCCTGGGCAAGGGTCTTCGCATACTGCACGGCGCGCACCACACCCCGGTGGACATCCCCGACGAGAATCAACACCGTGTGTTGCATGGGGGGCGGACCTTCGAGCCTCTCCAGTGAAAGCTCCAGGGCAACCTCCCCATAGTGGCGGTGAATGACGATGAAGATAACCACCAGAAGCGGAATGACCACGACGACGATCCAGGCACCCTCCGCGAACTTCGTCCCGGCGAGCGTGAGGAGGACGACACCGGTTACGAGCGCCCCCACCCCGTTGACCCACATGCGCCAGCGCCAGCCCTTCTCCCTGAGCCGGAGCCAGTGCCGCACCATGCCGCTCTGCGAAAGGGTGAAGGAGATGAACACGCCGATGGCGTAGAGGGGCAGAAGGGCGTGAGTGTCGCCCCCGAACACGACGATCAAGAGGATCGCGAACCCGCTGAGGATCAGGATCCCGTTCGAGAAGACAAGGCGGTCGCCCTGGTTGGCAAACTGCCTGGGCATGAAGCGGTCGCGCGCGAGGATCGACGAGAGCGTCGGAAAGCCCGCGTAGGAGGTGTTGGCTGCAAGGAGCAGGATCAGCATGGTCGCCGCCTGGACGCAGTAGTACAGCATCCCCGCCCCGAACACCCGGCGGGCGATCTTCGAGAGGACGGTCTCGTCGCCACCCGGGATGACCCCGAAGTCGTACGCGAGGTACGTGATCCCCAGGAACATCGTGATGGAGATCACGCCGAGCCAGGTCATAACGATCTGGCCGTTACGTCCTTCCGGCGGCCTCAGGGCTGGCACCCCGTTCGAGACGGCCTCGACGCCTGTCAGGGCGGTGCAGCCCGCGGCGTACGCTCTCAGGAGGAGGAACAGCCCGAGGCCTTCGAGACCCGGCGGATGGGGCTCGTACGGGGCCTCGGGCAGCAGACCGAATGCGGCCGCGACGAGGCCGTACCCGACCATCCCCAAAACGCTGACGACGAAGAAGTAGGTCGGCGCGGCGAACAACCTTCCGGACTCGCGGACGCCGCGGAGATTGCCGAGAGCGACTCCGACGATCGCCAGGACGCACAACGTCACGCGGTAGGGAACAAGCGCAGGGACCGCAGACGTCACCGCGGCGATTCCGGCTGCGACCGATACAGCGACCGTCAGAACGTAGTCGGTGAGCAGGGCCGAGGCTGCCGTGAGCGCAGGGAAAAGGCCGAGGTTGTTCTTTGCGACAAGATAGGCGCCGCCCCCCTGAGGATAGGCGGCGACCGTTTGCCGGTACGAAACGACGACCACAGCCAGCAGCGCGGCGATACCGAACGCAATGGGGAGTGAGTAGCTGAGCGCGGCGCTGCCGGCGAGGATGAGAACCAGCAGGATTTCCTCGGTGGCATACGCGACCGACGACAACGGGTCGGAGGCGAACACGGCGAGCGCCACCGATTTCCCGAGCCGCTCGTGTCGCGCCTGGGCGAGCGGCATCGGCGGGCCAACCAGCCACCGCTTCAGAAAGGCAAGCCGCATACGAGGTCAGGGACTCCTCCCAAGATCCCCACTCTAGCGGACTGCCCATCACGAAGCCGTAAAGACTGCGCCCTCCCACCTCAAGAACGTGTAAAGACCCTCCCTGCCGAACTTGAACTGGTCGCTCATAATGCCCCGCCGATCGTGTAAAATTTGAAACCGTCCATTTTCGATGGCGGAAACACCAGGAGTGCGTCGGTGAGACGTCGTTTTGACTGGCCGGCTTACGCCGAGGCAGCGGTCACGGTCGTCATCATTACGGGCGTGGCATGGGCGGCTCGTTCGCTGCTGGCCTCGGCCGATCTGATCATGCTGTACCTGCTCGGCATCATGGTGGTCGCGGTCCGCCAGGGGCGCGGTCCGTCCCTTCTGGCTTCCGTGCTCAGCGTCGCCGCCTTCGACTTCTTCTTTGTGTCGCCATATTTCACTTTCGCGGTGTCCGACATACGCTACACGCTGACCTTCCTCGTCATGTTCGTCGTCGCCCTTCTGATCAGCGGTCTGACCGCTCGAATGCGAGCCCAGGCGGAGACCGCGCGGCAGCGCGAGCAGCGGACGGCAGCGCTGTACGCCATGAGCCGTGAACTCGCGAGCACGCGAGGGGTCGACGCGCTTCTTGACATCGCGGCGCGACACATTGCCGAGGTCTTCAGCAGTCAGGTGGTCCCACTCCTCCCCGACGGGAGCCGACGTCTCGCTCCGTTCCCCGGGGTCGCGGCTCAGTTCGAGCTGGATGCGGGTGAGTTAGCCGCCGCCCAGTCGGCGTATGACCGCCGCCAACCCGCGGGCCACGGAACGCCGGACCACCCCAGCACCTCTGCCTTCTACCTGCCGCTCCTCGCCTCCCGCGGACCGGTCGGCGTCATCGGCCTTCGACCGGCGAACCGGCACGTCTTCAGGGACCCTGGGCAGCTCCACCAGCTCGAGACCTTCGCGAACCAGACGGCGCTCGCCATCGAGCGAGCCCAACTTGCTGACGAGGCGCAGGAGGTCAGGCTCCGCATCGAAGCGGAGCGGCTCCGCAACACACTCCTCAGCTCGGTGTCGCACGATCTCAAGACCCCGCTGGCCGCCATTACCGGCGCCGCAAGCACCCTGCTCGAAGAGGGGGCGCGTCTCGATCCGGGCACGCGCCAGGAGCTGCTTGAATCCGTCCACGAGGAGGCGGAACGCCTGACCCGCCTGGTGCAGAACTTACTCGAGATGACGCGCCTCGAGTCAGGAGCCCTGGAGCTGAGGAAAGAGTGGCATTCGATTGAAGAGGTGATCGGAGCGGCGCTGAGCCGGCTCGGAAAGCGCCTCGCGGGCCGTTCTATCTACACGCGAGTACCTGCCGATTTGCCGCTCGTCACGATGGACGACGTGCTGATCGAGCAGGTCCTCGTGAACCTCCTCGACAACGCCCTCAAGTACACGCCACCGGGGAGCCCGATCTCGATCATCGCCACGGCGACCGACCGGGCTGTCACCGTGGAAGTAGCCGATCGCGGCCCCGGCTTGCCGCCAGGAGAGGAAGCTCGGATCTTCGACAAGTTCTACCGCGGCGCCGCTCCGACCACCCGCGGGACTGGTTTGGGCCTGGCCATCTGTCGGGGGGTCCTCCGCGTCCACGGAGGGCGGATCTGGGCGCAGAACCTCCCGGAGGGGGGCGTGGCCTTCCTCTTCACCCTCCCCATCACCGGAGCTCCGCCCGCCGTGGACACCGATGGGTGAGCCGGTCATCGTCCTCATCGAGGACGAGCTCCCCATCCGGCGATTCCTGCGCGCCACGCTCCATGCCCAGGGCTACCGGCTCTTCGAAGCGCCCACCGGCGCCGACGGGCTTGTGGAGGCGGCGACCCGCCAGCCGGACGTCATAATCATCGACCTCGGGTTGCCCGACATGGATGGCCTGGAGGTCATCCGCCGGCTTCGGGAGTGGGCGAGTGTGCCCATCATCGTGCTGTCTGCACGCGGCCAGGAGCGGGACAAGGTTGCGGCGCTTGACGCGGGGGCCGACGATTACGTGAGCAAGCCCTTCGCGCCGGGGGAGTTGCTCGCGCGAATTCGGGTCGCCCTGCGGCACGCCGCCGGCATCGCCCGGGCAGACGAAGCGGTCTTTTCCGTCGGCGATCTCCAGGTCGATCTCGCACGCCGGGGCGTCACCCTCGCGGGACAGGAGGTCCACCTCACTCCCATCGAGTACCGACTCCTCACGACGCTGATCCGTCACGCCGGCAAGGTGCTGACGCACAGGCAGCTCCTCACCGAAGTGTGGGGACCGTCCCATGCGGATCAGGCCCACTACCTCCGCGTCTACATGGGTCAGCTACGACGGAAGCTCGAGGCAGACCCCACACGGCCCCGCTACCTGCTGACCGAGTCCGGGGTCGGCTACCGTCTCGTCGCCGAGTAACATTCCCGTGAAGGCCCGCTGGCCGCGTGTCGGTCGCCCACTCAGCTAGAGCGCTTCGGCCTTCAGTGGCAGGAAGCGGCCTCGCCCCTCGGCCAGGATCGTGCGGCTCCGATAGTCTTCGAGCGTCCCCGCGAGGTCCAGGTACTTCCCGTGATCCTGAACGACCCACGCCTTGCCCAGCAGGGGCGTCTCGACGGGAACGGGCTTCACGTAGCGGATCGTCAGCTCGCCCGTGACATAGATCCGACCGCCGTGGCGGACCGCCGCGCCGGCGAGGACCTCGTCGAGATAGCCCGCAACGATTCCCCCATGGGCGGCCCCCGGCGGGCCCGCGAACCGCTCGGGGATGATGATCGGGGACACCACCCCGCTGTCGGTCTTGAAGCAGCGCACCCGGAGGCCGATGGGGTGGTGAGGGCCGCACCCAAAGCAGGTGTGATAGGGTGTCCCGGGCCGGCTGGACCGCTGCTCTTCCAGGCCGGCAAACTCACGCTCGAAGGCTTCAGGCACCGGCGGATCGTGTGGCATGGAACCTCCCTTGGTCAGGAAGCGGTCTCGGCGGTGACCTCAGCCGAGGCGGCCCCAGAGTAGACGGACTCCCGCCACGAGCGTCACCACGCCGATCAGGGCCACGAAGTAGCCCGCACCGGCCTCCCCCAGGAAGCCGCTCACCAGGGGCCCGAGGAAGATCCCGGCGTCCACTCCGACGCGATACAAACCGGTCCGCCAGCCGAGGGCCCTCACCGGCGTGTGCTCGCGCAACACGCCCATGGGGAGCATCCACCCGGCCAGCCCCAGGCCGAAGAGGCCCCCGCCCAGGGCGAACAGGGGAAAGGGGCCCAGGCCCACGAAGACCGTGCCGATCCCGAGCGCCAGGCACACCCCGCCCAGCACCGCCCGGCTGCCCAGCCTGTCGGCCAGGTACCCGACTGGGAGAAGCGCCACCAGGTCGACGACCTGGGGAATGGCGAGCATTCGGGAGTTGCCGGCGCGGTCGAGGCCGAACTCCCGCGTGCCGCGGAGCGGGATCAGGAACTGGCTCACCGAGGACCAGGCGAAGGCGATCACCGCGCCGACCACGAACATCCCCGTCACGATGGGCTGCCATTGGGGCGGCGCCTCCGGTCGCGGAGACTCCACTGCCCGACCGGCCGGCTCCCGCCTCCTCTCGTCGGGAAAGCGGCGCCAGAAGACGGGCAGGAGCCCCAGCATGACGAGCTGCGGGCTGCACGCCACGAGGAGGGAGCGGTTCCAGCTCCAGGCCGCCGGCAGCAGCCCCGCCACCGTGATCCCTCCGAGGATCCCGAGCATTCCGGAGAACTCGAAGGTGTTGAGCCTGAAGGCGGCCCCCTCGCTCCGCTCGAGGAGGGCCGTCAGCCCGCCCACCATCCCGAGAGCATGCCCGGCCCCGATCAGGAAGCGGCCGGCCACGAGCAGCTCGATGGGCCCGGCGCTGCCGAGGAGCAATACCCCGACGAGCAGGAAGAGCGGCGCGGTCACGAGCGTCGTCCCGAGCCGGCGCCCGGCGAGCCTCCCGGCGGGGACATCCAGGATCGTCCGGGCGAACCCGAAGGCGCCGGCGAGCACTCCCAGCTGCCAGTCCGCGAAGCCCTGGGCCCGGGCGATCTCCGGGAGGAGCGGGCCGAAGGCCCCGATGGAGAAGGTGTTGCAGAAGATCATCAGGCAGAGCAGCGCCGTGGCCATGACCGGTCCCCCGGCACTCTATCACAGGAAGTTCCCCCTTGACGGGACGACGCCTCCATCGTTAGGGTCGCCCCTATGGGACTGCTGGGCGGGGGAATCCTGGCCGTCTGGAACGACATCGCGCCCGGCGGGGACGCCGAATTCAACCACTGGCACACCCGCGAGCACGTCCCGGAGCGGGTCGGCGTCGGCGGCTTCCTTCGCGGCCGCCGCTACGTGGCGCTCCGGGGGAGCCCGAAGTATTTCACGCTCTACGAGACCGAGACGGTGGAGACACTGGCCAGTCCCGCGTACCTGGCGCGATTGAATGATCCCACTCCCTGGACCCGACGCGCACTGCCGCTCTTCAGGAACACCATCCGAACGGCGTGTCGGATCACGGAAAGCCTGGGCCGCGGGATGGGAGGCGTCCTGGCGACGCTTCGGCTGGGGCCGCTGCCCGGCCGTGAGGAGGAGCTGCGGGCGTGGCTCACGGGGACCTCTCTGCCCGCGCTCGTCGAGCGCCCCGGCCTCGTGGGGGCTCACCTCTGCGAGGCTGACCTTTCGGCGACCCGGGTCCCAACCGAGGAGCGGAAGCTTCGCACGCAGGAAGACGACATCGCACGCTGGGTCGTCCTCGTGGAGGGAACGGAGAGTGAAGCTGTGGAAGCCGCCTGCCACGACCATCTGAGCCCGAACGCCCTCGGCCGTCGCGGCGCCTCCGGGGAAATTGCGCTCAGCCTCTACCGCCTGCTCTTCTGCCTCTCCCGGGAATCCGCTCCCTCTCCCTCGTCCCGAGAGAAAGGGTCAACATGGCGCTTGACTGCACTGTAGCGGCGGTGTATCAGGGCATTACGGAGCGACCTCTATGCCGACGATGGAGGAGTACGCGAAGCTGCCCCGGGCCGAGCGCCTCGAGCGCATGGCCCGCACCGCCGACGACTTGGCCGCCGCAATCCGCGGCCAGAGCGAGACCACGCTGTCGCGCCGGCCCGACGCGAAGAACTGGGCGGCCAAGGAGGTCGTCTGCCACCTCCGCGACACCGAGGAGCTGTTTATGGGCCGCTTCGAGATGATCATGGCCACGGACGAGCCGAAGCTCCCGGCGCTCACCCCGGCGACCCCCGACCGCTGGGCCGAGGAGCGTCAGTACCTCAGGAACGACGCCGCCGAGGCGCTCGGCGCCTTCCGCAAGCGCCGCGAGGAGATGCTCGCCTACCTCGGAAAGCTCACGCCCGAGCAGTGGACGCGGGGCGGCCTCCACCCCACGCGCGGCCCGATGACGGTGGACGACTTCGTCACGCTGATGGCGTGGCACGACGACAATCACCTGGACCAGCTCAGGCGCGCGCTCGAGGGAAAGGCCTGAATCGTCCATCACAGAGAGGAGGGGCATCATGTCCACGCTCAGAGGATTCCTCGTCGGGCTCTCGATCCTTGCCGTCTCGCTCGCGGCCGCCGACGCGTCGGCGCAGCTCGCCGACAAGAAGGCGCTCACGCTCGAGGCCGCGAAGAAGGTCGCCTCGGCCGCCGAGGCGGAAGCGAGGAAGAACAACTGGCGGGTGGTGATCGCCGTCGTCGACGACGGTGGCCACCTCGTCTACCTGCAGCGCATCGACGAGACCCAGACCGGCAGCATCCGGATCGCCGTCCAGAAAGCGCGCTCGGCCGTCGCGTTCAAGCGGCCGACGAAGGTCTGGGAGGATGCCGTCGCCGGCGGGCGGATGGCGATCCTCGGGCTCGACGGCGCCGTGCCGATCGAGGGCGGCGTACCCCTCGTGGTCGACGGCAAGGTCGTGGGCGCGATCGGCGTGAGCGGCGTCACCGCCGCCCAGGACGGCCAGACCGCGCGCGCCGGCGCCGACGCGCTGGGGAAGTAGCAGGAGTCGGGCCGACCGTCTGGCGGGGACCGAAGAGGAAGGGGGGGCGTGACGCGCCCGTGGCGTCAGGCGGGATCGGCCGGACCGGGCGCGAGCCGCCGGATCTCGCGGACGATGTCGGTCATGAGCGACCCGGCGGGAAAGACCGCCCTCACGCCCATCGCCTCGAGCGCGGGGATGTCCTCGACCGGGAGCGTCCCGCCGACGACGACGGGCGTGTCGCCGGCCCCCTTCTCCCGGAGCAGCTCGATGATCGTCCTCGTGTAGACGAGGTGCCCGCCGCCCAGGGACGACAGACCGAGGACGTCCACGTCCTCCTGGATCGCCGCCTCGACGATCGCCTCGCAGGTCTGGTGGATGCCGAGGTAGGTGACCTCCATCCCCGCCTCGCGGAGCATCTGCGTCACGACCTTCGCGCCGCGGTCGTGCCCGTCGAGACCGACCTTGGCGACGAGGACGCGCATCTTGCGGTCCAGCGTCAGAGCTCCGGGGGCGGGAGGACCCCGAGCGGGTCGTAGAGGTGGCCGGCGGCGGCGCGCACCGTCCCCAGCATCTCGCCGACCGTCGCGGAGGCCTTCGCCGCCTCGATCATCGACGGCAGCACGTTCTCGTGCTCGCCGAGCCGGGCCTGCTCGGAGAGCGCGCGCAGCGCCCGGGACACGCGCCCGCGGTCGCGCGTGGCGCGCAGGTCGCGCACCGCCGCGGCGAGCGCCTCGCCCTGCCCCGGGGGCGAGACGTGCACGCCTCCCGGCGTCTCCTTCTCCCGCGCCGCGCGGAAGGCGTTGACCCCGACCACGATCTTCTCGCCGCGCTCGATCTCCTGCTGCCGGCGCAGCGCCGCCTTCTCGACCTCGGCCAGGACCCAGCCCGACTTGATCGCCGCGATCATGCCCCCCACCTGCTCGATCTCTTCCATGATGCGGCGGGCGCCGGCCTCAATCTGGTCCGTCAGGCTCTCGACGTACCACGACCCGCCGAGGGGGTCGGCCACGCGCCCGACGCCCGTCTCGTGGGCCAGGATCTGCTGCGTGCGGATGGCGAGCGTCTGCGAGGCCTCGGTGGGCAGCCCGATCGGCTCGTCGTACGAGCAGCAGTGCACGGACTGCGCCCCGGCGAGGACCGCCGCCAGCGCCTGGTAGGCGACGCGGATCGCGTTGTTGAGGGGCTGCTGCGGGACGAGCGACACGGCCGCCGTGTGCACGCCGAAGCGGAACTGCCAGGAGCGCGGGTCGCGGGCGCCGAAGTGCTCGCGCATCCACCGCGCCCAGAGCCGCCGCGCGGCGCGGAGCTTGGCGACCTCCTCGAAGAAGTCGACGTGCGCCGAGCAGTAGAAGGCGCGGCGCGGCGCGAACTCGTCGACCGCGAGCCCCCGCTCGATCGCCTTGCGCACGTAGGCGACGGCCAGCGACAGGCCGAAGGCGATCTCCTGCGACGCGTCCAACCCCTGCTCGCGCATGTCGTAGAGGTTGGCGTTGCCCGTGTACCACCGGGGCATGCGCCGCGTGCAGAACTCGATGATGTCCACCGACGTCTTCACGCCGAGGTCGACGGGGCACGAGTCGCCGTAGCCGCAGAACTGGAAGTGGAGCGTGTCGTTCTGCACGGTGCCGCGCAGGCTCGCGAGATCGACGCCCCGCCGCTCGGCGAGGGCCACGTACATCGCCATCCAGGCGATGCAGTCGAGGCCCGAAATGTCGAACGCGACGCTCACGCGGTCGATGGGGATCCCGTCGAACAGCTCCTCCATGTCGCGGAGCGAGCTGACGCTGACGCCCTGCACGCCCGCCTCGGCGATTCCCCGGGGGTGGTCGGCGTCGATCCCGAGCGAGCCCGCGTTGTCGTCGATGACGGAGAGGCCGGAGACCCCCTGCGCGATCTGGAAGCGGAGCCGCGCGTTGGTGTCGCGGGCCGAGCCGAAGCCGCACACCTCGCGGCGCGTCCACAGGCGACCGCGGTACATGTCACGATGGACGCCGCGCGTGTAGGGGTACTCTCCCGGGTCGCCCAGGTCGCGTCCGTAGTCGAGCTCGCGAAGGTCCTCGGGGCGGTAGAGCGGCCGGGTGGGAATCCCCGACCAGGTCTCGGAGGTCTTGAGCCGTTCGAAGTAGGCCTCTTCGAGGTCGTGCGCGCCATCCATCGGGCCTCCTCCCTTCCGTCGTGCCGGACCCGTTCAGGTGAGCGTGAAGCCTCCGTCGACCGGGATGCACTGGCCCACGATCCAGTCCGACTCGGGCGAGCACAGGAAGAGGACGACGTTGGCGATGTCGTCGACCGTCCCGAGCCGGCGATAGGGCGTGGGCTCGATCCACCCGCGAATGAACGTGTCCCAGTCGAGTCCGGTGGACGCCGCGTAGAGCCGCGCGGCGTCCGTGTCCACCGGCCCCGGAAGCACCGCGTTGACGACGACCCGCTGCTCCGCCAGCTCGACGGCCATGTAGCGGGTCATGGCCTCCATCGCCGCCTTGGCCGCGGCGAGCAGCGCGTGCCGCTGGAGGTACTTGACGGTGTCCCCGCCGGAGACGGCGACCACTTTGCCGCCCCCGCGCGGCGCCATGAGCTTCGCCGCTTCCTGGACCAGCAGCACGTAGCTTCTCAGGATCATGCCCATGGTGCGGTCGACGTGGTGCTCCCGGAGCTCCAGGAAGGGCCGGAAGACACTCGCGGCGGCGTTGGCGATCAGGATGTCGAGCCCGCCGTAGACGCGGGCGATCTCCCGGAACATCCGCCGGACCGCGTCCGGGTCCTCAATGTCGGTCCGGACGGGGTGCGCTGCGCGACCCATGGCCCGGATGCTGGCGGCCACGGCCTCCGCGAGCTCGTCGCTCTTCTTGTAGTTGATGACCACGTCGGCGCCGGCCTGGGCGAGGCGGAGGGCGAGCCCCTTGCCGATGCCCCGGGAACTGCCCGTGACCAGAGCGACCTTGCCGTGAAAGTCGAAGCCGAGCGCCATGC
>JACQWA010000187.1 GCA_016209425.1 Candidatus Rokuibacteriota bacterium
CGCCACGCCCCTGGTGCTGTCGGTGCACAGCGTGGTGTCGTGGGACTTCGCGATGGCGCTGGTCCCGGGGTGGCACTCGACCCTCTTCGCCCCCTTCTTCGTTAACGGCGCGATCTTCTCGGGGTTCGCCATGGTCCTGGTCCTGATCCTCCCCATGCGCCGGTTCTTCAACCTCTATCCGTACATCACCGACCGGCACCTCGACGCCATGGGGAAACTGATCCTGGTGACGAGCCTCGTCCTCACGTACTTCTACGCCTGCGAGGCGTTCACGGCCTGGTACAGCGGGGACCATTTCGAGCGCGCCTCGCTCTTTTGGAAAGCCACCAGGAACTACGCCTGGGCGTTCTGGCTCCAGTACTTCTGCAACAGCGTCGCGCCGCTCGTCCTGTTCTCGAAGCGCGCGCGGACCCACCCCCCCACGCTGTACGTGGTGTCCATCCTGGTGTTGATCGGGATGTGGTTCGAGCGGTTCAACATCATCGTTCCGTCCCGCGGGCACGACTTCTACCCCTACACCTGGGGGATCTATTACCCGACCGTGACCGACACCCTCATCGTCATCGGGAGCTTCGCCTGGTTCTTCATCCTCTTTCTTGGATTCATCAAGGTGATGCCCTCCGTGTCCATCGTCGAGGTGAAGGAAACGATCCCCCATCCCGTGAGGGAGGGGCATCACTGATGAAGGGGCCGAGCGTCCTCGGCATCTTTGCCCACGTGGACACCACCGTCCGGGCGATCCGCGATCTCCGGGCCCAGGGCTTCAGCGACTTCACCGTTTACTCACCCGTCCCGGTGGAAGAGATCGAGGCGGTGGTCGAGCAGGGGCGGCCCGTGAGTCCCGTCCGCCTCTTCACGCTGATCGGCGGGCTCACGGGGACTTTGACGGGGTTCGCCCTGACGATCTGGTCCTCGCTGAAGTGGGGCCTGGTCACCGGCGGCAAGCCTGTCGTGTCGATCCCGCCATTCGTGATCATCGCCTTCGAGCTGACCATCCTCCTGGGAGGCCTCTCCTCGCTGCTCGCCATTCTGGTCCTGGGGAAGCTTCCGGCTCTGCGGCGCTCCGCCACCTACGACCCGCGCTTCACGGTGGACCGGTTCGGGATCGCGGTCACGTGTCCGGCTGAACGAGCCGAGGCAGCCGGACAGTGCCTTCGACAGGCGGGGGCAGAGGAGGTCAGGCGGTGAAGTACCTCTTCGGCCTGGTGCTCTTACTCCTCCTCGCCGCGGGGGGAGTGATGACGAGCGTCCTCGTCCTGCGGTGGACCAATAACATGACGGCCACGGCCAAGATCGTCCCGGGTGAACGCGTCTTCGTCATGCCGGCGGGGACCCTCCCGCGTACGGGGGGCGAGTTGACTCCCCCCCGCGAGGCGCGGGACACGGCGGCGAAGCGCGCGAACCCCGTGAAGGGAACGCCTGAGTCCATCGCCAAGGGAAAGGCCCTCTTTACGATCTACTGCACGGCCTGTCACGGTCAGGGGGGGAAGGGGGATGGGCTGGTGTCCCCGAAGTTTATCCCCCCGCCTGATATCACCCATCCGTCCATCCAGAAGGCTCGGACGGACGGCTACCTGCAGCACGTCATCGGCACGGGAGGAGCGGTGATGCCGGCCTACGGGGAGGCGTTGTCTCCCGAGGAGCGCTGGGACCTCGTCAACTATCTCCGGAGCATCGCCCAGAAATGACCGAAGCTCGCGGGGACTCGTCCAAAGGCGTGAGCCTGCTCCTCGCGGCAGTCGCCGCGGCGGGGGCGCTCGCGTTCGTGGTGGGGGTGTCCCGATCCGCGGAACGGACCTGGGCGATCTACCTGGTCAACCTCCTCTTCTGGTCGGGCTTGGCCCTCACGGGTCCCGCCATCTCAGGGATCATGGAGCTGATGGAGGCCCGGTGGTCGCCCAGCGTGAAGCGGATCGCCCTGACCACGGCGGGGTTCCTTCCGGTCTCCTTCGTCCTCTTCCTCATCCTCTTCAGCGGGCGCGCCATCCTCTACCCGTGGGTGACGAACCCGGTGCCGGTCAAAGCCGCCTGGCTCAACGTGCCCTTCATGGCGGCCCGGCTCGGCCTGGGAATCCTGGTCCTCTATGCGATCACCTTCGCCTTCGTCCGGGCGGGCTTCCGGGAGGGGAAGGGCGATCCTGAGACCGAGCGCCGGGAGAGGCGACGACGCGCCATGCTGGCGACGATCCTGCTCTTCGTGTACGTGATCGTGCTGTCGCTCTTCGGCTTCGACCTTGTCATGTCGATCGATCCCAAGTGGTACAGCGGGCTCTTCGGCGGATACTTCGTGGTGAGCACCCTCTACACCGGATTTGCCCTCCTGGCCATCCTCACGGTGCGGGCGAACGCGGCAGGGCTCGCCGCCGTTCCTCCCGCCGGGGTCCAGGACGTGGCCAAGCTGATCCTGGCGACCAGCACGCTCTGGATGTACTTCTTCTGGTCCCAATACTTGGTCATCTGGTACGGAAACGTCCCCGTCGAGACCAAGTTCTTTCTGCAGCGGTTTTTCGCCGATCCCTGGCGGGTGCTGGCCATCGTTATCCTGCTGGCCGGATGGGTGCTCCCCTTTTCCTACCTCCTGAAGCGGCTGACCGGCAGGCCTCCCGAGCGCCATCGCCCCCTCGTCGTCGTCGCCGTCCTGGGTCTCAGCGCTATCTTCCTCGAGCGGGTCATGCTGGTGGTCCCGTCACTCTCGCCGACGGCGGCGCTTCCCGCCGGGATCGTCGAAGTCCTCGTGACCGCGGGTTTCTTTTCCCTGTTCGTGCTGAGCCGCCAGTGGTTCCTGGCCCGGCTCCGGCCGAATCTCTAACCCGGGGCGGAGACCGGTCCGAGGGGGCTCTGACGCGCGGGCCCGCGGCCGGGTGCTCATTCCGGGTGGTACCATAGAGCCGTGCTGTCGGTTGAAGAGGCCCTCGAACAAGTTCTCTCCCGCGTCAGTCGGCTGGGGGCGGAGCAGGTCGACCTCCTCGCCTGCCTGGGGCGGGTCCTGGCGGAATCGATCGCCGCCCCATGCGATATCCCCCCTTGGTCCAACTCGTCCATGGATGGATACGCCCTCCTCTGCCGCGACACCGCGGCAGCGACGCCGGAAAGTCCGGCCGACCTCGCGGTGGTTGGGACGATCCCCGCCGGCTCGGTGGCCCCCGGCCCGATCCGGGGGGGCGAGGCGTTCAGGATCTTCACCGGAGCGCCGTTGCCTGAGGGGGCAGATGCCGTCATCCCTCAGGAGGAGGTGGAAGTCCGCGGCGCTGGAATACGGCTCCGGAGGCCTGTCCACCCCGGTGAGTTTGTCCGCCCGGTGGGCGAAGACATTCGGGCAGGAGAAACCGCGCTCGAGGCTGGGCAGGTCATTGGCCCGGCTGAAATCGGGCTCCTGGCGACGCTGGGTCGCTCGCGGGTCCTCGTCTTCCGGCGGCCTCGCGTTGCAATCCTCTCCACCGGTGACGAGGTGGTGGATCTTGGAGGCGACATCGCCCCCGGAAAGATCCCGAATTCCAACACTTACGCCCTGATGGCCCAGGTTCTGGAGGCCGGGGGGGAGCCCATGAACATCGGGGTCGCCTCGGACAACCGGGACGCCATCGAAGAGCACCTCCAGAGGGGGCTCTCGGCGGACGTGTTGATCTCGTCGGCCGGGGTGTCGGTGGGGGAGTACGACCTCGTCCGCGAGGCGCTCAACCGGCTCGGAGCGGAACTGCATCTCTGGCAGGTGGCGATGCGACCCGGCAAACCAATCACGTTCGGCTCCATGCGTGGGCGTCCCGTCTTTGGACTCCCCGGAAATCCAGTGTCGGCCATGGTGACGTTCGAGCTGTTCGTCCGCCCAGCGCTCAGGAAGATGGCGGGACACCCGGCGCTCCATCGCCCCCTGATAACGGCCCGGGCCCTCTCGCCGATCCCCAACCCGGGCCACCGGCGAGGGTATCTCCGCGTCACGGTGACTGCAGACGGGGGGGAGTACCGGGTGAGATTGACGGGAAATCAGGGTTCAGCGATTCTCAGGTCAATGGTGGCGGCCGACGGTCTTGCGGTTGTCTCTCCCGATACAACGATTCCCGAAGGGGGGGAGGTCCCGGTCTTGCTCCTGAAACCTCTCAGAGAGGGGAAGGGAAGAGCTTGACAAGGTTGACGAATCAAGATATTCACTTTTCGTGACCGGCAAATACAGGAATTCCGATGAACCGACGCAAATTCCTGACTGGATCGCTGATCGCTGGCCTGTCGTCCGTCGTGCTTCCACCTGAATCCCAGGGCCAAGCAAAGCCGGACAAGGCCCACTTCCCCCAGGTCGACCTTCCGTTGCTGGGTGACGACCCGGCGGCTGTTCCCTTCCAGGTCTCCGTGGACCATCCGATGGAGCCCGACCATTTCATCCGCTCGCTCGAGGTACGCCTGGACACGGACCCGGTCCCCTACAAGGGGAAGTTCGTGTTCACTCCGGCCAACGGGCGCGCCTGGGTGGCCTTTCAGTTCCGTTCCGGGATCGGCGGAGTGGTCAAAGTGGTAGGCGAGTGCACCCGCCACGGTCGCTTCGTCGCGACCCGGGAGGTCCGCGTGGCGGAGGGCGGGTGTGCGACGGCCCCGGACAAGTCGGCACGCGAGCGAATCGGGAACGCGGTGATTCGATTGCCACGCCTGCTCCGCGTCGGCGAGGTGGTGGAGGTACGGACGAAGGTGGACCACAACTCCTATACCGGCTTGGCTCTCAAGGGCGGGAAATTCGTCCGGGAACTCCCGGAGTTCTACGTCAAGCAGATGCTCGTCTTCCTGGACAGCCAGAAGGTCAGCGAGTTCGAGATGACCTCGGCGGTCAGTCCCAACCCGTTGATCCGGTTTCCGCTCAAGGTCACCGGGGCCGGGACGCTTCGCGTCGTGTACACCAACAACGAGGGGCAGCGCTGGGAGGCCGCCCAAGCCATTCGGCCTCAGACCTAGGACATCGGAGGGGGCCGGGACGGCCCCCTCCGAAGCCTCCCCCACGAAGAGGGTTGCGCCGGCCGGGTACCCGCGCCGGAGGCGTGGGTGGGCGCTCGAACCGAGGTTAGTCCGACAGGCACCTAGAGCCCCGCGCCGCGATCCTGGCGCGATCGTGATCTCGACGAACAAGCTCCTGGGCGTTGCTACCCCCTTCGAAGGAACATCAGCCAGACCGCGACGTAGGCGCCGAGCCACATGGCGCCGAAGGCCACGAGACTCCCCACGGCCAGGGTGGCCGAGTTTGTGAGTCCCTGGGTGATGTTGCATCCCTCGGCGAGGATCGCGGCCAACCCCATGATCAGCCCGCCGGCGAAGAGCTGGACCAGGGTCCACCCGGGTGGAAGTTTCCACCTGAACTCTCCCGCCTGCCAGGCTCCCAGGAAGGCGCCGATGGGGACCCCCACCAGCAGGGCCATGCTCCAGTTCACGCGGTTCGGATAGCCCACGAGCGGGTAGGTGAGGGCATAGCTCGTGTTAATGGCGAAGGTGATCCCGGTGGGCGCCCCGTCGAAGGAGGACGTCCACCACCCCAGCGCGATCAGGGCGCCGACGAGGGCGCCGGTCAGCGGCCAGGGCCACTTCCCATGCTCGGGCTCTCCAGCCCCCCTCCAGAGGAACACCGCTCCGACGAGGCCCAGCGCGACGATGACGACCCACGGTGAGACTCCGATCAGGCTCGCGAGCGTCGGAGCTGCGCCGTCCACGGTGACCGCAGGAGCCTGAAGTATCCGGCGCAGCGGGGCGAGAATCCCGATGCTCATGGTGGTGGCCCCCATGGCAAACGCGATGAGCACCACCCAGGCGCCCACCGCGCCCTCGCCGGTGCGGTACCAGGTACTTCCCGAGCACCCGCCCGAAAGGATCATTCCGAACCCGAAGAGACCCCCCCCGACCAGGTTAGAAAGCCAGTGGAACGGGCGGATGGGGATCTCCACCAGCCCCGCGGCCAGGATGAGATGGACCCCGATGGTCGCAACGAGAAGGGCGAGGAGGTAGGCGCGAACGATCGTGGCGTCGCCCATGATGAAAAGGTTGGATAGCGCCCGGGTCAGGCAGAAGCCTCCCCGCTGAGTGACGAACCCGAAGACGAGCCCGGTGAGGATTGCCGAGGCGTAAAAAGCCCAGGAACTCTCGTCCATGCATCGCCATCGTACCACGTGACCCAAATTTCTTGACTTTTTTTGAAACGCTGTGCTACGTTCCGACACTGAAGAAGGAGCCGCGGCGATAATGGGAGGGAAACGGGTAAGTCGCGTCGGTCTCGTCACAGCCGTCATCGGCTTGGTGGCGCTTGGCGGGTGCGCCAGCCGCGGGAACCTCCGAGAAGTGCGCAGCGAGATCGCGGCGGTGAGGAACGAGGTGGAGGAGGTCCGGAAGACGCAGGAGTCTTCCACGCGGGAGCTCGCCAAGACCGTCGGCGAGCTGAAGGCCCTGGAGGGCCAGGTGGCAAAGCTGGCGCAGGCCGAGCAGGGAACGGCACGACAGGCGGCCCGCGTGGAGTCGCGGCTGGGCGAGACGGAGGAGGCCGTCCGCGGCCTCCGCGCATCGCTCGATGGAATCTCCCAAGAGCTCGCCCGTCGGGCGATGGCTTCGCCCTCGGAGAACCCACCGGAACGGGAACGGCCGCCGCGCCCAGGCCCAGCCGAGCAGCACTATGCCGCGGCGCTCGCGAACTTCCGGGCCCGGGAGCACGGCCAGGCGGTGCTCGACTTCACCGATTTCATCGCGCGCTACCCCCAGCATCCGCTGGCGACCCAGGCTCAGTTCTGGATTGGCGAGGCCTACTATCTCCAGCGCGATTACCGGCAGGCGCTGGTGGAATACCAGAAGGTGGTGGACGGTACCCCGAAGGGCGGCAAGGCCGCGGACGCGCTCCTCAAAATCGGCCTTTGTTTCCGCGCCCTCAACGAACCCGGCCGTGCGCGGGACGCCTGGCAGCAGCTCGTCCAGGCGTACCCGGACAGCGAGGCGGCGCGGCAGGCGCGCACGCTCATTCAGGCGCGCGCCGTTCCCGCCCGCCGAGCGCGCTAGTTCCCGCCGAGCGCGCGGCAACGCCGTCGCGGTTCCCCCGAATCTTGACGCATCCCGACGCTCCGGTATACTGGGACACATTCCTTACCGCAGGGATGGGGAAGATGAGTGAAGATGTCGAGCAGACGCGCTGGGTCACGGTGATGTCGGCACTGGCATCGACGTCGGGACTTTCGGCGCGGGCCGGCATGAAGACGGCCGCCCTGGAGCAACGCGAGCGAGCGGCGCGGGTCGGCGCGCGGTTGCTGCTGTTGCGAGACGATGACTATCCGGCGCAGCTCAGGGCAGTTCCCTCGCCACCGCCATTTCTGCTGGTGCGGGGAGAGATGCGGGAGGAGGACGCGCTGGCATTGGCGATCGTCGGATCGCGTCACGCCACGCCATACGGGGTGCAGGCGGCAGAGCGCCTGGCCTCCGAGCTTGCGGCGCGAGGGGTGACGATCGTCAGCGGCTTCGCCCGAGGCATTGACACCGCCGCCCACCGCGGGGCGTTGGCTGCCGGGGGGCGGACGATCGCCGTTCTGGGATCCGGCGTGGACATCGTCTATCCACCCGAGAATCGGAAGCTGGTGTCGTGCGTGATCGAGCGCGGCGCGTTGGTCTCGCAATTCCCGATGGGGGCCGCGGCCCTGGCCGGGCACTTCCCCGTGCGAAACCGCACCATCGCGGGGCTCGCGTTGGGAACGATTGTGGTGGAGGCGGCGGAGCGGTCTGGCGCCTTGATCACGGCGGGATACGCGGGCGAGCTCGGCCGCGAGGTCTTCGCCGTTCCCGGCCCCATTACGTCAGAGACGAGCCGGGGCACCAACGGCCTCATCCAGGACGGTGCTACACTTGTTCAGGGATGGGAAGACGTGGTTGCGGAATTGTCCCCCGTGTGGCGTCGCTGTCTGAAAGAGCCCGTGACGGGTGAAGCGCCCGCGCCCGCTCCCGAAGGTGACGAGGCGCGAGTCCTCGGGCTTGTCGGCGGTCAGCCCGTTCACATCGACCGCGTGATCGAGCTGAGTGGCGTCGCTTCGGGACGCGTGGCGGCGCTCCTCCTGACGCTAGAGTTGAAGGGCTGGGTGCGACAGCTCCCAGGCCAGCGTTACGCGAGGCGTGATTCCTGAAGGCCAAGGAGATGCCGGTGGCGAAGCGGTCGCTCGTGGTGGTGGAGTCTCCGACAAAGGTCAAGACGATCCAGAAGTATCTGGACTCGACGTACATCGTGAAGGCCTCCATGGGGCACGTCCGCGATCTGCCCAAGTCGCGGCTCGGCGTGGACGTGAAGAAGGGGTTCAAACCCGAATATCGGATTCTCCCGGCGAAGCGGAGGGTGCTGGACGAGCTCAAGAAGGCTGCCGAGCGGGCAGAGGCCCTGTATGTCGCGACGGATCCGGACCGGGAGGGCGAAGCCATCGGATGGCACCTTGCTCAAGAACTGCCGGTGAACGGCCGGAAGGTCTACCGGGTCATGTTCAACGAGATCACGGCGCGGGCGATCAAGGCTGCCTTCAAGAGCCCGGGGCGGATCGACCAACGAAAGGTCGATGCTCAGCAGGCGCGCCGAGTTCTGGATCGTCTCGTCGGCTATAATCTCTCGCCTCTCCTCTGGAAGAAAGTCCAGCGTGGCCTCTCCGCGGGGCGCGTCCAGTCCGTGGCTGTGCGAGTGGTGGCTGACCGCGAGCGGGAGATCCAGGCCTTCGTGTCGGTCGAGTACTGGAGTCTCCACGCGAGGCTCCGCGGGCAGAATCCGCCGGAATTCGTCGCCACCCTCAAGGAGGTCAGGGGAGAAAAGGCCGACCTGCCCTCGGAGGCCGCGGTTCAGGTCGTCGTTGCCGCGCTTGGAGGGAAGCGGTGGATCGTCAAAGCCGTCAACCGGGGGGAGCGCAAACGGAACCCAGCCCCTCCGTTCATCACCTCCACCCTCCAGCAGGAAGCCGGACGCAAACTCCACTTCAGCCCCAAAAAGACCATGCTGCTGGCCCAGCAGCTCTACGAGGGTATCGAGGTCGGAGCGGAGGGCCCCATCGGCCTCATCACGTACATGCGGACCGATTCCGTGCGCGTGTCGGAGGAAGCTCAGGCGGAGGCTCGTCGGTGGGTCAGCGGACGGCTTGGGGCTGAGTATCTCCCCGCCTCCCCGCCTGGGTACCGATCCAAGAAAGGGGCCGAGGATGCCCACGAGGCGATCCGGCCTTCGGATGTGTCGAAAGAGCCGAAAGCCCTGGCGCGCTCCCTCACCAGGGACCAGCTCGCCCTCTACCGGCTGATCTGGGAGCGCTTCCTGGCGAGCCAGATGCTGCCGGCGATCTATGACACCGTGACGGTGGACATCAAGGCGGACGACTGCCTGTTCCGCGCTCAGGGATCCACGCTCCGATTCCCCGGGTTCATGGCGGTCTACGTGGAGAGCCGCGCGGAGCCCGAGGCCGTTCCGGAAGACGAGGCCGAGGCGGTGGTCCCGTCGCTGGCAGTGGGGGAAGCGCTGACCCTCCTGGGGCTGGACCCCAAACAGCACTTCACGCAGCCGCCGTCGCGTTACACCGAGGCGTCGCTCGTCAAGCTCCTCGAGGACCGGGGCATCGGCCGGCCGTCCACTTACGCGCAGATCATGAGTACGATCCAGGAGCGCGGGTACGTGCGGCGGGAGAAAGGAACGCTCTATCCCACCGAGCTCGGCCTCCACGTCACCGATTTCCTCGTCCCCCTATTTCCCGGAATCATGGACGTCGAGTTCACCGCTCAGCTGGAGGAAACCCTCGACAAGATCGAGGAAGGGGAGGCTTCCTGGACGACGACGATCCAGCGCTTCTACAAGCGCTTCGAAAAGGAACTGAGGGAGGCGGGAAAACAGGAGCCGGGAGCCACCGGCCAGGCGTGTCCCCAGTGCGGGAGCCCGCTGCTGGAGCGGTGGGGTCGCTACGGGAGATTCCTGGCCTGTTCCGGCTATCCCGACTGCAAGTACACGCAGGATCTCAATGGAAACGGGCGCGGGCGGAACGCGGAAGTCATTCCCGGCGAGGTGTGCGAGCAGTGCGGGAAGCCCATGGTTCTCAAGGACGGGCGCTACGGGAAGTTCATCGCCTGCCAGGGCTACCCCGAGTGCAAGAACACCAAGCCCTTGACCCTGGGGATTCCCTGTCCCGAAGGGGGATGCGGGGGCCAGTTGGTCGAGCGGCGCTCCCGCCGGGGAAAGGTCTACTATGCGTGCTCCAACTACCCCCGTTGCAAGTTCATCCTCTGGCAACGACCGATCCCCGAGCCCTGCCCAAAGTGCGGGGTCCCGTTGCTCGTGGAGCGGTACACTCGCGGGAAGAAGCTCCTGCGGCACTGCTTCAGGGACGGGTGCGATTACAAGCAGGAGACCGAGGCCAGCCCAGCATGATGACCCCGGTGGAGGCCTTCCTCCGGTATCAGGCCGTTGAGCGGGGCGCGTCCGCCCACACCCTCCGAAGCTACAGGGCTGATCTCGACCAGTTCCTCCGCTTCCTGGCGGCACGGCGAGTCAAGCAGATCGTGCACGTGGATGTGCGCCTCGTGCGCCAATATCTGGCGTGGCTTTACGAGGCTCGCCTTTCGCGCGCCTCCATCGCGCGCAAACTGGCCGCCATCCGGAGTTGCCTGGCGTTCCTGACGCGCCGCGGGAGGCTCAGCAAGAACCCGGCGCGGGAAGTGCGGGCACCCCGGGTCCCGAGCAAGCTCGTCTCCTTCCTGCCGGTCGATGAGGCCATGGGGCTTCTTGACCATCTGTTCCCGACTTCGATTGGCGGGGTTCGGGATAAGGCGATCCTCGAGATGCTCTACGCCACCGGGACCCGCGTGGCCGAGCTCTGCCGACTGGACCTCGCCGATTTGGATCGATCCCGGGGGGCGGTTCGGGTGCGGGGCAAAGGCAACAGGGAGCGAATCATTCCGGTGGGAGACGCAGCCCTCAGAGCCGTGGACGCCTACCTGGCGATCCGCGGGGATGCCGACGGGCCGCTCTTTTGGAATCTTCGGGGCGGTCGCCTCACCGTGAGAAGCGTTCACCGGATCGTGAGGGCCCGCAGCCGCGCCGCCGGGCTCACTCGGCGCGTGAGCCCGCACACGCTGCGACACACCTTCGCCACTCACATGCTCGACGCCGGCGCGGATCTCCGACTGATCCAGGACCTTCTGGGGCATAGTCGGCTCTCGACCACCCAGCGGTACACGCATGTCAGCGCGGACCACCTCATGAAGGTGTACGACGCGGCTCATCCGCGGGCTTTGTCGGGGGGGGTCCCCATCCCCTCCGAGTCCTCCCCCGGCGGGACAAAGGCGGGAGGACGAAGGTGACCGGAACACCTATCCGGGGGACGACGGTGGTCTGCGTGCGCCACAAGGGCGGGGTGGCACTGGCGGGGGATGGCCAGGTGTCCATCGGCGCGACCATTGTCAAAGCCGGGGCGCGCAAGGTTCGGAAGTTGTATCACGATCGGGTCCTCGCCGGGTTTGCCGGGACCGCCGCCGACGCCTTTGCCCTCTTCGAGAAGTTCGAGGCCAAACTCGATGAGTACCGCGGAAACCTCTCGCGTGCCGCCGTGGAGCTGGCCAAGGACTGGCGGACGAATCGGATCCTGCGGCGTCTCGAGGCGCTTCTCGCCGTGGCGGACAAGGATCACTCGTTCATCATCTCGGGGACGGGTGAGGTCATCGAGCCAGACGACGGCGTGATCGGGATCGGCTCGGGGGGGCCATTCGCGGTCGCCGCAGCGCGGGCCCTGATGGCCTATTCGGACCTTGACGCCAAGCAGATCGTCGAGGAAGCGATGCGGATCGCGGCGGCGATCTGCGTGTACACCAACGATCGGATCACGGTCGAAGAACTATGAAGCGGGTCCCAGACACCACCGCGCCGCTGACCCCCGCCCAGATCGTGGTCGAGCTGGATCGCTACATCATCGGCCAGGAGCGGGCGAAGCGCGCCGTGGCCATTGCGCTCCGGAACCGCTGGCGGCGGCAGAATCTTCCGCCCGAACTTCGCGACGAGGTCGCCCCGAAGAACATTATTATGATCGGTCCCACTGGTGTGGGGAAGACCGAGATCGCGCGGCGCCTGGCGAAGCTGTCCCAGGCCCCGTTACTGAAGGTGGAGGCCTCCAAGTACACCGAGGTCGGGTATGTGGGGCGCGACGTGGAGTCCATGATTCGAGATCTCACCGAGCTGGGCGTAAACATGGTCAAGAGTGAGATGACCGGGTCCGTCGCGGCGAAGGCCGAGGTGCTGGCTGAAGACCGCCTGCTGGATCTGCTCCTCCCCCGCCGCAAGTCGGAGCCGTTCCAGAGCGAAACCCTGGAGGAAGTCTCTCCGGAGGCCTCCCGCCAGGCGACCAAGGAGAAGCTCCGGCAGCAGCTCAGGGGCGGCAAGTTGGACGAGCGGATGATCGAGCTGGAGATCCAGTCCCAGATGACCCCCATCGTCGAGATTTTTTCCGGCCAGGGGATGGAGGAGATGGGGATCAACCTCCGCGAGATGCTCTCGAATATGCTGCCCACCAAGACCAAGCGGCGAAAGGTGAAGGTGTCCGAAGCCAAGCGACTCCTGGCCCAGGAGGAAGCCCAGAAGCTGATCGACATGGAGGAAGTGGTCGCCCAGGCGATCCACCGGGTCGAGAACTCGGGCATCATCTTCCTCGACGAACTGGACAAGATCGCCGGGCGCGAGGCGGCCCACGGACCTGACGTGTCGCGGGAAGGCGTGCAGCGCGATCTCCTGCCCATCGTTGAGGGGTCGACGGTGACGACGAAGTACGGGCCCGTCAGGACCGACCACATTCTCTTTATCGCCGCCGGCGCCTTCCACGTGGCGAAACCTTCGGATTTGATCCCCGAGCTTCAAGGGAGGTTCCCGATCCGCGTCGAGCTGGACCCATTGACCCGTGAGGATTTCGTCCGCATCCTGACCGAGCCTCAAAACGCGCTCATTCGGCAGTACATGGAACTCCTGAAGACCGAAGGGGTCACGCTTCATTTCGCACCCGATGCCGTGACCGCCGTGGCCGAGCTCGCGACGCTGGTCAACCAGCGCGCGGAAAACATCGGCGCCCGGCGACTGTACACGATCATGGAAAAGCTGCTGGAGGAGATCTCGTTCGCCGCGCCGGACATGCCAGGCAAGGAATTGACGATTGACGCGGGGTACGTCCACTCCCGCCTCTCCGACGTCATGAAGGACGAGGACCTGTCGAGGTATATCCTGTGAGGGTGACCCGGGACATGGCGGCGATGATCCAACGAGCCGAAATCCTCACGGAGGCGCTGCCGTACATCCGCGCCTTCCAGGGGAAGACTCTGGTCATCAAATACGGCGGGGCCGCCATGGAGCGGGCCGATTTGAAGGAATCGTTCGCCCTCGACGTGATCCTGCTCCGCTACGTGGGGATCAATCCCGTCATCGTGCACGGCGGGGGGCCCCAGATCGGCACCCTGATGAAGCGCCTTGGCAAAGAACCCCGGTTCGTCGGCGGGATGCGGGTCACCGACGAGGAGACCATGGAGATCGTGGAGATGGTCCTCGTCGGGAAGATCAACCAGGAAATCGTGGGCCTCATCAACCACCACGGCGGCAAGGCCGTCGGCTTGTCCGGAAAGGACGGCAACCTGATTCGGGCGCGGCGCCTGGCGCACCGCACCCGGGAAGGCGATACGGTGGATATTGGCCTGGTCGGCGAGGTCGAACAGGTGAACCCCCAGGCCATCCGGCTTCTGGAGGAGAATGGCTTCATCCCAGTGATTGCGCCTGTGGGGGTCGGGGCGGCCGGAGAAACGTACAACATCAACGCCGATCTGGTGGCGGGGGACCTGGCGGCCGCCCTCGTCGCCGAGAAGCTGATCCACCTCACGGACGTGCAGGGGATCCAGGGAGAGGACGGCGCCTTTCTCTCCACGCTGACGCGGAAAGACGCCGAGCGCCTCATCAGGGCGGGTGTCATCGGAGGGGGAATGCTTCCCAAGGTGGACTCATCGTTGACGGCGCTGGAGGGCGGGACGGCGAAGTGCCATATTATCGATGGGCGCATTCCCCACGCCATCCTGCTGGAGATCTTCACCAAGGAGGGGATTGGCACCGAGATCGTGCTCTGATGGGGGACCCCGTGGACACCAAAACGCTGCTCGACTGGTCCAATCGATACCACGTCACCACGTACGCCCGCGCCCCCCTCTGTCTGGTTCGCGGTGAGGGGGTCCGTGTCTGGGATTCGGAGGGGCGTGAGTATCTGGACTTCACCTCGGGGATCGCGGTCGTGGCGCTTGGCCACTGCCACCCGCGCGTCACCGGGGCGATCCAGGAGGCGGCTGCTACGCTGATCCATGTTTCGAACCTCTTTCACACGGCTCCCCAGATCCACCTGGCCAAGCTCCTCTGCGAGCACTCCTTCGGTGACCGGGTCTTCTTTTGCAACTCCGGCGCAGAGGCCAATGAGGCGGCCATCAAACTGGCGCGCAAGTATGCCCGCGAGCAGCTGTCCAGCGACCGCTACGAGATCATCGCCACGCGCAATTCGTTCCACGGGCGCACCCTGGCGACCGTGACCGCCACGGGGCAGGAGAAGTACCAGCACGGCTTCGAGCCGCTCCTGCCCGGATTCAAGCACGTACCGTACAACGACCTCCGGGCGGTGGAGCGGGCCCTGGACAATCGGACTGCCGCGGTACTCGTGGAACCGATCCAAGGGGAAGGAGGCGTCAATGTCCCGGATGACGGCTATCTGCCCGGCCTGAGGAAGCTCTGCGACCAAGCGGGGGCCCTCCTGATCCTGGACGAGGTCCAGACCGGAATGGGACGGACGGGCAAGCTCTGGGCCTATGAGCACTGGGGCACAGAGCCGGACGTCATGACGCTCGCGAAGGCCCTGGCCAACGGCGTCCCCATCGGCGCCATGGTGGCTCGCGAGCCGGTGGCGCGGGCGCTGACGCCCGGCAGTCACGCCTCCACGTTCGGTGGGACTCCGTTCGTGGCCACGGTGGCGCTGGCCACGCTGACCACGTGTATCGAGGAGAAGATTCCGGAACGAGCTGCACGCGTTGGCAAGCACCTAACGGCCGGGCTCGTCGGCCTCAAAGCCAAGCACTCGGTCATCCGCGACGTGCGGGGGAAGGGCCTCCTCCTCGGGGTCGAGGTGAGCCGGCCGGCGGCGCCGATCGTGACCGGGTGCCGGGAGGCCGGTCTTCTGGTCCTCACCGCCGGGGACATGGTCCTGCGGCTGGCGCCGCCCCTCATCGTCGACGAGGCCACGTGCGATCGAGCGCTGGCCGTCTTGGATTCCGTACTCGGCGCCCAGGGTCATGAATGAACCACTTTCTGTCGATCAGGGACCTGAGCCGCGAGGAGGTGTTGCACCTTTTTCGACTGACCGCGTCCCTCAAGGGCCGTCAGAAGGCGGGCGATCGCGGGGCACCGCTTGCCGGCAGGAGCATGGCGCTCATCTTCGAGAAGCCGTCGCTGCGGACCCGGGTGACTTTCGAGGTCGGCATGGCCCAGCTGGGCGGGGCGGCGGTCCATCTCTCGGCTCAGGAGATCGGGATCGGGGTGCGCGAGTCGGTCCCGGACATCGCGCGAAACCTGAGCCGCTGGGTGGATATCATCGCCGCCCGGACGTTCCGGCACGAGACCGTGAAAACGCTGGCCACCCACGCGACGGTGCCGGTGATCAACGGCCTTTCGGACCTCGAGCATCCCTGCCAAGCCCTCGCGGACCTGTTTACCCTCTGGGAGCGGGGGATGGACCTCGCCGGAACCCGGTTGGCCTGGATTGGCGACGGGAACAACGTCTGCCACTCGCTGTTGCTGCTCGCCGCGCTCCTCGGGACCCCGATGGCGGTCGCCACACCTCCGGGCTACGCGCCGCAGTCCGAGATCCAGGCGGCCGCGCGTGCCCTCGGCGGCCGTCTGACGCTGACCACGGACCCGCGAGAGGCCCTCGAGGGAGCCGATGTCCTGTACACCGACGTCTGGATCAGCATGGGTCAGGAGGCGGAACGGGAGAAACGGCTTGAGGCGTTCCAACGCTACCAGCTGAACGAGCACCTGGTTGGGTTTGCCAAGCCGGGAGCGGTGGTGATGCATTGCCTGCCGGCCCACCGGGGCGAGGAGATCACCGACGCGGTCCTCGACGGGCCACGGAGCGTGGTCCTCGACCAGTCGGAGAACCGGCTGCACGCCCAGAAGGCGGTGATCCTGCACCTCCTCGGAGGGGGCGATGTTTGACCGCGCCTTCTTCGAGCAGCACTTTCACGAGCAGACGAGGGCCTTTGCCCGGGAACACACGGTCGCGAGCCCCGTCGTCGAGTTCCTGCTGGACGACGGAAGTCTCCTCTATGTCCGAAGCCTCATCCAGACGAAAGAGAACTGGCTCTGCCTGTTGGCGTATGACGACGAGGCCACGCGGCAGATCTACTGTCCGTACTACAGCATCAAACGGATCACCCTGCACGCGCATCCCCCGAAGACCGCCCCGCGTCGCGAGCTGGGCTTTCAGCTCAGGTAGGCCGGGACATGCCTGAGCGATCCGTGCGAAAAGTGGTCCTCGCCTACTCCGGAGGGCTGGACACCTCGGTCATCCTCCGCTGGCTCATCGAGACGTACGGGTGCGAGGTCATCGCGTTCTGCGCGGACCTGGGTCAGGGGGAGGAGCTCCTGACGGTCAAGGACAAAGCTCTGAAGACCGGGGCTGCGCGCGTGTTCATCGAGGATCTCCGCGAGGAGTTCGTCCGCGACTTTGTCTTCCCGATACTCCGCGCCAACGCGGTGTACGAAGGCGGTTACCTCCTGGGTACCTCGATCGCGCGCCCCCTGATCGCGCAGCGGCAGGTGGACATTGCCCTCCGGGAAGGCGCGGACGCGCTCGCGCATGGGGCGACCGGTAAGGGCAACGACCAGGTGCGTTTCGAACTCACGTACGCGGCCCTGGCGCCTGACCTCAAGGTGATCGCGCCCTGGCGGGAATGGGAGCTGAACTCGAGATCGGCCCTCATCGCCTTCGCCGAGAGCCACGACATTCCGGTTCCGGTCACCGCCGAGCGCCCCTATTCGACCGACCGCAACCTCTTCCACATCTCCTACGAGGGGGGGATCCTCGAAGACCCGTGGGCGGAGCCCCCGGGGAAGATGTTTCTCCTTACGGTCTCCCCCGAGGAGGCCCCCGACATCCCTGCGGAGGTGGAGATCGACTTCGAGGCCGGCATCCCGGTGGCGGTCGACGGCAAGCGGCTCGCGCCCGTGGAGCTTCTCGAGCGACTGAACCGGCTGGGGGCGGAGCACGGAGTGGGGCGTGTGGACTTAGTGGAGAACCGATACGTGGGGATGAAGTCCCGCGGGGTGTACGAGACGCCGGGCGGGACGATTCTGCGTGTGGCGCACTGCGCACTCGAATCCCTGACGCTGGACCGGGAACTCCTCCACCTCCGGGATTCGCTCGTGCCCCGCTATGCGGAGATGATCTACTACGGCTACTGGTTCTCCCCAGAGCGCATGGCGCTGCAGCGTCTGATGGACGAGGCCCAGGCGGATGTGACCGGCACCGTGCGCCTGAAGCTCTACAAGGGGACCGTGAGCGTGCGGGGACGGAAATCGCCTCGGACCCTCTACCGGGCGGACTTCGCCACGTTCGAGGCGGACGCGGTCTACCGGCAGAAGGACGCCGAGGGGTTCATCAATCTCAACGCGCTCCGACTCAAGATCCGCGCCCTCCGCGACCGCCGGGGATAGTGTTCTTGCGTGTCCACGTGGCCCTCGCGCCCGGAGAGCTCCCCGGCGAGGGCCTCCCCCCCCAAAACGTCGTCGTCATCGACGTGTTCCGGGCCGCGACCACCATGGCGGCCGCCCTCTCCCACGGCTGCGAAATGGTCATTCCCGTTCTCACGCCGGAAGAGGCGCGGGAGCGGGCGCGCCGCTTTTCGGAGGGGCAAGTGCTTCTGGGGGGAGAGCGCGCGGGAGAGCCGATCCCGGGCTTCGACCTGGGAAATTCGCCGCTCGAGTATACGGCGGAGCGCATCGCGGGAAAGGTGGTGATCCTGACGACCACCAACGGCACCCGAGCGTTGCTTGCCGCCGCGGCGGCGGGCGCCACGGCCATCGCTGTCGGAGCGCTGGTCAACGTCAAGGCCATTGCCCATTGGGTGGAAGCGCAGGGGCGAGACCTGATGTTGCTGTGCGCCGGAGAAGGCGGGAGCGTGTCCCTGGAAGACACGGTCTGCGCCGGGCTGATCGTTGACCGGTTGGCGACCGGCGGCGCCCCCCTGGACTTGAGCGATGCGGCGGGAGTCTCCCGCTGCGTCGCCAGAGACTACCGCGACAGGTTGGGGGACCTTCGCACGGACTCGAGGTGGGCGCGTCACTTGACCCGCGCGGGGCGGGAGGCGGACCTCGCCGCGTGTCTCTCGCTCGACGTGTGTCCGCTTGTTCCGCTCCTCCGCGGGGGAGCGGTGAGCGCCGCGTGAAGGCCCGGGGCGCCGGGTTGCCTTGACAACGACGAAGGCGCGACCCATAATGAGGCGGGTTTGTTGTGCTCGCGCGGCGATCTGTAGCGCAGCGCTCAGCGGGTGGATAACAACGTGAATATCGCCATTTCCCTCACCCTGGTCCGGATCATCCTCGTGCCGCTCGTGATGGTGTTCTTGATCTCCTCGTCGCGCGTCCACGTGCTGATCGCAGCGGTCATCTTCGTGGCCGCATCGCTCACGGATTGGCTCGACGGAGTCATCGCGCGGCGGAGAAATCAGGTCACGACGCTCGGGAAGTTGCTCGATCCGGTCGCCGACAAGCTCCTCGTCGCTGCCGCCTTGATCTCGCTGGTCCAGATCGATAAGGTCCCGGCGTGGATGGTGGTGGTGATCATCGGGCGCGAGTTCGCGGTGACGGCGCTCCGGGGGATCTCGGCGTGGGTCGGCGTGATCGTCTCAGCCTCCACGCTGGCGAAATACAAGACCGCCACGCAGTATGTGGCGATCACGCTGCTGATCCTCGAGAAGGGTGTTCCACCCGAGTACGTGCCCTTCCACTGGGTCTCCTACGGGGCCCTGTGGGGGGCGCTGGCGCTCACGGTGATCTCGGGGGTCGACTACTTCTATCGCTTCTTCCGCAAGGCCGACTATCACGCCCTCGTTCAGGACACCGAGCGGTGGTCCTGACTCTCGCGGGGTTCCTGCTGGCCTACCTCGTGGGCGCCCTGCCGATGGGGTACCTTGTCGCGAGGGCCCTGGGCGTCGACATCCGCAAGCACGGCAGCGGCAACATCGGGGCGACCAACGTGCTCCGCGCGCTTGGGAAGGGCCCGGCGGCGATCACGCTGCTCCTCGACGTGGCGAAGGGCTACGCGGCGGTGTGGATCGCCCTCGCCCTCGGCCCTGAGCCATGGGGGGGGAGCGCGGGTGCGGCGTTGGCCGTGGTCGGCAACTGCTGGTCGGTCTTTCTCGGCTTGCGCGGTGGAAAGGGGATCGCCACGGGTCTGGGGGCCTTCCTGCACTTGATTCCGCTGGCTGTTCTTCCGGCGATGTTCGTGTGGGCAATTGTGGCCCTGACGTTCCGCTACGTCTCTCTGGCGTCCCTCACCGCAACAGCGTGTGTGCCGATCGGGGCCCTGGTCCTTCGATATCATCCGAGCACCGCCCTTGCGGCGCTCGCGGTGGCCCTGATTATTGTCGGGCGTCACCGGGACAACGTGGCGCGCCTGCTTGCGGGCACCGAGCGGAAGCTGGGGGAACGCGTGTCGGTCTCATGACCGCCCGCGGAATCGCGGTCATCGGCGGCGGGAGCTGGGGGAGCGCGCTCGCTGTCCACCTGGGCCGGCTGGGGCGCTCGCCCCGGCTCTGGGTCCGCGACCCGGAACTCGCGGGTCTGATCCGCTCCAGGGGAGAGAATCCCTGGTATCTCCCCGGAGTCCGCTTGCCGCCCGGTTTCCTCGCGACGGCAGACATGGCGGAGGCGTTGGAGAACGCCGAGCTGGTCATCGTGGCCGTTCCCTCTCATGTCTTCGATGCGGTGATGGAAGCGGCGGCGCGCGCTGGGCTCAAGGGGACGGCGATCCTGTCGGCCACGAAGGGGCTGGAGCCCGAGCGCGCGCGCCGCATGTCCGAGCTCGTGGCCCAGCGCTGTCCGGACTCGCCTTGTGCGGTGCTCTCAGGCCCGACCTTTGCCCGTGAGGTCGCCCTGGCGCGTCCCACGGCCGCCGTCGTCGCGTGCTCCGATCCCGAGATCTCCCGGCAACTCCAGCGCCAGTTGTCAGCCCGCGAGTTTCGGCTTTACACCAATCGTGACGTCGTCGGAGTAGAAATCGGCGGGGCGCTCAAGAACGTGATGGCCATCGCCACCGGAATCTCCGACGGCCTGGGCCTCGGAGAAAACGCGCGCGCGGCCCTGATCACCCGGGGATTGGCCGAGGGTACGCGGCTGGGTGTCGCCCTCGGCGCTTCCCCGGCAACGTTTGCAGGACTTGCTGGGATTGGCGACCTGGTGCTGACGTGCACCGGCTCCCTCAGCCGGAACCGCGCCCTAGGTTTGGCGCTGGCGGGGGGGAAGACGCTCGATCAAGCGCGGGGAGCGACCCGAATGGTCGCCGAAGGTGTGCGAACCAGCCTCTCCGCCATGGCTCTCGCGCGTCGGACCGGGGTCGCACTTCCCATCTGCCAGGAGGTCGGCGCGGTGCTCTTCGAAGGGAAAACCCCGTCGCATGCGCTGGCGTCGTTGCTCCAGCGCGAGTTCCGGGCCGAGGAAGAGCCACTCTCGGCGACGACCGCAGCAGGGCGACGCTAGCCCGGATTATTCACGAGAATAATTCGGGCTAGGGTGAGAGACCCGGGGAGGCCCTGGAGGGGGGCGTAGTCCCCTCCGATGAATACGATGGCCGAGCTGCGAAAAGACCCTGTGATAGGCCGGTGGGTCATCATTTCCACCGAGCGGGCCCGGCGCCCATCTGACTTTGGGCCGGACCCCGTGCGACCAAGGGGCGGCCACTGCGTCTTCTGCCCGGGCAACGAAGGTGAGACGCCGCGCGAAATTCTCGCCTTGCGGGCTCCCGAGACGCCCCCGGACACCCCGGGCTGGTCGCTCCGGGTGGTCCCCAACAAGTTCCCGGCGCTCCGCATCGAGGGGGATCTGGAGCCGCAGGGGGCGGGACTCTACGACTGGATGAACGGGATCGGCGCCCACGAGGTGGTGATCGAGACCCCGGATCACACGGCAACACTCGGCAGCCTCCCCGCCGCCGCGGCGGCTGACGTCTTTTGGGCGTACCGCGGGAGGATCGAGGACCTCAAAAAGGACCCGCGCTTCGAGTATGTGTTGATCTTCAAGAACCACGGCGAGGCGGCCGGCGCCTCCCTCGAGCACCCGCACTCTCAGCTCATTGCGACGCCCATCGTGCCGGTTATGGTCGAGGAGGAGCTGGAGGGTTCCGCCCGGTATTTCCGAAAGAAGGAACGCTGCGTCTGGTGCGATATCGTGCGCCAGGAGCGCCAGGGCCACGGACGGGTCATCCTGGAAGCGGACGGGTTTATCGCGCTGGCGCCCTTTGCCCCGCGGTTCCCGTTCGAGACCTGGATTCTCCCGACGGCCCACCGCTCGGCCTATGAGGAGATCGGGCGCGGGGAGGTCCGGGCTCTCGCCGGCCTGCTGGGGGAGCTGCTGCGCCGGATGGATGCGGTCTTGTCGGAACCGCCGTTCAACTTCATGCTTCACACGGCACCCCTGCGCGACCCGCTCCTCGACCACTACCACTGGCACCTGGAGGTGATCCCCAAGCTGACCAGGGTCGCGGGGTTTGAGTGGGGAAGCGGCTTTTTCATCAACCCGACCCCCCCTGAGGATGCCGCGAGGTATCTCAGGGGGGAAATTTCCTGACCGCCGATTGTGCCGATTGTCCGCTAAGTTGACATGGTTCAAGGGCTTTGTTACACTACCGCGCGGTTGTCTGCGGGAATAGCTCAGCGGCAGAGCACTACCTTGCCAAGGTAGGGGTCGCGGGTTCAAATCCCGTTTCCCGCTCCATAATGCTTGTCCGCTGACGGGCTCGGGCGGCATTGATCCGTGATTGCTGCTGCCACGAGGACGGATATGAACACGATTGGTTTCGGCGGCGTAGCCAAGTGGCCAAGGCGGAGGTCTGCAAA
>JACQWA010000194.1 GCA_016209425.1 Candidatus Rokuibacteriota bacterium
GGCGGCCCAAATCACCCCCGGAAGATAGGGCCCGCTGGCTCACGAGCCCCGGATCGCCGCTTTCCCGTGCTATTTCGGTCGTGTGCCACATCATCGTAGGCGAAGATCCGAAACGGCTGAAGGTGAGGGGGCGCCATTGCTCTCGCGCTAGCCGACGGGCTAGAATGACACCTCAGGAGGTTTGACCCGATGAGCCAGCCCCTCTGGCTCCGGATCGAGGGAGCCAGGCAGAACAATCTAAAAAATATCTCGCTGGCCCTGCCCCACGACCGAGTCACGGTCATCACGGGCGTGTCCGGCTCCGGCAAGTCCTCTCTCGCCTTCGACACCCTCTTCGCCGAGGGGCAATGGCGGTACATCGAGTCCCTCTCCACCTACGCGCGGATGTTCCTGGAGCGGCTCGATCGTCCGGACGTGGACCGCATCGAGCAGATCCGACCCTCGGTTGCCATCGAGCAGAAGAACCCGGTCCGGACGGCGCGCTCGACCGTCGGAACGGCCACCGAGCTCTACGACTACCTCCGTCTGCTCTTCGCGAAGATCGGCCGTGTCCACTGTCCCCAATGCGGGACCGAGGGCGCGTCGGACTCGGCGGAGACCGTCGTGGACCGGCTTCTTCGGGAGCACCCGGGGGAGCGGGCGCTGCTCTGTTTCCCCCTCCCCGTGCCGCCGGCGGTCCGGGCCGCGGGCGTCGGAGCCGCGCCCGCCGAGTTCTTCGCGGGCCTGGTCAAGCGAGGCTTCGCCCGCATCAAGGTCCACGGGCTCCTGCGTGAGCTGACGCCGCCGCCCGCCGTGGATCTGTCGGAGACCCGCGAGATTCTCGTGGTGCTGGACCGCGTGATCTTGAAGGAGGACCAGCGCGCGCGCCTGACGGATTCCATGGAGATGGCGTTCAGGGAAGGCGGAGGACGGGTGGAGGTCGAGGTCCTCGGGAGAGGGTCCCGCGCCTTCGCCCAGGAGTTCCGCTGCCCCGCGTGCAACGCGGCGCTGGCGCGTCCGCAGCCGCTGCTCTTCTCGTTCAACCACCCGCTGGGCGCGTGTCCCGACTGCAAAGGCTTCGGCAACATCCTCCGCTACGATGAGGCGCGCCTGGTCCCCGACCCGTCCCGGAGCCTCGCGGACGGCGCCGTGGAGCCATGGAGCCATCCGTCGGGCCGCTGGTACCAGAAGGCGCTCATGAAGGCGACCAAACGCCGCGGCCTGGACGCCACGCGCCCGTACGCCGAGCTCGCCGCGGCGGAGCGGCAATGGCTCTACGAAGGGGATCGGTCCTTCCCCGGGATCCGCGGCTTCTTCGAGGAAGTGGAATCCTACCGCTATAAGCTCCACGTGCGCGTCTTCCTCTCCCGCTATCGGAGCCAGTTCCCCTGTCCCCGGTGCGCCGGCGCCCGCCTCAAATCCGAGGCGCTCGGCGTGAAGGTCGGGGGATTGACGATCGCCGAATGCACGACCCTGACGGTGGAGGAGCTGGGACGCTTCCTGCGCGAGCTGCCGCTCACGGCGTGGGAGGAGGCCGTGGCGCGAGAGATCCTGAAGCAGCTCCACGCCAAGCTCACCTTTCTCCTTCGGGTGGGCCTCGGATATCTGACCCTCGGGCGCCAGACGCGCACGCTCTCCGGCGGGGAGGCGCAGCGGATCAACCTGGCCAACCAGCTGGGCTCCCAACTGGTCGGCACGCTCTACGTTCTCGACGAGCCCTCCATCGGGTTGCACGCCCGCGACACCGCGCGGCTGACCGAGCTCTGCCGCGAGCTGGCCTACGCGGGCAACACCGTGGTGATCGTCGAGCACGACCGGAGCTTCATCGAATCCGCTGACTACCTGGTCGAACTGGGCCCGGGCTCGGGGGAGCGCGGCGGCCAGGTGGTCTTCGCCGGGAGCCGGTCCGAGTTCCTGCAGGACGCTCGGTCGTTGACGGCGCGCTATCTGACCGGGCGGGACTCGATTCCGGTGCCGGTGACCCGGCGGGAGGGGCGGCGCTGCCTGACGCTCGTGGGGGCGCGACAGCACAACCTCAAGGGCATGACGGTCAAGTTCCCCCTTCAGACGCTGACCTGCGTCACGGGGGTCTCCGGATCGGGGAAATCCACGCTGGTTCACGACACCCTCTACCGAGCGGTCGCGCGCGCCTTCAAGGTCGAGTTCGAGCCGGCCGGGGCCTACGACGCGCTGCTCGGCCTGGAATATCTGAAGGGCGTCCGCCTCATCGACCAGGAGCCGATCGGCCGCACCCCCCGCTCGAACCCCGTGACCTACATCAAGGCATTCGACGAGATCCGGAGGGTGTACGCGGGTCTCTCCAAGGCCAAGACGCTTGGCCTGTTGCCGGGCGCGTTCTCCTTCAACGTTCCCGGCGGCCGCTGCGAGGCCTGCCAGGGGAACGGGTTCCAGAAGCTGGAGATGTATTTCTTCGAGGATGTCTACGTCACCTGCCAGGAGTGCGCGGGCAAGCGCTATCGCCCCGACATTCTCCGGGTGACTTACAAGGGCAAGGACATGAGCCAAGTCCTTCAGCTGACCGTGGACGAGGCGGTGAATTTCTTCTCCGCCCATCCTGTCCTCGTCCGCCGGCTCCAGGTGCTCCAGGAAGTGGGGCTCGGGTACCTGCGGCTGGGGCAGCCGGCGACGACCCTCTCGGGAGGCGAGGCGCAGCGCCTCAAGATCGCCGCGGAGCTCGGTGCGCGCCCCACCACCGGCTTCCTCTACATCCTGGACGAGCCGACCACCGGGCTCCACCTGGACGACGTGAAGAAGCTCCTCGCCGTGGTGAACCGCCTCGCGGACGCGGGAAATACCGTCCTGGTGGTCGAGCACCACCTCGACGTGATCAAGACTGCCGACTGGATCGTGGACCTGGGACCCGAGGGGGGCGAGACGGGGGGCGAGATCGTCGCGGAGGGCACTCCCGAGCAGGTGGCTCAGACCGAAGGTTCCTACACGGGCAAGTTCCTCCGGGAGGTGCTGCCGAGACTCAACGGGCGCGAGGCGCGGGGGGGGGGACCCCATGGAAACGCTCGCCCATCTCATTGAGAACGTCGGGCTCCTGATCCTCGCGGTCCTCGTCTACTCCTACGTCGGCCGTCGGCTGCCGTCTTACCGGCCCGAGGTGCGGCTCAAGCGCCAGCTTGTGCTGGGGGCCCTGTTCGGGATCCTCACCGTGCTCATGATGATCGAGCGGATCCAGATCGCGGCGGGGCTCTACATCGACGCGCGCTGGGTCCCCGTGGCTCTGGTCGGCCTCTTCGAGGGGACTCCGGCCGGGCTTCTCTGCGCCGCCATCGGGGCGGGGTACCGGGCCTGGCAGGGCGGACCGGGAGCACTGCCGGGGATCGCCTCGCTCCTGGTCACGGGGCTGGCGGCGGGGCTGGCGAATCGATGGACGGGGGGCGCCGAGCGCGTGACGTGGCGCCACGCGATGGTCTTGAGCGCCTTCGTCTACCTCGTCGTGGCGGCCGCCTACATCTCTGTCGGGAGCTACGGAATCCGCCTGTTCGCCCAGGTATGGTGGTCGCTCCTTGCCGCATTCGTGGTCGGCATCTGGCCCGTCGGACGTCTCCTGCGCGACCAGATCGAGCGGGAGCGTCTGTTGGAGGAGCGCACCCGGTTTCGCGCCATCCTCGACGAAGCCAACGATGCGATCCGGATCATCGACCCGGACTCCCTCCGGATCCTGGAGGCGAACCGGAAGGACTCGGAACTCACCGGCCTCAGCCGGGAGGCGCTGATCGGGCGCCGCGTGGACGAGCTCTGGCCCCAGGACCCCGCGACGCGTGCGGCCCACGAGGCGTTCGTTCGGGAAACGATGAAGAAGGGGGAGGCGACCAGCGACGCGCTCCCCCACGTGAGCCGCGCCGGCGGGCGCTCCTACCTCGGCGGAGCCGGCCGAGTGGTCGAGTACGGCGGCAAGCGCTTCGGGGTGTTCATCTTCCGGGACATCACCGATCGGCTCCGCGCCGAAGAAGCCAGGCGGGAAGCCGAGGCCATGAAGGCGATCACGGAACTGGCGCGGGCCACCGCCCACGAGATCAACAACCCCCTCACCGCCCTCATCGGGAACCTGGAGCTCCTGAGAACCGATGGGTCCCCGGAGGACGAGAACGTGAAACGGGCAACGGTCGCGGTGGAGATGGGGTTTCGCATCCGGGACATCGTGGCGCGCCTGATGCGCATCACCCGCCGCGAGATCGACGCGGGAATTCCTTCGATGCCGATGCTGGATATCCGGAAATCCAGCGACCCCGAACCTCGTGCCCCGGGCGAGGGTGCCTAGGTTCTTTTACGGCTGGGTGGTCGTGGGTGGGGCGTTCACCGTCCTGTTCATGGCCTACGGCGCCCAGTACTCCTTCGGGGTCTTCTTCGGGGCGCTCCTCGATGAGTTCGGGTGGAGCCGGGCCAGCCTCTCCGGGGTCTTCTCCCTCTACGCGTTCCTCTACTGCGTGTTCGGGCTCGTCGCGGGGCGCCTGACCGATCTGTGGGGGCCGCGCGCCGTGATCCGTCTGGGAGGCGCGCTGCTCGGGCTCGGGCTCGCCGGCATGAGCCGGGTCGAAGCCCTCTGGCATCCCTACCTGCTCTACGGCATCGTGGCGGCGCTCGGCATGAGCACGGCGTACGTGCCCTGCAACGCGACGGTCGTCAAATGGTTCGTGAAACGGCGCGGGCTCGCGCTCGGGGTGGCCTCCAGCGGGGGCAGCCTGGGAACCTTCGCCCTGCCGCCCCTGGCGGCGGCGCTGATCGCGGCGGTCGGGTGGCGCTGGGCCTACGGGCTGTTCGGCGCGGGAATTCTCGTCGCCCTGAACCTCGTGGCGACGGTGATGCGGCGAGATCCTGAGCTCCTGGGGCTGAGGCCGGACGGCGATGCCGGGCCCCCGACCGCGTCCGGCTCGTCCACGGTCGAGGCCCAGTGGCCCCTTCGTTCGGCGATCCGCACGCGGGCGTTCTGGCTGATCTTCGGCGTTTTCGCGTCGACCTGGATCCCGGTCTTCATCCCGCTGGTCCACGTCGTCCCGTTCGCGCGAGACCTTGGAATTTCGCCGCTCCTCGCCTCGACTGTCCTGAGCGCCCTGGGAATCGCGGCGGTCATCGGGAGGCTGGTGATGGGGGCGGTGTCCGACGCGATCGGCCGGAGGCCCGCGCTGGGCCTGGTCATCACCCTTCAGGGGGGCGCGTTCCTGGCCTTCATGCTGGTCCGTGGCCTCCCCTCTCTCTATCTGGTGGCGCTGGGGTTCGGATTCTCTTACGGGGCGGTGTCCACACTCTTCCCCGCCATCGTGGGCGATTTCTTCGGCCGGGAGCAGGCGGGCAGTTTGGTCGGCTTCCTCTTTGCGCTGGCGGGGTCCATGGCCGCGTGGGGGCCGCTCGTGGCCGGAGTGATCTACGACGGTACCGGCGCGTACACCTGGGCGTTCATCGGAAGCGCGGCGCTCAACGCCCTGGCGCTCGCCCTCCTGGCGGTGGCGCGACCACCAGACTGATCACTGGTGGGCTCCGTGCGGTCGGGAGCGCGCCTCTACTACGGCTGGGTCGTGGTGACGGTGGCCTTCGTCACCATGGCTATCTCGATCAATCTCCGCACCTCGTTCTCCCTTTTCTTCGTCTCGCTGCTCGAGGAGTTCCGCTGGGGTCGCGGCGTCACCGCGCTCGGCTTCTCGCTGAACATGCTGATGTACACCTTGACCTCGCCGGCGATCGGCTGGCTCCTGGATCGCTACGGACCGCGCGTCGTGGTCCCCGTCGCCGTCTCCCTCCTGTCCGCCGGCATGGCGGGAAGCGGATTCATCTCCGAGCTCTGGCACTTCTACCTGTTCCAGGGCGTCGTCGTCGGGGCAAGCACCGGCGGCCTGGGCTACACGGCCCACTCGGTCTTCCTGCCCAATTGGTTTGTCCGGCAGCGGGGGCTGGCCATTGGCCTGGCGTTTTCGGGAGTGGGGGTCGGAGCGCTGGTACTCCTGCCGGCGATCCAGTGGTTGATCACCACCGCGGGCTGGCGATGGTCGTATCTCCTGCTCGGGCTGCTGGCCCTGGTCGTGGTGGCGCCATTGAACAGCATCTTCCAACGGCGGGAGCCCCAGGACCTCGGGCTCCTCCCCGACGGCCATACGGCAGCGGCTCACCCCGGCCAGAAGAGGCGAGAGATCCTGACGGTCGTGGACCCGACCTGGGCCGTCACCGACTGGACGGCGCGCCGGGCACTGGGGACCGGCCGCTTCTGGCTGGTGAGCGGGGCGTTCTTCCTGACCCTCTTTGCCTTCTACCTGGTCCAGGTCCACCAGGTGGCCCACGTGGTGGACCAGGGCTACAGCCGCGTCTTCGCGGCGTCTATTCTCGGGGCAAGCGGCATCCTGGCCTCGATCGCCGGCATCGTCTGGGGGGCCGTCTCGGACCGAATCGGACGGGAGCCGGTCTGGACCCTGGGCTGCACGGGGTATTTTGTCGCCCTCCTCCTGCTCCTTCTTCTCGGCCCCGACCGGGCGTGGATGCTCTACGCGCTCGTCGTCTGTCAGGGATTCCTGGGAGGGGCGATGGCGCCCCTCTACGCATCGATCCCAGCCGAGATTTTCGGGGGCACCCACTTCGGTGCCGTGCTCGGCTGCCTCAGCGTGGGGGCCGGCCTCGGCTCCGCCCTCGGGCCCTGGGTCGGCGGACTTCTCTACGACGCGACTGGCAGCTACCGGGCCGCATTCCTCCTCGCGCTCGGAGCCGTGGCGACCTCGGCGTTTTTTATCTGGGTCGCGGCTCCACGCAAGGTTCGGCGCGTCGGGCGGGCCATCTAGGCTGGATTATTCACGAAGAATAATCCAGGCTGTACGAAAATCGCATGAATCTCGATATGGTGTATTCGGTTTTCCTGCTCCCCGTTCTCGGACACTCTGGTGTGCAGGTCAGGGCGGTCCGATGAAGCCGAGAGGGTGAAACGACGTGGGGATATTGGGATTCCATGCGATTTTCGGTGACGAGCCCGAATTATGAACATAATTCGGGCTAGGTAGGAGCATCTCTGGGCTTGAGGTATACTCCCCCTGGCATGGATCGGACCCTGGCGGCGTTCCTGGACGAGATTTGGCGCTCCGGCGAGGAACACGACGCCCGAGAGACCGAGCGTCCCAAGCGGATGCTCAACATCACCCCGGACACGGGGCGCCTGCTCTGGATCCTGATCCACGCGACGCGCGCCACGCGCATCCTCGAGGTCGGTACCTCCAACGCCTACTCGACCATCTGGCTTGCGGACGCGGCGCGGGCCACCGGGGGCCGGGTCATTACGCTCGAGCGGAGCCCCGAGAAGGTGAAGCTCGCCCGCGAGAACCTGACCCGGGCCGGGCTGGCCGATCGCGTGGAGATCCGTGAGGGCAACGCAGCCGAAACCCTGGCCGCACTCGGCGGGCCGTTCCACTTTGTGTTCCTCGACGCTGACCGGGCCAACTACTCCACGTACCTCGACCTCACCCTGCCCAAGCTGGTGCCCGGCGGGCTCCTCGTTGCGGATAACGTGACCTCCCACGCCCAGGAACTCGCCGATTACCTGACCCGGGTGAAATCCAACCCCGCCCTCTTGTCAGTGACGGTGCCCATCGGCAAGGGCGAGGAAGTCTCGCTCAAGCTGAGGTGACGGGTGACCGTCCAGGAAAAGACGACGCGCGTCAACGGGATGAAGATCTTTTACCGGGAGGCCGGCGCGGGCGAGCCCATCCTGCTCCTCCACGGGGTGCCCACCTCATCCTACCTCTGGCGTCACCTGATGCCGCGGCTCGCCCACTTCGGCCGGGCGGTGGCGCCGGACCACTACGGCTTCGGAAAATCCGACAAGCCTCCGGACGCCGATTATTCGGTGCCGGGCTACGTTCGCTACCTCGAGGGCTTCACCGCTGCGCTCGGCGTGGAGCGGCTCCACCTGATCGTTCACGACTTCGGAGGTCCGTTCGGACTCGCCTTGGCGACCGCGCATCCGAACCGGATTCGAAGCCTGGTCCTCATGAACACGATCTTCTATTCGGATTACGAGTGGCATCCGCTGGCCAAGATCTGGCGGACGCCGGGCGACGGCGAGGAGCTGATGGCCAAGTGGACGCGGGAGCGGTTCGCCAACGGGATGCTCAAGTGGCTGGCGCAGCCGGAGAAGCTCACTCCGGCGGACTTGGACGCTTACTACGAATCAATCGCCGATCCAGCCATGAGGGCCGCGATCCTCGCCCTCTACCGAAATACGAACCCCTCGGACCATCCGGAGTGGGAGGAGCGCCTCCGGGGCCTCCACGTCCCCGCGCTGATCATCTGGGGGCGCCGGGATCCCTTCCTGGGGGCCGACTGGGCGGAGCGGTTTCACCGGGACCTGCAGGGCTCATCCCTCCACATCCTCGACGATGCCGGCCACTTCGTCCAGGAGGACCAGCCCGAGAACGTCGCGCAGCTCATCGAGGAATTTTATGCGAGGCGTCCATGGGAAACCTGAGGGACAAGTACTGTATCGTGGGAGTCGGCGAGACCGAGTACAGCCGGAACTCCGGCCGCACGACGCGCGCCATGGCGGTGGAGGCGATCAAGAAGGCGATGAACGACGCGGGGCTCGGACCCAAGGACGTGGACGGCATGATGTCCTACCAGCAGAACGACTCGACGCCTTCCCTGATCGTGGGGCCGGATCTGGGGATCCGGCTCAACTTCTGGGTGGATATGGTCGGCGGCGGCTCGAGCACCGAGGCGCTGATCGGGCTCGCCATGGGCGCCATCGAGGTCGGCATGTGCCGGACCGTGGCCCTCTTCCGCTCCATGAACGGCTACACCGAAGTGCGGATCGGGGGGACCGGAGCCCGCGCCGCCGCGCCCGTGCGCGGCCAGGAGCTCGCGACGCGCCCCTACGGGATGACCAGCGCCGGCCAGGTCTTCGCCCCCACGTTCATGCGCCACATGCACGACTACGGGACCAGCTCCGCCCAGGTGGCCCACGTCAAGGTCGCCCATTCGAAGCACGCCTCCCAGAATCCCAAGGCGCTCTACAAGGAGCGGGTCACCGTCGAGGACGTCCTCAACTCGCGCTGGATCGTCAAGCCGCTCCGCCTGCTGGACTGCTGCGTGGAGACCGACAACGCCACCTGCCTGGTCGTCACCTCGGCCGAGCGCGCCCGAGACCTCCGCCAGCGGCCGATCTATCTCATGGGGGTCGCCGGGCGGGTGTCGAAACCGCGGACCGACTTCCCGTGGGCGCACGGCCCGCTGAGCCGCGTGGCCGGCTATTACGCCAAGGACATCGTCTTCCCGATGGCCGGCATCGGGCCCGAGGACGTGGACCTGACCGGCTCGTACGACGCCTTCACCTTCACCACCCTGCTCCAGTTGGAGGAGTACGGCTTCTGCAAGAAGGGCGAGGGCGGCGCCTACGTCTCCAGCGGGATCATCGAGCTCGCGGGCAAACGCCCGAATAACACCTCGGGCGGCCACCTCTGCGAGGCGTACACGCACGGGATGAACCTGGTCATCGAGAACGTCCGCCAGCTCCGCGGGCTGGCCGACGACTATTGCCCCGGGTGGGCCGAGGGGAAGCACAGCTACGATTACTCGCCGGGAAAGTGCCGGCAGGTGAAGGACGCCGAGATCGCCATGAACCTGGGCTGGTCCACCCCCGCCACCGGCTCCGCCCTCATCCTCCGCCGGTGACTACCCTGACACATTCCACTGCCCGTGCGGCGTCCACCGCTCGCTCGCAGGCCTCCGGCAATGCTTGCTCGGATGGATCGCCACCCGGGCAACCTTCCACGGGCTCACGAACCATGGGACGGCTGGAGGTGGGGTGCCCCGGCGCCGCCGAGAGGAGAGAACGAATGGCGACCGTTGAATATCGCGGGATGAACCTGATCGTGCCGGAGAACGACTCCGAGTGGCGGGAGTACCTGAAGGCTGCGCGCGAGCATCGGCTCGTCATGAGGAGGTGCGCGGCGTGCGGGCTGCTGCGCCACCCCCCGAACCACGCCTGCCCCTGGTGCGCCGACCTTCGCTGGTCGTGGCAGGAGGTAAGCGGACGGGGAACGATCCACTCGTACGAGATCGTGGTCCAGGCAATCCAGCCCGGCTTCAGGGAGTGGGCGCCCTACCCCGTCGTCGTGGTCGAGCTGGACGAGCAGCGAGGCCAGCCGACCCCCGACGAGGGACTCCGCATGATCGCCAACCTGGTCAAGCCCGACTTCACGCCGGAATGGGAGGACAATGTGGCGATCGGCAAGCGCGTCCGCGTCCTCTTCCAGGACCTGGCGCCGGAGATCGCGCTGCCCCAGTTCACGCTGACGGACGAGCCGGCAGAGGGCCGGACCTGGCGCCTCACCTAGCTCTTCGCCCCGGCCCTCTCCCCCACAGGGGGAGAGGGTTCAGCGTGTGGTCAGGCGCGCCAGGATCTCGTCCCAGACCTTGTCGGCCAGGACCCGCACCTCCTCGCGAAGGAGCGGCTGGATCGGATGGGGGACCACCACCGTCTGATACTCGCGCGCGCCGAGCGCCTCAGCCTGGGCTCGGGCGGCCTTCACGAACTCCGAGGAAATGACGGTCGCCGTCGGGAGGCCCTGATCTTCGAAGAATACGCCGTCGTGCACACTGCACGTCGTGCACGACCCTCAGTCGGCCAGGGCTTCGACGACGACGTCGCTCTCCCGCAGGATTTGCTGCCGGAGGTCGTCGGGGGCGGGCCGGGCGAAGGTCGGCTTTCTCCGCCGCAGGATGGCCTTGGGTTTCGCGCGCTCCCGCAAGAGCTCCTCGATCCGGTCGAGGAGGTGATCCCCCTTGGCCTTGGAAATGTCGAGGAGGGTGACCACCTTCCCGTCCAGCGACGCGGGCCGCTGAGCAGTCTTCCGCGGCACCGCCACCGAATCGGTCGGGTCCAGGTAGCGATCATCCCTGGGCATGCGTGTTCCTCCCTCACGCTCGGATGTGGATCGTCTTGATCACCAGGTTGGAACCGTTGGGGAAGGTCCACCCCGGGATCACGGCCGAGAAGCGTCCCGCCGTCCCCCCGGCCACCAGAATTTTCAAATGTTCGGGCGCGCGGAACTTGGGGATCAGCGTCTCGTTCCTCTCCGGGTTCGGGAACCTCGCCACGACGTGCTCGGGGAGGCCCTCGCCTCCGTCCTTGCCCGGTAGCAGGTCTTTCACCGGCTTCCGAAGCCGCTCCCAGAGGAAGCGCTGGATCTCGGCCTTTGACCACCCATCCCCCGCGATGGTGCGGGCGTGTTCGGGGGAGAGCACGATGACGGTGTCGCCGAGCGCCGTGGCCTTGTGGTGCCAGATCACCTCGAGGCTTCGCGCGATGGTTGTCAGAAGGTCCTCCGCGGTGCGGCTCCGGTGGTCGTAGACCCCCTGCGGAGCGTCGCCGGCAAATGCCGCGACGGTGCTGTCCGACGGCGCGAAGCCGTGCTCGACGTGGAGCGGCTCCCAGGGGTTCTCCTCCTCGTTCTCGCCGATGCAGTACGTGTAGCGGCCCGGATGGCCCATGGTGGACATGCTGATTACCCCGGGCCGGGCGCCCCCGAGGTTGACGGCGATCAGCCGGAGCGCCCTGCCGATCGTGGCGTTTGCGCGCCATCCAGGCCCAAAGACCCCCGTGCCGCAGTTAACGTCCAGGGCCTTCCGGACCGGCCCGTTGATGATGAAGAGGGGCGAGGAGAAGTTCGTGGTGGCCGACACGCCGTGGAGGTCGAAGGCCTCCTCGCACATTGCCTCGACGCCGGCGATGACGACCGGCATATATTCCGGCCGGCACCCGGCCATGACCGCGTTTACGGCGATCTTTTCCACGGTGGCCCGGCCGTAGTTCGGCGGGACGAGGGCGATCAGATCGTCAGCCGCGCCCCCCGACGCGGCGATGGCCTTTTCCACGCGCCGCAGGGTGGGCGGCACCACGGGCAAGCCGTCGGTGACGCCCCACGCGTAGAGGTCCTCGATGGCGTCGGCCTGGGAGTCGGGACCGCCGGATCGTTTGGTCGTCCGCGGCATGAGCCAAGACTATCGCACCTCGGCTCGGGCGACAACCGTTCCGCGAGGCCGCCCCCTTGATTCGTCGAGCGTCGCCAGCGGGGAGCCGCAGGCCTCAGCGGCTGAAGCATTTCATGAGGATGAACCCCTGCGTGACATCGAACCCGTCGAGACTCCCCAAGGACACACCCGGGACCCCGGCGGTCACCTGGTGGGTAGACGAGTCGTCGCAGTCGAGCGTGGCATCAAGGCAGTTAACGACGGTAGTGGGCTTGCACTTCGTGCGAACCCCGTCGACGACCAGGCTGCCGTTTTGAATGGAGACAGAGCGGCGTGGAGTGGTCACGGCGAGGGATAGGGCTTCCACGCCGAAGTGGCTATTGTTGCTCAGCAGACCGCCGCCGCCGACGGCGGTGAGATCTATTGTCACGGGACCTGCGGCGAGCGCCTGGATAGGAAGCACGAGCGACGCAGCGACGGCCAACGCAACGAGAAGAGTCCTTCTCATAACTACCCTCCGTGGTCGATGTGAGAGGGCCAGTATGGATCCTGTGGCCAAGGGTTTGTGCAATTCGTAGGCCAGACCCGGGCGGTCGTAAATACCTGTAAATCAAGACGGCTCTTTCTCGACCGAGTTGACGATCTGCCAAAATGCGCCAAGCGGATGTCACTTATCGACAAATGCCAGAGCGGCAGTTCTGGGTCAGGTTTTGTGTCGGAATGGCGCATCCTGTGCCCTGCTGGCATAGTTCGCCCGCCCGCGTTTGCGAGCAAGCCTTTCTAATCAGTGAGTTCTGGCTGTCCGGCCTCGTGGCACCCGAGTTGCTACTCTCGCGTTCATGGCGAGCGAACGACGGCGGTACTGCCGGTATCCGGTCTCCTGGCCGATCCGCCTGTGGGTGAGCGAGCACTTTTTCCTGGCGGGCCGCGCCGTCGATGCGAGCCTTCACGGCATGCGAATCTCGCTCGTCAGCTGGATCCCGTCGGGCATTCTCAGGCAGGGCGCCGCCTACCGCCTCGACGTGCGTCCGGAGCTTCGGGGGGAGCTCCGCTGTACGGGGCAGGTGCGGCGGGTCACCGAGGACGGTGTCGCCCTGGAGATCGCGGAGGAGCTACCGCTCACGGTGGGGACACACGACTCTGTGGATGCGGTTCCCGGCGGGACGGAGCCCGGCGGCGCTGACGACGAGCCGCGCGGCGGGACCGCCGCGAGCACCGCGCTGGCGGGTCTCGCCGTGCTGATCACGAGAGCCGTCCGCGGAATGTCCGAATATCTGCACGCGTCGATCGGTGAGCGACTTGAGGAGCTCGCGCTCCGTGCGGTACACGAGGCCCTGGCGTACGACTGGCCCGCCGTCGTCCGCACGCTCAACGAACTCAGCGTCCTCATGCGCTTCGTCATCCGCCTTGAGGAAGTGTCCGCCGAGGAGTGCCTGGCGATCCGATCGAAGCTCGCGGCCGCGTACGACTCCGTGCCGACACGCACGTAGCGTACTCGGTGCCGGGCCAGCGATGAGGAAGGCTACCGGCCCCGGCGCCACCAGTGGTGGACGAGGTTATCCACCACCTGCGCGAGCTGGCCGATCGTGCGACACTCCCTCACGACGTCGCAGTGGGGCGCATAGAGCGGCATCACGCTGTCGCCGATCCCCCATCCCCACTGCCCTTCGGGGTTCAGCCAGATGATCCCCTTCACCCGCTCGCGCATGTGCGTGACGGCCCAGGCCTGAGGGTCGTTGTAGTTGTTGCGGGCATCCCCGAGCACCAAAATCGTCGTCTTCCGGTCCAGGCTCTCCAGCTCCGTGCGGCAGAAGCGACTGAACGCATAGCCGAAGTCCGAGCGGCAGTGGTAATCCACCGGCGCCGCGCGCAGGGCCCACTCGATGGCCTTGTCCACGGGGTAGGTGTTGAAGGCCTGGGTCACCTCGGCGATCTCGGAGACGAACACGTAACTCCGGACGCGGCTGAAGCACTCCTGGAGGCTCCAGACCAGCTGGAGCATGAAGCGCGAGGCGTTCCGCACGGAGTCGGACACGTCGCAGATCGTGATGAGCTTGGGCTTGTCCCGGTGGCGGCGGCGGAACCTGAGCTCCATGGGGATGCCGCCGTACTGCAGGCTCTTCCGTACCGTGCGGCGCGAGTCGAGCCGCCCCTTCTCCTCCTGGCGCTGGCGGAGGGCGAGGGCGTCCTTGATCTTCCGGGCCAGCCGGGCGACGACAGCCTTCATCTGGGCCACCTCTTCGGCCGTCAGGGCGAACAGGGGCTTGTCCGTCAGGACCTCGCGGGTGAGCTTCTCGCCCTGGCGGAAGGCGCGGCGCTCCAGCTCGCGCTCCACGTGCTGGCGGATGAGCCGGCGGAACGCCTCCAGACGAAGGTCCAGGTAGTTCCGGATGCGAGCCAGCCGGCCGGGGTCCAGGCCCCGGGCCTCCAAGAGCTGCATCAGCCGGGCCAGGTCCCGCTCGATGGCCTCCCAGTCGAAGCGGTCGTGGATGCGGCGGGAGAAGTAGCCGATCTGGAGGAAGTACATCAACCGCTCGAGGCCGACGTGCTCTCCGCCCCGGCGGATGGCCAGTTCCATCTCCGTCCCCTGGCCCCACAGTAAGAGCTCGGTCAGAGGATCGATCTCGATCCCCTCCTCGGCCATGAGCCGGTCCAGCAAGTCCCGGATCCGCGGATCCTCCGGGCCCAGGGCCTTCTTCAACCCCTCGCCCAGGGCCTGGAGGTCGAGGAAGTAGAGGTCGAAGAGGCGGTCGAAGGTCGGGAGGTCTCGAAACTCCTTGATGAGGGTGGTGGCGAGGGCAGTCTTGAAGGTCTCCCGATCCCGGAGCCCCACCTCGGCGGAGGCGGCCAGAGCGTCCAGCGCTTCGGACGGTGAGATCCGGATCTCCGCCCGCCGCAGGTCCCCGATGAACTCCAGGATTCGCTGGTCCACTAGTTCCTCGGAGGGGGGCTACGCCCCCCTTCCGATGCCTCCCCCCGGGTTGCGCGGGCGAAGCCCGCGCTCGAACACGGCGTTCATCGGGAGCGACTACCGGGTGAAGGTCACCCAGGAGGCCTTGAACCCATCCTCGCCCCCATCGCGACTGATCGGATAGAGGCGCCCGTCCTCGAGCCGGATCAGGCCGTGGAAGGAGCCCTGGCCGATGATGTGGGTCATCGAGAGCTTCCAGCCGAGCGGGCCGCCGGGGATCTGCTCCTCCCGCTCCACGCACCCCGTCAGATCGGCAACGTCCCCGACCAGATGGAGGACCCGCACGGGCCCTTCCCCGCACCGGAGCCCCAGCACGACCTTATAGGAGAGCCCCTGGCGAAGCGTCTCCACCGTGAGCTCGTCCGGGTTCAGCAGGTGGGGCACGGCCTCGGGCATGGTGGCCAGGAAGAAGTCGCGCGGCAGAGGATGGACGTAGTAGAAGTGCCAGCGCCCCGCGGCAGAGAGCCAGATCTTGGTGTACTCCCCGATGAGGCCGGAGATGCAGCGCCCCCCCTCGATGAAGACCGGCCCCGCCGGACCCAACTCGGGGAGGCGGATCCGGGGGCACGGAAACCAGAGCTCCCGGAACTCGCTGAGCGCCTTCCAATCCGTCAATTCAAGTCCGCCAGGACCTTGTCCAGCGCGCCCTTGACGCGCTCCAGGTCCTTTTCGTACTTCACGAGCATCGTCAGCGTGGCCTCCACCAGGGTCGGATCGAGCTGCTGGGCATTCAGGATCACGAGCGAGCGGGCCCAGTCCAGGCTCTCCGATACCGACGGCGGTTTCCGGAGCTCCAGGGCGCGGATCCGGTGGACAGCCGTGACCACCGCCTGGGCGAGCCGTTCCGGGATCTCAGGGACCTTGAGCCGGATGATCTCGAGCTCGTCCTTGGGTGGGGGGAAATCGATAAACAGGTGCAGGCAGCGTCGCTTGAGGCCGTCCGAGAGCTCCCGGGCGTTATTCGAGGTCAGCACGACCAGGGGAATGTGTTTCGCCGTGATGGTGCCCAGCTCGGGGACCGAGACCTGGAAGTCGGAGAGGACCTCCAGCAGAAAGGCCTCGAACTCCGGCTCCGCCTTGTCGATCTCGTCCACCAGGAGGACGACCTCGTCATCCGCCTGGATGGCCTGCAGGAGCGGCCGGGGCGAGAGGAACCGAAAGGAGAAGAACGCGTCATCCTGGCCGGCGATCTTGGCGACGGCCTCGGGGAGGGAATGGGTGTCCTCGATCAGCTCCCCGATCCGCTCCTTGAGGAGCTGGGTGTAGAGGAGCTGCTTGGCGTACTTCCACTCGTACAGCGCCTTCCCCTCATCGAGCCCTTCGTAGCACTGGAGGCGGATCAGCCGGCGACGGGTGGCCTCGGCAAGCACCTTGGCCATCTCGGTCTTCCCCACCCCGGCGGGGCCCTCGATCAGCACGGGACGGGCCATCCGCTCGGCCAGATACACCACCGTCGAGAGCCGCCGGCTCGCGATGTAGCGCGCCTGCCGAAAGCGCTGCTGAACCTCCTCGACCGATTGGAACATGTTGGCTCCTCGCCCGATGAATTGGCGTTCATTCTATCACACCCCCCCGTCGACCTGCCCGACAACGCTTGCTGCGGGGCCGTCTTTCCGGGTATCTTGGCGAGAGGGAGCCGCGATGATGGAGGAGCGCCGGAAACACCCCCGCGCCACGATTTCGCTGGATGTCACGGTGTGGCACACGTCCGGCAGGGAGTGGGACGGAGAGTCCGTGGATGTGAGCCCGGGCGGCCTGAACGTCAAGTTTGCAGGCGACCTCGAGCCCGGCAGTATGGTGACGCTCATTTTCACCCTTCCGGACGGCGGCCCCATGATCTCCGCCCTGTCCGCCGTCGTGCGGAAGAGTGCCGAGGGGCAATGCTTCGCGTTCGCGTCGCTCTCCTACGCCGACCTGGTCCGACTCCAGAAGCTCGTGAGGGCCCACATCGCCGGCTCATCGCCAGGGCCCACCCCCTCTTGAACGCCGTCCCGGGCACTGCGTGGACCGACTCCGGGGACGAGCGGGCCACCGTCTATCACCGCCGGCAGTTCTGGCTCGCCGTCGGAACCCTCCTGATCACAATCGCCTGCCTCGCGGCCGTCCTCGGGGGCGGACTCACGCACTGGACGATCCCGGGCCCACCGCCTCCCTGGTGGGTCCACGTGGCAGCCCTGGCTGTCGTGCTGGGAGTTGGCCTGAAGCTTCTGACGCTGCCGCTCGATTGGGCGAGGGGCTACTGGCTGCCGAAGCGCTTCGGCCTCCTCCACCAGCCGTTCGGCCGCTGGTGCTGGGACCGGGTGAAGGCCGGAGCCATCGGCGGCCTGCTGGCCCTGGCCGCCGTCGAGATCGTGTACGGTTTTCTGCGCGTCTCCCCGTGGTGGTGGCTCTGGGCCGCCCTCATCCTCTTCGTCGGCTCGCTCCTCTTGACGGTGGTGGTGCCGGTCTGGATCATCCCGCTCTTCTACCGGCTCGTCCCGCTCGAGGACGCGGCACTCAACGAGCGTCTGCTCGAGCTCGCCCGGCGGGGCGGGGTCGCGGTGGTCGGCGTGTGGGTGGCGGACCAGTCGAGGAAGAGCCGCACCGCCAACGCCGCCCTGACCGGCCTCGGCCGGACCCGGCGGATCCTGCTCTTCGACACCCTGATCGCCGAGTTCACCCCCGAGGAGATCGAGTCGGTCCTGGCCCATGAGCTCGGCCACCATGTCCACGGCGATGTCCGGCGAGGGCTCCTGATCCACGGCGCCCTTCTCCTCGCAACGTTCTGGACCGCGGATGGGCTCCTCAGGACGACCAGCGCCTGGTTCGGCTTCCAGGGATCGGCGGACCCGGCGGGGCTTCCGCTTCTCGCCCTGATCCTGCTCTTCCTGGGGTTGATGGCGGCGCCCCTCGCCAACGGCTTCTCGCGGCGGATCGAGATTCAGGCCGACGACTTCGCCCTGGCGACGACTCGGAATTCTCGGGCCTTCGTCAGCGCCATGGAACGCCTCGCGAGCCTGAACCTCGCCGAGCGCCGTCCCCATCGGCTCAAGGAGTTTTTCCTCTACTCCCACCCTTCCATCGACCGCCGGATTAAACGGGCGGAGCGTTTCCTCTCCCCTCACCCTATCTCTCCCCAGGGGGGAGAGGAGAAGAGGTGAGGGGGCATCGGGAAGGAGGCCATCGACCATGATGCCCCGGAGGCGGCTGCACGAACTGGTGGCAAGACGGCATGGGCTGGTGGTGCCCGGCGCCTACGACTGCGTGGCGGCCAAGCTGGTCGAGCGCGCCGGCTTCCAGGCCGTGTATATGACCGGCTACGGGACCTCCGCCTCCCGCCTGGGGCTCCCCGACCTGGGCTTCGCGGGCCTCGCGGAAATGGCGGACCACGCCCGGAACATGGCCAGCGCGGTGTCCATCCCGCTGATCGCCGACGCCGACACCGGGTACGGCAACGCCCTGAACGTGCGCCGCACGGTCCAGATGTACGAGGCCGGCGGCGTCGCGGCGTTGCACCTGGAAGACCAGATGCTCCCCAAGCGCTGCGGCCATCTCGCGGGAAAGCAAGTCGTTGCAATCGAGGAATTCAGTCAGAAGATCAGGGCGGCGGTGGAGGCGCGCACCGACCCGGACCTGCTCGTCATCGCCCGCACGGACGCCATCGCCGTGACCGGGTTCGACGACGCCCTCCGCCGCGGGGAGGCCGCCCTCAGGGCCGGCGCCGACATCCTCTTCGTCGAGGCCCCGACCTCGGAGCAGCAGATCGAGACCGTGGCGAAGACCTTCGACGCGCCCCTGCTCTTCAACTACGCGCCGGGCGGCCGGTCGCCGCTCCTTCCCTTCAAACGGCTCCGGGAGCTCGAGTACGCGATCATCCTCCTGCCGGTGGACACGCTCTTCGTGGCCGTCAAAGCGATGCAGAGCTTTCTGGTGGGGGTGAAGGAGAACGACGACGTCCTGGCGTTCGCGGACCGCTACGTTCCCTTCGCCGAGTTCAACGAGCTGATCGGCGTGACCGAGCAGATGGCCCTCGGCGACCGCTACAAAGGGTAACTCGGGACCCCTCGTTCCGAGCCAGGGACCGAGTGGGGGCCTCGCCGCGGCCACCAGCCGCCCCTGGACGACGCCATCGCGGCCGCGGCGCGCGCGGTCGCACTGCCAGCACCTCGGCTACCGTCATCTCGGGACGCCAACATCGCCGCTCCATGGTGGCGATGCCGGGCGTTCCCCCCTCGGTCTCGTCGGCGAGACTTCGATCCTCTCCCGGCGCCTCTGCGAGGCGCCACACGCATGCCACGGACCTCGACCGGTACGACAGACGGGCGCGGCTTCAATCAGCCTGGGCCCGTCCGCCCCCGACCTGACGGGTGTCCCGACCACGCACCTGTCCCTTCACGAGGCTAGCGACTCCGAACCGTCGGGGCCAGAGAGATGGCGTCCAGTGGATCGGGATCGCCGAGACCCGCGCGGAGCGGGGCACGGAGGTCGCGCAGCGGATCGGCGCCGACTTTGTCACCACGGACTTCCGGGAGCTCCTGAAGCGCCCGGAGGCGACGGCGGCCGTCATCGCCACCGACGAGCACCTCCACGTCGCCGGTTATACGCAGCGCTTCAGGCGCCGGTTCCTGGCGGCCAAGGAGAAGGTCCGGACCGGAGCGCTCGGTGAGGTCACGCTGGTGACCTCGCGCGCGGCAAGCAGCCGGTGCCCCTGCCCATCACGCCGGCGGACGAGAAGGCGTAGCGGTCAGCTCGTGCTTGAGTCTTTCGGCAAGCCAGATGCGCGCCAGGGTCGTAGCATCGGTAGTGCGCTGTCGTGCCAGCCTGCTCAAGACGGCTTTCATCGCTGGCGGGATCCGCATGTTGAGCTGCGCTGTGTTGTCTTGAAACAAGGCCTCCTGCAAGACCTTATCCAGGTCACTGTGGTCTTCTACTACCTCGGAGACACCAGCATCCAGACGGTCAAAAACATCGTACTTCCTCGTCCAGCGGACAACCTCTTGTTCACTAGCCCCTTTCCGCATCGGAGGAACGACTCTTTTTTTGCTCTTCATCTCTGGTACCTCTGGTAGCGTCGTTTCTGCTTTTCTGTCATCCGGCTAATATGAAAAACTCGTAAGCGTCCGTCTGGTAATACGCGATAAACAATATGGAGAGAGTCCCCGCTGATATTCCGCCCCAGCAGTTCGTAAACATCATCAAGTCCGCGCTGACTTCGAACCTTAAGATAGCGCCCTGCCAAAAGCTCATAGAAATCTTCTTCTTCGTACCCATGCCGGAAGGCCGAAGGCGCAAAGACCACATCCACTAAGCCATTCTAGCCACTGCTATACGACGCGGCAAGGCAAAAAGGGCCGGGCTCATTGGAGCCACGGGCCTTTTGAAGCGTCGTCACTGCGGGGCGATTCGGCGCACCCAGTAGTACTGGGCCATGCGCCGCACGTCCTCGGGCGACACGCGGTTCAGCAGCACGTGCCTGCCCCGGACCCCGCTCACCACGCCGTAGCCCTGGAAGAGGCGGATGGGGAAGTCCTCGGGCGCGAAGCCCAGCGTCAGGGCGACCTTAACGA
>JACQWA010000195.1 GCA_016209425.1 Candidatus Rokuibacteriota bacterium
CTCTTGATCAGCCTGACGGCCGTCTGGCTGGCCGTGCTCGCCTTCGGGGCCCTCGAGACTTGGGCTGAAATCCTCCCTTCCCGGGCCCAGAGCGAGCTCCAAGCTCCTGTCACGCGACAAACGCGTCACAACGAACACGGAGCCGGGGCGGGGCGGGCCCCGCCCATGGGTCGATCTGCAGGTCGGTGTACGCACGCGAACGCGGCCGAACGTGATGTGCCCGAGAATGTGCCCGCGAGAGGCTGGAACCCACCCCATATCACCCCACGGGAGCCAATGAGGGAAAGAAAAACCCGCCGGCAAGGTCGCGACTTGCCGACGGGTTTGAGCTCGCGCGCCAGCATGTGAGTCTACCGTGCGAGGGTGCTGGTCAAGTCCAGAAACGTCCGCGCTCTCAAGGACTTCCACGCCCCCATGATATCTGACTTCCCTTCCTCCGCATGTTGGGTTTTGTTGGGTTTTGTTGGGTTTTGTTGGGTTTTTGTGAGGGCGTTGGAGCACGGTGGGCAAAGTGTTGGGCAAAGTGACGATCCTCCCCCTGAGCTGCCAAGTCTTCCGCGACTGTCTGAAATTCTATACGGCTTCCCGAGAGTTCGGCGGGGTTATGCTGGGGTGGCCGGCAGTAAGGACCACAGCGAGGCATCGGGTACAACAGAGGGTGCAGCGGCCCCCGCTCGAGAATGCAGGGTTAGCGAATTGGCGCGTGCAGGCGAGACGACTCCAGCCGGCGGGGGCGAAATGAGCCAACAACCCCCTTGGCAGCCTTCGGCCCCGCCCGCCATTATAGACGAGCGAGGCTTTGTGGAACTGCGAGGAGTTCGCCGGAGGGACCCTCTTGAGCACGCATTGGACAGCGGCTTCTGCTGGTCAGGGCGCTCCGTCGTCCACGAGCGACACGGAATCTTCACTTGACGCCTTCTTGGGCCTCAAGGCGCTGGCGCAGCAGCAGGGGGGGGCAGAGCGCAGCCGTGCTCCTCCGGGTGTACGCGCGGTGGCTGCCGCAGGGGCAAGTAGACGCAACCCCCCGCGCAACCACCGGCCCGGGGGGTCCCGCCGATGGCGAACGAAATCGCGGACTTCGAGCCGTTCAGCCGGCCGGCCGGAACTTCCAGAAGTAGTTGACGAACTCCTCGCCCTCGTGGAGGCGGCGGAAGGTTAGTTCCACGGGCATCTCGAAGCCGACCGTGGCCGGATCGCAGTCCGTGAGCTGGGCGTAGAAGCGCCCGCCGCCATCCAGATCGGCAGCCACCATGACCGTCGGCGGGTCGGGGTTCGGCACCAGGTGGTCCTTGGTGAAGGTAAAGACTTTCCCCCGGCGGGCGATCTTGTGCTCGACGAGGTTCTTCGACGAGCACTTCCAGCAGAGGTGGCGGCGGGGGTAAGACACCGCGCCGCACTCCCCGCACTTCTGCCCGTAGAGCCTGAAGTTCTGGCGTTCTTCCCTCAGCATGGTCGGGAGGCTCGAGAACGCCTTGATCACCTCCGTCTCCACGTTGCGGCGGAACTGAAGGAACTTTCCGTAATGGATGAGCGGCCGACCCTGGGCGAGTTGAGCGGCGACGCCCTTGTCCCACGCGGCCTTCTCGATCTGCTCCGTCGCCTGGAACAACAGGGCTTCCGCGCCGTTGCCGTAGGAGACCACGAGAATCCGGTCCCCCGGTTTTGCATCCTCCAGCGCGGACGCGAGGCCGAGCAGCGGGGAGGCCGAGCCGGTGTTTCCGGCCTTGGTGATCACCGGCTCCTTCAGAAGAGCGCTCTCCGGGAACTTCAGTTGACGACCCAGCGCAGCGTGGATGCGGAAGTCCGGGGCATAGTACGCCACCTTGGCGATGTCCTGGCGCTTGAGCCCGACCCGGTTGAGCAGGCCGTCCACGGCCTCGGGGATGTGCCTGTCGAGGCCGTAGGCTCGCACGAACGCCATGTCCCCCACCTCGAGATAGCGGTCGCCCGCTTTCCGCCAGACATCCGTGAACTCATGGTTCGCCGTGTAGGCGCCCTCGAAGGTCGCGAGCACGTCGCCCTCGCCGAGCAGCAGGGCCGCGGCGCCGTCGCCGAGGAGGGTCTCGAGGTCACTCCCCGGAGCGGTAGGTCTCATGTCGGCCGCGGCGACCAGCGCCTGGGAAGCCGTTCCGGCCTTGACCAGGTCCAGCGCCATCCGAATCGCGGTCGTCCCACAGCGGAGCGAACCGCCGAGATCGGCCGTGACCACCTCGGTCCCGAGATCGGCGACCGTGGCCAGAAGCGTCGCGTTCGACTTCTCGGCGTAGGGCGGCGTGGTGGAGGCGAAGAGACACGCGCCGACCCCGGACACGTCTCGTCTTCCCAAAGCGTTCAGCGCGGCCTCGGAGGCCATGGTGAGGCTGTCCTCGTCGTAGTTCGCCACGGCGCGCTCGCCGCCCCCGCCACCCCCCCAGACCTGCGCCAGCGTCTTGCCCGACAGGCGGTAACGCGGAATGTAGGCTCCGACGGAAAGAATCCCGATCATGATCTGGCTCCTTTTTCCTGGCGCTTCGTCAAAGCGTGTAAAGTGCTCCCTCGGATGGATCGCCGACGGCGTCGGCGAGCCCATCTGAGCGAGCGGGGGGCCCCGGCCTCAAGCCTTCTCCTCTAAGTCGCCGAGGAAATAGCGGCGCGGGTCGAACAGGCGAATCAGACCAAGCTCGTCGGGCTCCGGCGGGTCGAAGCGGCGGAGCGTGGGCGCGACCTTCAGCTCCCAGCCGCACGTCTCCTTCGCGGCCCTGACCGCTTCCGCCTCAGCGTTGCCGGGGAACACGCCGGCCAAGATCAGCTCCCCGTGCTCGTCAGGCTTCTGATAGACCCCGCGATCCGACACCACGGTGCTGACGCGCCCACCCGGCCCGGTGATGTAGGGCACCTTGTCGACGAAGCGCTTCCGGCTCTGGGTGATGGTCACGACCACGTCCCGGGCGGAAGAGGTGATGTCGTTGGCCCCGCCCGAGCCCGTGATGTAGGTCACGCCCGGGATGATCGTGGAGTTGATGTTCCCGTGCTTGTCGATCTGGCCGGCGGCCAGGGAGCCGAGGCAGTGGTTCTGACGGCCGCCCATGAAGATCCCCATGACGTGGAAGATGTCGGTGAGCATCTTGCACGACGGAAAATTCCGGAAGGAAAAGACGAACGGCTCCGCCGGGCGCGGCAGGTCACCGACCATCCCGGCCTCGGCCATCAGCTCCACGTCGTGGCCGGCTTGCTTGAGCTGGCACGCGGCGAGCCAGGCCGCCAGGTTGGAATTGCCGACGCCGGCGAGAAAGGCCTTGTAGCCTTTCGCCCTGACCTTCTCGACGAGCATGCGGGAGGCGGCCACCACCATCATCTCCGTCGGATTCCAGCCGGGCCCGCCGGGGAGCCCCTCGGCGAGCGATTCAAGCTCGGCGACCCACGCGTCGGTGTGGGCGCGGCCCTTCACCTCCATGATCTTCGCGTAGCCGAGCTTCGCCAGGTAGTGCGCCTGAGTCGGGATCTCCAGCATCCACTCCTTGATCCACGCCTCCGCGCTCTCGGCCTTCTTGAATGCTTGCCGCATCTCGAGCATCCACTCGAGGTCCTCCGCGTACCCCTCGAGCTCGGGGATGTTCATGCCGTACATGCCGCCGGGATGCGCGCCGAGCGGCGCCTCGACCACGGCGGCGACGTACTGGCCCGGCAACTTGACCAGCGGCGCGTGACGGCGGATGAACTCCGAGGAAACAACCTTCTCGACCGTGACAAGGGCGCCGTGCCTGGCGGCCATGGCGCCGTAGAGATTCTCGTTCATCGGCGGCGCGATGATCGTGTTGCCGGCCGGGTCGGCCGCCCAGGCGTGGACCAGCGAGAGATCCGGGACAAGGGCTCTTACGTAGCCTATCCTCCCCTCGGACGCAAAGGGATCGTCGGCCACCTGGAAGTCGCCCTGCCTGGCATTGTCTTCCTCCATGGAGGAGGCCAGCAGCGAGCGCGTGGGGAGGAACGGCACTCCCATGGCCCCGGCCAGGAGGCGAAGGGGAAAGGTGAGCATGGACCAGTTCTGAACTTCCAGGCGCCCCTCCATCACCGCTCTAGAAATCAACGGGCTCGGCACGGGAAAGGGGTAGCCCTCGCCCATGAACGTGGTGATCATCCGCCGCACGAGCCTCCCATGGATCAGCGCCGTCCAGGGCGACCCCAGCCCGACCGTGGCCACCGTGAACTGAGGATTCTTCCCCCACCACTGGCGGACGACCTCCCGCACGTGGACGTTGGCCCGGGCGTGGGCAGTCCCCAGGTGGAGAGTCGCCCCGGGCTTGACGAGCCGGCGCACGGCCTCTTCGAGCGTCGTCACCTTGCTGGTCCCCTCATCGAGAGGGATCTCGAGCCGCCGCCGGATCACCTCGCCGTATGCCGGATCAAGCATCGTCGTCTCCTCCCCCTCACCCTGCCCCACTCGTATGCCCCTCACCTCTTCTCCTCTCCCCAGAGGGGAGAGGCAGGGTGAGGGGGGAGAGGATGATCCTCCAGCCAGAACAGCTCACCGATGGTGGGGCCGCGGTCACGGATCAGGATCGGATGGAGGGGAAGGCAGGTCGTCGGACGTCACCGCGAACCCGCCCGGCAGGTGCCCCTCTTCCTCCCACCCCGATCTCAGGGGTAATAAAGTTGGCCGTGCCGCTCTCGTCGTCGGCGCCCCACCGTCCCCAATTCGACAGCGCGCTCATCCCGCCTCCCGTCGCCCGCCGAAGATCTTCGCTTTGATGCGTGAAGGCACCCAGGCCGCAAGGCGCCGGGCCAGGTCGGCGCTCTTCTCGAGCGTCTGCGGATCGCCCGGCCAGTGCCTGAGCAGCACCTCCCGGTCCACGTGGTTCAGGAGTCCGTCCAGGACAACCGCCACCAGGATCACGTCGTCCAGGTAGCCCAGCAGCGGGATGAAGTCCGGGATCAAGTCCACCGGATTCGCCAGATACGCCGCCGTCGCGCCCAGCACCACCTTTGCGCCCGTGGGGACGGCCGGATCCGCGAGGAGACGTCCCACGAGCAGTGCCATGTACGGCAGGAGCAGCAGGAGCTCTTTCACGTGAGGGCGTCGGTCACCAGCTCGGCGATATCCCGGGTCTTGAGCTTGTCGGCGACCCCCTTCCCCTTCACCCCGTCCTCGAACATCGTGAGGCAGAACGGGCAGGAGGAAGCCAGGATGTCCGGGCTCACCTCCATGGCCTGCTCCACGCGCACCTGGTTCACGCGGCGCCCCTCGTGCTCCTCCATCCAGAC
>JACQWA010000203.1 GCA_016209425.1 Candidatus Rokuibacteriota bacterium
ATACTACCTCTTATCTACACCCCGAGCACCGCCTTCACCGCATCGCGGGCGACGGCGATCAGCCTGTCCACCTGGGCGTCCGTGATCACCAGCGGCGGGGCGAAGAAGACGGATTCGCCGCGGGTCCGCGTCGCCACCCCGCGCTTGATCATCTCGGCCTGGACACGCGGCCCGACTTTCTGCTCAGCCGGAAACGTCGCCTTGGTCGCGCGGTCGGCCACCAGTTCGACCGCGGCCAGGAGCCCCTTGCCGCCCCTGATGTCGCCCACGTGCGGGTGATCGCCAAAGGTTTGCTTCAACCCCTGGAAGAGCCGAGTTCCCATCCGGGCCGCGTTCTCCCAGAGGCGCTCCCGCTCCATGATCTCCACGTTCTTGAGCCCCACCGCACAGCAGGCAGGGTGCCCCGAGTAGGTGTAGGCGTGCATCCAGCGGCTGTCCGGCGGCACCGTGTCTATAGCGTCCTTGATCTCGCGGTTCACCATGATGCCGCCCAAGGGCAAGTAGCCAGAGGTGACCCCCTTGGCGAAGGACATGATGTCGGGCTCGACGCCCCAATGGGTGAGCGCGAACCACTGACCGGTGCGGCAGAAACCGGTGATGACCTCGTCGGCGATGAAGAGGACCTGGTGCTTCGTGCAGATCTCCCGGATCCGGGGGAAGTAATCGTCGGGCGGCACGATCACGCCGCCCCCCCCGATGATGGGCTCGGCGATGAACGCGGCCACCGTGTCCTGCCCCTCGCGGAGGATCGCCTCCTCCAGCTCGCGCGCGGCCGCCTGGCCCACCGTTTCTCCGGGCTTGGCGCCCTGGAAGCGGTACGCATAGGGCGGCTGAATATGGAGGAAGCCCGGGACCCGCGGCTCGAACATCTTCCAGTAGGGGGCCATCCCGGTGGCGCTCATGGCCTGTCCCGTCACGCCGTGGTAACCCTCCCGGCGGGCGATGATCTTCACCTTGTCCGGCTTGCCCTTGGCCTTCCAATAGAAGCGCGCGGTCTTGAACGCCGATTCATTGGACTCAGCGCCCCCGCAGGTGAAGAACACCGCCTGCATGGTCTTGTAGGCGAGGCCGATCAGCCGATCCGCCAGGGTAATCGCCGGGATGTTGGACGAGCCCACGTAGTTGGAAAAGTAGGCGAGCTCCCGCATCTGACGCTCTGCCGCCTGGGCGAGCTCCTCCCGGCCGTGACCCACGTTGACGTTCCAGAGGCCCGCGAGCCCGTCGAGATACTCCCGCCCCTGAACGTCGGTGACCACGGCCCCGCGACCCTTCACGAAAATCAAAGGCTCCGAGTGATCCATGGGATGGTGGAGCGGATGGATCAGGTGCTCTTGATCGGCCTTGATCAGATCGGCAGGACTCGGCGTGGCCATCGGATCCCCTCCCTCGAAAGCGGTGCAGGTCGCTCGCGCGACCACGAGTGAGCCGTCACGTGTCGGCGGTAATCGCCGTCGGGAATCGGAACTGCCCGGCTGGCGCGCCTGGTAAACCAGTACACCCACGCCTGCATTTCGCGGCCATCATCGAGCGAGACCGGCGTGAGACGGCGGAAAAACTCGGGACCCTCCGCCGCGTCCAACGCCGCCAGGAGCTCCGCGCAGAGCAGCCGGTAGACCTCCCCGCGAACGGTCGCAACCCTGTCGGGGAGCGCTCCGGGATACCCACCCAGATCCACCAGGCGCCCGTTCATGCTCCCGCCGCCGAGAAACTCGGCTCGCCGCTCTATCAGGTGGTGAAGCGGCAACCCTCGCATCAGTGTGCCATACGCGAAGAGGAGATCGGGCGCCTCGCTCACCGGCCCACCCGGCGGTGCTTCGCCAGGGCCTCGAGGACGCCCCGGCCGTCCAAGGCGAGGGAGTCCACGGAAACGTGCCGAATGAGCCCCTGCTTGTCGACGAGGAATGTGGCGCGGCGCTCCAGCCCCCAGAGGTCATCCCAGACCCCGAACAGGCGACCCACGTTCCCCTTGGGCCCGAGGTCGCTCAGGAGCCGGAAGGGAAGCCGCAGGCTCTCGGCCCAGGCGCGGTTGCGTTCGGGAGCGTCCGCCGAGATCCCGACGATCTCGGTGTCCGCGCTGTCGAACTTCGCCTTTTCATCCCTGAACCAGGTGAACTCGACGATTCACCCGGGGGTGAACGCCTTGACGTAAAACGCGAGGACGATGTATTGGCGCGCGGCGAGCCGATCAGAAAGGCGAACGGGCTTGCCGTGCTGATCCACGAGGGTGAAGTCCGGCGCCCTGTCGCCCACGGCGAGGGGCCGGCCCGCACCGGTGGCCGTCGCCAGTGAGGTCGTCAGGAGAATCGACGCGAGGCCTATAACGGCAGACCGCCTCATGAGGCGGGCCGGGAATCCTTGGGCTCCTCACGGGAGCAAGCGGTCTGCACCCCTCAGGTGGGGACGCCGAAGCGCGGCAACACCCAGTGCCGGAGGGCCAGGAAGCCGACGATGATCCCTCCGCCGATCAGAACATCGCTCCACGTCATGCGGGACCTCCTCCTCCGTTGACGGCTCGAAGCACGGCGCTGAGGAACTCCCGCTCGGGGAGCGCGCCCTCAAACTGCACCCGGTCGTTGATCACGATTTTGGGCACCGCCATCACCCGGTACTGCTGGCTCCACTCCGGGAACTCGTTGGCCTCGATGCAGTCGGCGCGGACCTGATCCGACGCGACCGCCATGTGCAGCGCCAGGCGCACGGCCCGGGGGCAGTAGGGTCAGGTGGGGGTCGTGAAGACCTTGATGTGGACCGGCGACGTCAGGCCGGCGAGCGCCCTCTGGGTCTCGGCCGAGAGGGCCGGCGTGCCCGTGGAGGCGACGATCATGGAATCGATGAGGTTCGTGAACTCGTACCCCGCCGGAATGCCGAAGAAGCGGATCCCGTAGTCCTTCGCGCCCTCGACCACCACCGCGGGGACCCGGTCCACCCCGTAGGCCTCGGCCTTCTCGCGGTCGAGCACCAGATTCAGCACCTGCATCGAGGCCTTGTCGGAAAGCTCGACGACCTCCTTCACGAGCCACTCGGTCTGGCGGCAGGTCTCGGAACCAAGCTCCTGGGAGAACACGGTGAGCTTCACCGGATCGGTGAGTTTTTCGAGCTCCTTCCTGACCGACCCGCGGTCCTTGTCGGAGAGCATCACCATGATGGCCTCATTATACCGTGGTTTCGCGCTCCGGACTACCGCGCCGCCTCCTCCATGATGGCCGTCAGCGTCGCCTCCACCTCCCCGGCCACGCCCTTCAGCTCCGGGTTGGGGTAGAGCGCGATCATCGCCGTCGGTTTGATCGTCGCAAGCTTGGTCCGTCCGCCCTCCTCGTAGACGGAAATCCGGCATGGAAGCGCGGTGGAGATTTCGAGATTCGCCTCGAGGACCTTCTTGGCCTGGTGGGGGTTGCAGACCTCCACGATCCGGCACTCGCGGGCGAATTCCACGCCCTTCTTGGCCATCGTCTCCTTCAGGTTGTGCTGCCCCAGGATGCCGAATTTGTGGCGGGCGACGGCGGCTTCCAGGTCGGCCATCACCTGCGTCAGCGCCTTCTTCGATTCCACGACGTGGAGCATCGGGGTCTCTCCTTGAGTTCCGGGTTCGCTACTGTTCCACGGGAAGATCGGCTCGATTCCCCCATTCCACCCAGGAGCGGTCGTAGCCGACCAGGTTCGGATACCCGAGCAGCCGGAGGACGAAGTAGGAGTGCGCCGCGGCGCCAGGCCTGGATGCCTCCGTTCAGGATCGCCACCTTCGGATGGCCGAAGACGTCGAGCGTGAAGAAGAGCAGGACGTCGGCAGCCGGAATCCCCCCGCCGGCACGGCGATCCGCGCGTCATTGACGTGGAGATAGATGGCCCCCGGAATGTGGCCCCTCCGATACTCCTCGGGCTCGGTGACCATGTCCACGATTCGAAGCTGCCGGTCTCCCAGCCGCGCGTTGAGCCAGCCCGCATCGACCAGGAGCCCGCTCTCCTGAGCCGGTGCCAAGGGCGCTCCGACAAGAAGCGCACCCAGGCCGATGGCCAGCGCGATCCACGTCCGCGTCATGACTTCCTTCCCTCCCTCCCCGCAAACCCTGCTAACCAAGTATACGCCTCGGGAGACCGGTATGCGTTCGCCCGCGCCATCAGCGGCCGGAAAAGCGCGGCGCCCGTTTCTGGACGAAGGCCCGCACGGCCTCGCGGTGGTCCTCGGTCCTGAAGGTCTGGGCCTCGAGGGCCAGCGAGGTATCGAGCAC
>JACQWA010000192.1 GCA_016209425.1 Candidatus Rokuibacteriota bacterium
AACTACAACCGCTTCGACGTGCTCGCTCTCGCCCTGAACCGCTCGCCCCTGGCCGCGATCCGCGAGCTGGCGACCGTGCCGAGCGGGCTCGAGATCACGGGGCCCCAGACCTGGCGGCTCCTGGAAGAGCTCAGGCGGCGCGTCGGCTCGGCCTCCCCGGAAGAGCTTCGCGCCCTGGTGGAGTCGCTCCTGGCCTCGCTGCCCGCAAAGTAATTCTTCGGGGAAGTCGTGGGGCCGCTGACGGGTGTCCGAGTTCTGGATCTGACCAGGTACATGGCCGGGCCTTACGGGACCATGCTCCTGGCGTACCCTGACGGGGTGATCTGATGGACGACACCTGGATCCCCAGCGCGTGCAGCCTCTGCTACAACCAGTGCGGGATCCTCGTCCACCGGAAGGACGGCGTGGTGGTGAAGATCGAGGGGAACCCGGAGAGCCCCCTCGGGATGGGCCGGCTCTGCCCCAAGGGACTCGCCGGGATCATGCACCTCTACGACCCCCACCGGATCAACGTCCCCCTCAAGCGAACCAACCCGGTGAAGGAAATGCACGCGGATCCCGGGTGGCAGGAGATCAGCTGGGAAGAGGCGCTCGCGCTCATCACGGAGAAGCTCGGACGGATCCGGCAGGAGGACCCGCGAAAGCTGGTCTATGCGGGCTGCATCCCCTCGCTGGCCCCCCTCAACTTCGGCATGGGGATCTTCATGCCCGCCTTCGGCTCCTCCAACGTCTTCGTCTCCAACGGCCATCAGTGCGGCAACGCCGAGCACCTCTTGGCCGCCACCCTCCACGCCGCCCTCACCACGAACCCGGACCTCGAGCACTGCAACTACCTCCTGGTCTTCGGCTCCCACTGCGGGACCGCCGCCTACTACGCGCTGACCACGATGGCCCAGCGGATGGCCGACGCCCGCGACCGGGGCATGAAGCTCGTGGTCGTCGACCCCATGCTCAACGCGAGCGCGGAGAAGGCGGACGAGTGGGTGCCGATCAAGCCGGGGACGGACGGCGCCCTGGCGCTGGCGCTCCTGAACGTCCTCCTCAACGAGCTGGGGATCTGCGACGCCGCGTACCTGCGCGAGCACACCAACGCCCCCTACCTCATCGGCCCGGAGGGGACCTACCTCCGCGACCCGCTGAGCGGCCGGCCGATGGTCTGGGATCTGTCGGCCGGAAGGGCGAAGGCGTTCGACGATCCCTCCCTTGAGGAACCTGCCCTGGAGGGAACCTTTTCGGTCGAGGGGGTCGAAGGCCGTCCGGCCTTTTCCCTCCTGAAGACGCACGTCGCGCGCTACACCCCCGAGCTGGCGGAACAGATCACCACGGTCCCGGCGACGACGATCCGCCGGATCGCCCGGGAGTTCGGGGAAGCTGCGCGGGTAGGGAGCACCATCGTCATCGACGGCAAGGTCCTGCCCTACCGGCCGGCGGCCGTCGTGTACTTCAAGGGGGCCCATGGCCACAACCATGCCTGGCTCACCTCGCTCGCGATCGAGCTGCTGTGCGAGGTGGTGGGGGCCAGCAACGTTCCCGGCGGCCTCCTGGGATGTAACCCCGTCTGCTACGGGCACCCGGACACCGGCCTGCCCCGGTGGGTTCCCAGGGCCGACGCCGACGGCCTGCTGCTCCCCGGGCTCTGGTTCGGCGGGAGCGAGCCGGGCTTTTCCAACACCCTCTATCCACCGCCCGAGCCCCGCCGGCCCCAGTGGCTCCACCTCCAGGATCTCCTCCCCACGGCGCTGACGAGCCACCTGCCGATCCTGACAATCCAGGACCCGGAACGGTTCGGGCTGGGCTACACGCCGGAGGTCCTCATCAACTACGGCTCCAACCTCCTCATGAGCGTCGGGAACCCTGAGACCACCGCCGAGGCGCTGAAGAAGCTCTACGTCATCTCCTTCAACCTCTGGCTGGACGAGACGACGGCCTTCGCCGACCTCGTCCTTCCCGACGCCTCGTACCTCGAGCGGCTGGACCCCTCCCCCAACACCCACATCCACCACTTCCCCGTCGGGACGGGGGAGTGGGGGTGGCAGATCCGCCAGCCCGTCGTCCCCCCGAAGGCGGAGCGCCGGCACTTCTCGGAGGTCCTGCTGGAGATCGCCGAGCGGCTGGGCATGGCGGGTGACGTCTACTCGGTCATGAACCACTTCTACGCCCTGAAGCCGCCCTACCGCCTGGATCCCTCCCGGCGTTACAGCTGGGAGGAGCTGGCCGACCGGATCTATAAGAACTACTTCGGTCCGGACCGCGGGCTGGACTGGTTCAAGGCTCACGGCGTCCTCCGCTGGCCGAAGCGCGTGGAGGAGGCCTACTGGAAGCCCTTCATCAAGGCGCGGGTCCCGATCTACTTCGAGTGGATGACGGCGGTGGGGGAGCGGGTCGAGAAGATCAGGCAGGAGCTCGGCCTCCACGAGCTCGACACGGCGGACTTCCGGCCGCTGCCCGACTGGAAGCCGTGCGCGGCGCTCCTGACCGAGAAGCCCGGCTACGACCTCCAGGCCGTCTATTACCGCGTCGCCTGGCACAGCTTCTCGATGACGTACGAGAACCCCTGGCTGGACGAGATCTCGGCGGCGGCAGACCCCTACAGCTACTTCGTCTCGATCAACGCGGCGACCGCCCGGGCCAGGGGGATCCGGGACGGCGACTGGATCTGGGTCGAGTCGGCGGGGGCCGGACGCGTGAAAGGGCGGGCCAGGCTGGTGGAGGGGATCCACCCGGCGGTGGTGGGCATCGCCAACAACGGCGGCCACTGGGCGCCGGGGATGCCCGTGGCCCGGGGGAAGGGGGTCTTCTTCGAGGCCCTCCTCCCCTTGAACTTGAGGGCGCTTGACCCGGTGACCATCACGATGGACGCCGACGCCAAGGTCAGGGTCTACAAAGCCTGAGGGGTGCCCATGATCTCGAGTGACGGGTTAACGGAGGCGTGAGAGGCGAAGAAGGGAGGAAGCGCCATGAAGAAGAGGGGGAGAAAGGTTTTCCTGCTGCTCATCGCAGCCTGGCTGGGGGGAAGCGTATCGGCCTTTGGGGATGAATCCGCATTTGTCAAGCACATGGAAGGGAGGGAAACACTCGCGTATGTCATCGCCGGGGATGGCGACCAGCAAGAGAACGACTTTCTTGCCGTCATCGACGTTGACCCTGCTTCCCGCAACTACGGTCGGATCATTTACACGGTGGACGTGGGCTCGCGGGGGAATGAAGTCCACCATTTCGGCTTCACCGCGGATCGGAAGCGAATCTTCGCTGGAAGCCTCTACTCCGGCCGGATCTTCATCTTCGACGTGGCCAGTGCCCCTGCACGCCCCCGCCTCATCGGCGTGGTCGAAGGGGGTGACAAAACCGTGGGCTACTGCTGCCCTCACACCTTCCATGCCCTGCCCAACTCCATGCTGGTCACCATGCTTGGTTCGGCTGACGGAGGCCTTCCGGGAGGGCTGGTAGAGTTCAGCAACGAGGGGAAGTTTCTGGGCCATTTCGGGCCTGGCCCGGGCCATAGCGGGGAGCCGGTCTACATGTATGACGTGGGGGTCAAGCCGGAGATCAACCGGATGATCACCAGCGCCTTTACGCCCCTGCGCAACTACCGCCTCCCGTTAAGCAAGGTTAACATGAACGACTTCGGAGATAAGGTGATCGTGTGGGATTTCAAGGAGCGGAAGATCCTCCAGGTGGCCACTGTGGACAAATCGCCCTTGGAAGTGCGCTGGCTCCACGATCCCAGGTCGACCGTGGGATTCATCAACTGCACGCTCGGCAACAGCGTCTGGATGTGGCGACAGAAGGGCGACGGGTCGTTTGAATTCAAGAAGGTGATTGATACCGGCCCCGGCTCCCTGCCGACAGACATGCGGGTTTCTCCGGATGACAGGTACCTGTATGTCACGCTGTTCGGGGGCCATGAGGTGCAGCAGTATGACATCAGCAACCCGGACCGTCCCAAACTGGTCAGCACGGTAAGCCCAGGGCCGTCGCCGCAGATGATCCACCTCTCCCACGATGGCAAGCGGCTGTACGTGACGAACTCGGTCCTGAGTGCCTGGGATTACGCCCACCAGATGTATGTCCGCTTGGTCCATGTGGGGCCAGATGGCATGAAGGTGGATCCCTTCTTGAACGTCGATTTCAATAATTTCCCGACGGGGCTCGCCAGACCCCATGACATGCTGCTAAACAAATAGCCGTGAGGCTCACGATGGAGTGCGACGTCCGGCTGCGGGTCTGCCGGGCGTAGGAGCGAGGCGTGGCCCGGTACGGGATGGTCATCGACCTGAAGCGTTGCGTCGGCTGTTACGGCTGCGTGATCGCCTGCAAGGCCGAGCATGTCACCCGGCCGGGCGTGATGTGGGCCCGAGTCCTCAAGGCCGAGTCGGGGACCTATCCCGCCGTCCGCCGCCTCTCGCTTCCGCTGCTCTGCATGCAGTGCCGGGATCCGGCCTGCCTGCCCGTCTGCCCGACCGGGGCCACGGTCCAGCGCGAGGACGGCGTCGTGGTGATCGATCGCGAGCTGTGCATCGGCTGCCGGTACTGCATGCAGGCCTGTCCCTACGGAGCGCGCTACTTCAACGACGGGGCCGACACGTATTTTCCCGGCCTCCCGACGCCCTACGAGCAGTCGGGCGACGACCGGCACCCTTCCGGGGTGGTGGAGAAGTGCGACTTCTGCCTCGCGCGCGTCGAGCGGGGACTCGAGCCGGCGTGCGTGGCCAACTGCATGACGAAGGCGCGGGTTTTCGGCGACCTGGACGATCCCGAGAGCGACATCTCGCGGCTCATCCGGAGGAAAGCCGGCTTCCAGCTCAACCCCGAGTTCGGCACCGACCCTTGCGTCTACTACCTGCCCCCATGAGGATGAAAGGATGAACGGACAGAACGTGTGGGGGTGGAAGGTGGCGGCCTACCTCTTTGCCTCCGGAACGGGCGCCGGGGCCTACGCCGTGGGGTTGGCGGCCCAGCGGCTGGGGAGTGACTGGAGTTCAGTGGCCGGCACCGGCCTCCTGCTTGGCCCGGCCCTGGTCGCGCCGGCCGCCCTCCTCCTGATCTGGGACCTGGGGCGTCCCGCTGGCTTCCTCAGGGCTGGACGGCGGCCGGCCTCCTCCTGGATCTCCCGTGGCGTGGTGATCCTTTGCGGCTTTATCCTGGTGGGCGGACTCCACGCCGCGCTCTCGGTCTGGCCGTGGGGGCGGCCTGCACCTCCCGATTCCCTGACCCTCGTCCTCTCCGCGGTTGGCGGGCTGCTGGCGCTCTTAACGACGCTCTACACCGGTCTGCTCCTTGGAGCCATCAGGCCGATCCCGTTCTGGAGCACGCCGGTCCTTCCGCTCCTCTTCCTCGTTTCCTCCCTCTCCACCGGGATCATGGCCGTGGACCTGACGCTCACCCTCTGGCAGGGAGTGACCGGCCCTTCCCTGAGCGACGCGCTCGGCGGAATGCGTCGGGCGGACCTCCTTTTCCTCGCGCTGGAGGCGGTAGTGATCGCCTGCTACCTCAGGCTCACCCATGCCACCCAGGCCTCGCGCGCCTCGATCCAGCTCCTCACGCGCGGCGCTCTCGCCGTGCGCTTCTGGGCCGGCGTGGTGGCGGCAGGGCTGGTGGTTCCCTTCCTCATTCAGCTCCTCGAGGTGACGTCGGCCGTTCCCTCGGCCGGGGGCCTCTCCCTCCTGTCGAGCGTGGCAGGGCTTTTCGGGGGGCTCCTCCTTCGCCATGTGGTCGTGGCCGGGGGCGTCAGGGAGCCCCTCAGCGCCGCCGGGATTCTCCTGACGCTCCCAGGCCGGGCGAGGGTCTGATCGGAAGGCGGGATGCCGACCGTCGCCGTCCACTGTGTCGGAATCCTCGCCCCGGGAATGCCCAGAGACCTGGTCCTCTCCCTCGAGGAGGGAAGCACGATCCGTGACGTGCTCGAGGTCATCCGCACGCGCTTCGGCGGCCAGGCGACGTGGCTCATGACGAAGGAGGGCGGGCTGGAGGGCTCGGTCCAGATCGCGGTTGACGGCGAGGTCGTCGAGCGTGACCAGCTGGACCGTCGCCTCCCGCCCGGCCGGACGGCGATCTCCCTGTTCGTGATGCGGGCCATCTTCGGCGGCGCGGGTTTCCCCTCTCGCGTCGGGGGAGAGGGTGCCAGCGCGCGCTTGACTTGGCCCCGAGGGCTCATAGACTCGGGGCTGTCGAAGGATCGGGTTCGACGGGCGGCGGGTGAAGGCTCTAGGAGACCTTAGTCGTGCCGGGTGCGCTGGACGGGATCAGGGTGCTGGACCTTTCTCAGATGTGGGCCGTCCCGGGGGCGGGGATGTACCTCGCCGACCAGGGGGCCGGGGTGATCAAGGTGGAGCCGCCCTGGGGGGACGATGCCCGCCGGCTGGTCACGGCTTCGCCGTTGAAGGGCGAGAACCGCCACTTCCTCGTGGTCAACCGGGGCAAGCGTGGGATCGCCCTGGATATCGCGACCCCCGAGGGGCGCGAGATTGTCCATCGGCTGGTACGGAGGGTCGACGTCCTCCTCCAAAACTTCCGTCCCGGCGTCGCCGAGCGCCTCGGCTACGGGTTCGAGACACTCCGATCCCTGAATCCCCGCCTCGTCTATGTGGAGGTCACTCCGTTCGGGCCCCGGGGGCCGTATGCCGGCAAGCGGGCCTATGACCTGATCACCCAGGGCCTGGCCGGCATCTTGAGCCGCCGGAGGCTCGAGGACGGCACGCCGATCGGCGCCCCGGTTTGGGTCGCGGATTGCTCGGCTCCCATGCTCATTGTCTACGGCGTCGTTCTCGCGTTGCTCGCGCGTGAGCGGACCGGCCAGGGGCAGAAGGTGGAGACGTCCCTGCTGGCCGCGGCTGTCGCGATGCAATCGGTCGAGATGGTGAGGGGAGCGGGCGAGGTGAACCCGCCGGCCAGCTATGCCGTGCAGGCCATGTTCGCCCCCTACCGCTGCCGGGACGGCCAGTGGTTGATCCTCGTGGCGGCCAATGACGACCAGTGGTCCCGGCTGTGCAAGGCCCTGGGCCTCGCGCATCTGGCCGCCGACCCGGCCTTTAACAGTCCGCTGGCCCGGAGCGAGCGCAGCGCCCGGCTCTCGTCGATCCTCACGGGGGCCTTCGCGTCCAGGCCCCGGGACGAGTGGCTGGAGCTGCTGCAGGCCGAGGAAGTCCCGTCTGCGCCGGTGCTGGAGCCGGAGGAGGTCTTCCATCATCCCCAACTGCTGGAGAACGACATGGTCGTGGAGGTGGAGCACCCGAGGGCCGGCCGCGTGAAGCTGATGGGAGTGCCGGTGCGGCTCTCCGAGACGCCCGGAGCTGTCGGCGTTCCGGCGCCGGCCCTCGACCAGCACACCGACGAAGTCCTCAGCGAGCTGGGCTATACGGCGGAGGAGATCGGCGCGCTTCGGGAGAAGGGAATCGTCGGGGCTGCCGGGCGGCCGGCATGAGGTCTGAGACGGTCCGTCTCGCGCGGGAGGGCGGTGTCGTCGTCCTGACCATTGACCGGCCCGAGGTGAAAAATGCCCTGGACCTGGAGACGATCGAGGCGCTCGCTGAGGTCGTGGACGGGTTGGGTCGGGATCCCCCGCTTCGGGCCATGGTAGTGACGGGAGCTGGAAGGGAATTCATTTCTGGCGGTGACCTGAAGGATTTTCTCCGCCTGGACGACCCCCAATCGGGGAAGCGGATGGCCCAGCGGATGCAGGCGGTGCTGGCCCGGCTGGAGGCGCTGGAGGCGCCCGTGATCGCCGCCATGGAGGGCGTGGCCCTGGGCGGCGGGGCCGAGGTCTCCCTGGCGTGCGACATGCGGATCGCGTCGGCATCTGTGCGCATCGCCTTCAAGCAGGTGAGCCTGGGAATCATGGTGGGCTGGGGAGGCGGCCAGCGCCTCTTGAGGCTCGTCGGACGAGGGAAGGCGCTGAGGCTCCTGCTGACGGGCACCACCCTCACCGCGGAGGAGGCGGTCAGGATCGGGCTCGTTGACGAGGTGGTCCCGACGGGCGAGGCCCTGGGAGCGGCCCTCTCGCTGGCCCGGCAGATCGCCGCCCAGCCCGCCGCCGCGGTGCGGGCCACCAAGCGCGCGCTCCACCACGGCGCGGAGCTGGGCCGTGCCGAGGCGGCCGCGTTCGAG
>JACQWA010000198.1 GCA_016209425.1 Candidatus Rokuibacteriota bacterium
AGTAATGAGGCGGCGGAAAGCGGCCGTGTCAGGAAGACGCCGAGGTCACCGCCCGAGATGATGAGCGCCTGCCGCAGCTCCCTCTCCAGCATCGGTCCAAGAACGAACGCCAGAACCAGGGGCGCCGGCTCGTACGCCAGCCGTTTCGCCCCCCCGCCTTCGGCGAAGAGCCCCCACATCAAGAGGAACGTCGCGGCCACGTACCCGAGCGGCTCGAGGACGATCGCGTAGCCGAAGAGAAGCGCCGCCGTGAAGACCAGGCGCTTTCCCGGCCGTGCGACGCCCCCGCCGGCGGCAGCCGTCGAGGGCAAAACCGCGGAGGGCATGCGGGAGAGAACCATGACGAGACCGACGCCGATGAAGGAACAGCCCCGACGCCATGGCGACGAAGCCCGGCCCCGGTTCCGTGAACGAGCCGAGCCGGGCCTGCCACGCCAGGAGACACACCACCCCTCCCAGCGTGATCCAGACGATTCCCTCGGCAGTGCGCCCTCGGAACCGGCGTTGGACGTCGTTGCGGCAAGTCTGGAGAATGGGGGAGGCCGAGGGCCGGCACGCACTTGCCCTCGCGCGCTCCTCCCAGTATCATGAAGCCCGCGACGAACTTCATGCTTCCCCGCACGCAGAAGAGGTAACCGCATGAGTGCACTGAGCCAGGTCCAGGTCCGTCGGTTCTCCCCGGGCCAGACCATCTTTCAGGAGGGCGACGACGCCCACGGTGAAGCCTTCCTGGTCCAATCGGGCAAGGTGGCCATCCGGAAGCGGGTCAAGGGGGAGGAGCGAACCCTCCGCGTCCTCGGCGAGGGAGAGCTCCTGGGAGAGGTCTCCTTCTTTCGCGCCGGGCCCCGCTCGGCGACGGCCGTGGCGGAGGGGGACGTCACCCTCTGCGTGATCCCAGGCGACCGCCTGGAGCACTTCGTCCGGACCAACCCCAAGCTGGCCGTGGAGATCATCAAGCGGCTCGCCCAGGTGCTCTACGAAGCGGAGGAGCGAGCCAGATGAAATTCCTCTGCGTGGAATGTGACGAGCCGATGCAGCTCGTCACGAGTCAGGGTCCGGACGAAGGCTCCCTCACCGTGACCTTCGGCTGCCCGCGGTGCAGCCGGCGCGTGGCGATGCTCACCAACCCCCTCGAAACCCAGCTGATCCGAAGCCTCGGCGTCAAGGTCGGCGGCCGCACGGTTCCTGCCGCACCGTTCGAGCACCTTCGCTCCTCCCTGGCCCGCCAGCGCGTGGAGGCCTTTGAAGAAACGCTGGAGACCCCGCCGGCCAACCCCACCGCTGGGGCGGGATGCCCGTTCGCGGGGATGATCGTCGATCAGGAGGCCACCGCGCAACGGGCAACGGCCTGGAGCGCGGAGGCCGAGGCGCGGGTGGAGCGAATTCCCTCCTTCATCCGCCCCATGGCCAAGAAGGCGATCGAGCGCTACGCCGAGAGCAAAGGCTACCGCACCATCACCGAGACGGTGATGGATGAGGCGCGCGCCGCCCTAGGCATGTAGGAGCGGTTCGATCTCCTCTCTGTTCGCCGCGAACCCGAAGAAGATGCGGCCCTCGATGACCACGGTCGGGACGGCGAGCCGCCCCGCCAGATCGAAGCACTGCAGGGTCGCCTCCCCGTCCCGCCCGACGTCGCGCACGTCCACACGCATCCCGCGCGCCTGAAAGAACGCCAGCGCGGCTTCGCCGTCGGCATTCCCCTCCATGGTGTAGAGCAGCACCTTCTTCACGGCCGGACCTTGGCGTGGCGGCCGTACTGCCGGTGGCAGCGGGGGCAGCGAAGCCAGCCGGAGCGGACCCGTCGGACGACCCAGCCGCAGTGGGGACAGAGCTGGAGCGCCCGTCGCCCAACGCGCCAGCCGCCGAGACCGGCCAGGAGGAGAGCCGCAACAATCAGGAGCCCCACCACCCACTCCATCGGCGATCTCAGTCGCGTCCGAGCGAGTCTCCCGGATCGAGGGTCAGCGGCTCGGGGGTGAGACGGAATGGAATCGAATCGGCCCAGGGCGGGAGCCGGTGGGCGAGGAGGACCTGGCGAAACTCGGTGACCTGGTCGGCCTCAAGGGTGGGATGCCGCGTGAGCTCTTCGGCCAGTCCTTCCGGGTCGTCATAGGCCCGGCGGCTCACCCGCGCCACGTGGCGGAAGAAGCGCTTGACCCTGCGTTCCACCATCGCCTCCGAGAAGCTCCGGGCCACGGAGGCGATCACCTCCGCCAGCGCACTATCCAGGCGAAGGTACCCGGCGACCCGCATCTCCGCGTAGGTCTCACCGTCCGGCGCGCTCGTGTGGGTGATGTCGAGCACCAGCACGAGCCGTCCGGCGATCGAGGGCAGGAGCGGGGGGTCGTAGCGCCCCTGAAGATAAAAGACCCGCCGGTCGCCGTCGGCGTAGAGCGGCTTCAGAAACCCGTGGGCACCACGGCCGTCGTCAGCCTCGAAGCCCTCGGCGGTGCGGCGCAGCCGGTATTTGCCCTCCCGGAGCACGCGGGCGAGCGCCGCAGCGAAGTCGGGATTCTGGATCAGAAAGTCAAACACCTCTTTGCGGCTGCGGAACGCGATCCCGTCCACCTGGCGGAACACGAGGGCCTGGCGCACGACGTCCCGCGCAAGGCCGAAGGCCTCCGCATCCAGCCGCCCCCACGGAATCAGGCGGCCGCCGGGGGCCAGCGCGATCTCTCCCGCAGCGCCCGGAGGGGCGGCCAGCGTGAGGGCGTCGGCCGGGGTCTCGCCCTCGGAAGATGGCGATTCGGCGCCGACGGAGAGCGTGAGCAAGAAGGAAAGCGCCATCCCCATTCCCAGTCCGTGCCTCATGGTGCCCCTCAGGATACCACCGGCACCCCTGCCCGACCAACCTCGCCGGGCGACCGCCCCAGACACGCGTCGAGAATGCCGTCCGTCTCCTCGTCGCCGGCCTTTTTTCTTGACACCTCCGCTCCACCCCTCAGTAGAATGGGCTTCAGTGCGCCCCAATCATCACCCGAGGAGGGAGCGTGGCGACTCCCCGATATCCGGTGTGCCGGCTCAGCGGTGGAGCCTGCCTGGAATCCCGCTGCCCTTTGGCCGAACGAATCGGCAACAGCTGGCTGGGGTGCCGCGAGCAATGGCTCAGGTGGGACCCTGCCGAACCACCGGACCTCGACGAGCCAGGCAAGGCCCGCCTCAACCTCTACCTGAGGCTTCACGACCTGCCGATCCCCATCGAGCTCCGGCTTGCACCCGCCAGCCCGCCCATCTGAGCCGGCGCGGCGGCTCGGCCCCGCTCCTCGCCGGACTGCTTGCCGCGCTCGTTTGCCTCGGAGCGGCGCCGGCGGCGGCCCAGAACGGCACGGCCCCGGCGTTGAGCGCCGATTCGGTGCTTCTGCTCGACCCTCGAGGGAACGTGCTCTTCGCGAAGAACGCCGAGGAGGAGCACGCGCCCGCCAGCCTCGTGAAGCTCATGACCCTCTACCTCGCCTACGAGGATCTGGAAGCGGGAAGGGTCGAGTGGGAGGATCTGGTCACGGTGACCCTCCGGGCGGCCAGGACGCCGCGCTACCGGATGGGCCTTGGCGCGGGCGAGACCGTGCCGCTCGGGGTCCTCCTGGAAGGCGTCGCCATCGCGTCGGCCAACGACGCGGCTACGGCGGTCGCCGAGTACCTCGCGGGCGACGAGGAGAGCTTCGTGGCGCGGATGAACGCCGCGGCACAGGAGCAGGGCCTGACCGCGACGCGCTTTGCGAACCCGCACGGCCTGCCGGATCCAGCGCAACGCAGCACCGCCCGGGATCTGGCGATCCTGACCGATCATCTCCTCCGGGAGCATCCGGCCGTGCGCACGCTCCTCGGCGGGAAGACCTTCGTCTATCGGGGCCGCGTGTACAGCCGGCGCGTACCGCCCTTCATCGAGGCGGGAGGGGTTCAGGCCTTCAAGACCGGTTTCACAAACGAGGCGGGATACAACCTGGCGGTGGCCACCTGGCTGGACGGCCGGCGCTTCCTCGGCATCGTCCTCGGTGCTCCAACCCGTGGCCTCTCCTTCCTGGACGCCCAGCGGCTGCTCCGGTACGGTCTCAGCCAGCTCGGCCTCGAGCCCCCGGCCCAGGACCACCGCCCCGCGCTCCCCCAGCGGAAGCGGGGAAACCGCTTCCGCATCACCCTTCCATCCCCCACCCGCGGCTAGTCTCAATCCAGAGGAGCGTTGCCATGGCACCACCCAAGGCTTTTGTGTTCGACGCCTACGGAACCCTCTTCGACGTCCATTCGGTGGTCGAGGCGGGGCGCGAGATCACCCAGGAACCCCAGACCCTCTCGCTGACCTGGCGGCAGAAGCAGCTCGAGTACACCTGGCTCCGCGCGCTCATGGGACGCTACGAGGATTTCTGGAAGGTCACCGAGGCCGCCCTCCGCTTCACGGTCAGGCGGCTCGCGATCACCGCCACCGAAGCGCAGCTGGGGCGGCTCATGGAAGCGTATCTGTCCCTCGCCGCTTTCCCCGAGGTGACGGCGACCCTTGAGCGGCTCAAGGGCCTCCCGCTGGCGATCCTCTCCAACGGCTCGCCCAGGATGCTCGAGGCGGCGGTTCACTCCAGTGGCCTCGGACCATACCTCCGCCACGTGCTCTCAGTGGACACGGTGAAAACCTACAAGCCGTCGCCCGCCGTCTACGCCCTCGGGCCGAAGGCCCTGGGACTCCCGGCGGGGGAGATGCTCTTCGTCTCCTCCAACGCCTGGGACGTGGCCGGAGCCAAGGCCTCCGGGTATCAGGTCTGCTGGTGCAACCGAGCGAACGCGACGATGGAGGAGCTGGGCTTCCGTCCCGACCTCACCGTCGAGCGGCTCGACCAGATCCCCGGCCGTCTCTAACGCTCGGAGGGGGGCTCCGCCACCCTCCGCTCGCCTCTGGCTCGCGCTCTCCGCAGCCTCGCCAGGTCGAGGCTGCTCCGCGTGCCGATTCCTCGCCCCGGGATTGCGCGGGCCGGGTACACGCCCGCGAGGGCTGGTGCGCGCTCGAACGGAACACCCTAGGTGACAAACTCGTTGGGCCCCTCGAAGAACGCGAGGACCAGACAGCCGTCGGGAGACCAGGCGGCGTGGACCGATCCGGGCCGGCGCCAGACGAAGTTGCCGGCCGTGCACGCGCCGTCCTCGTCCACGAGCGTCCCCTCCAGCACGAAGCTCTGTTCCACGCCCGTGTGCCGGTGGTCCGGCAGCCGGGCCCCCGGCGCCAACCGGGTCAGGACGGTCTGACGCCCCGCGGGGTCCTTGTAGAGGGTCTTCGTCTCCACGCCCGGGTACTTCGTTGGCTCCCACGCGATCTTGGCGACGTCGAGGTAAACGCTTCGCTCGGTCTCCTTGAGGATCATAGGCCGGCTCCTTCTTCTGGGGCGGGCGCCGGTCGCGCGGCTTCACCGAAGGCCTCCCGGTACAGCTCCTCGGTGTACCCCCGCACCAGGAGCTCACCCCTCACGAGCACCGGTACCCGGAGAAAGCCATCGTCGTGAACCAGGTAGGCGTGGATCTGCTCTTCGGTGATCGGGTTGGTGGCCGAGTCAAACCGGACCATGTCCTGCCCCACCTTGATCATGAAGCGCCGCGCCCGCCGCGCCAACTCAAAGGCCCCGGTTCGATCCACCGGCGCCGTCTCCACCGGGTGGCTTATATAGGCGATGCCTCGGAGCGAGAGAAACTCCCTCGCCTTGTGGCAGGTGGGTCAGTTGTCCCGATTGTAGAGGACGGTGCGCATCGTCGGGGAGATTGTAGTAAGAGAGGGCGGGGCTGTCCAGAGGCAGAGAAAAGAGAAGCGGGCCCCGCGATGAGCACTCCGGGGCGTGGAGAACTCGAACGCGACCGGGGAATCCTGGAAGCGCCGGGCGGGGGCAGAACGGACCGATCTCGGCTGGGGCCTACCGCTTCGCGAGCCTCTTCCGCTTGACGTAGACCCACAGCTTTTTTGTCATTTCGGAAGGGCCGATCGGTTTCCCGCCGAAAATCGCCTCGGCCGAGTCCTTGCAGCCCTTGAAGTTGATGGAGTAGCCGCCGAACGCCACCTTCTTCTTCGCCATGCCATCTCCTCCCTCGAGGCGGAGCCTCGAGCGCAAAGGAACCGCGTTGACCTGCCTTGCCGAATGCCGAAGGGGAACCTCGCCGCCCGGCGCTTCCCAATCCGGCCGAGGGTATTATCGCCGGTTTACGAGGGGGGAAAAAGGAAAAAATACAATCCCTGGGGGAGGAGCCCAAGGAGGGGGCGAGCGATTGGGGTTCTAAGAAGGCCAGAGCATAGCCGTCCCGGCGGGGGTCGGCCCCACCCGGGAGCGCCCCCGATTCGGGATCGCGCACGATCCCCTCGCCGCCCTCGGCCGGCATCGGCTTCCTCCCATGGGGTTATGGGGCCGAGAGAAAGTCCAAGAGCGCACGAGCTGTCGCCTCGGATGACTCGTAGGGAAGCATGTGGCCGCCGGGGAGGATCCGGAGCTCCGCGCGCTTCAAGCGACGGAGGAATTCCTCGCCGTAGGCGACGGGATTGACGCGATCCGAGTCCCCCCACACGAGGAGCGTGGGAGCGACGATCCGGTGGAGGCGCTTCTTGAGTCCCTTGTCGGGGATCGGCCAGACGAACTTTCCCATGGCGGCCAGTCGCTGGATCCGCTCGATCTGGGCCGTCGCTTTGGCCTCGTCGGAGGGGGGAGGGGTCGCCCACGCCTTCGCCGCGGGCGACTCCGGATCCTTCCAGAGCAGCGGGTGAAGCTCGCTCGGGGGCAGGGTGACCGAATCGGCCTGGGGAACCCCGTCGAGCCAGAGCCCCATGGGAGAGAGGAGCGCCAGCCTCCTCACGCGCGAGGGGCAGAGCGCCGCCACCTCCGCGGCGACCATCCCGCCGAAGAAGTGCCCCGCGAGGTGGCAGCGGTCGATCCCCAGGGCGGTGAGCCATTCGTCGTAGGCGAGGGCCAGGTCCACCACGTCGTCGAGGGATTCGACGCCTTCGGAACCGCCGACGCCAGGATGAAGCGGCGCCCTGACGGCGTACCGGCCCGACAACCGCTCAAGAAACTCGGGCCACCCCGCCAGGCCCTCGAAGGAGTGGAAAAAGATCAACGGCTCTCCCACGCCGGCCTGGAGACCGCGGAAGCGGACCGTGCCGCCGCGTATAGGAACGACTTCCTCGCGAGCGAGCATCAGCCGGGGGACCCACCGAAGGTGGGTCGGGCGCCCGACGGCCACCAGCGATCCTCGGCTGCGGGCCAGACGCCGCGCAAATGCGGCAATACTTCCTTTCCAAACAGCTCGATGTTCTTCAGCGTGAGATCCTTCGGGAGGCTCCCGATCTGGAGGAGCACCATCAGGTGCCCGACGCGGAGCTTCTCGACACAATCCGAGAGCTGCTCGCGCACCGTGCCCGGGCTGCCCGCGATGATGTAGCCCTGCTCGACGTATTCCTTCCAGGTCAACGCCTGGCGAATTTGCTTCGCCGCGAGCCCCACCTGAGGGCGCGCCCCCGACTGAAGCGTCCGGAGCGTGCGATAGCCCGGTGCCTCGGCGAATCCCTCCCAGACGTTCAGGCACTTCTGGTAGAAGTAGTGGACGTGCGGGCCGTAGTCCCTCTCGGCCTGCGCGTCGGTTTCCGACACGCCCACGAGCTGGAGGAAACCCGCCCGGTAGGGGTTGTCGTCCGCGCCGGGCCGGGAAATCGCTTCCCAGAACCCGTCCATGGTCTTCTTTCCGTGCTTGTAGCCGAAGTAGGAGAGGTAGCAGTAGACGTAGTCGAGCCGCGCCGTCCACTCCCAAGTCTCCACACTGCCGCCGCCGGGAATCCAGACCGGTGGGTGGGGCTTCTGGAGCGGTTGGGGCCAGATGTTGACGTACCGCACCTGGGTATACTTGCCATTGAACGCGAAGACCTCGGGCCGCGTCCACGCCTGCATGACGAGGTCGTGGGCCTCGTAGTAGCGCTCCCGCAACGTGGTCGGGGTGATGCCGTAGGCGAAGTTGGTGTCCATCGAGGTGCCGACCGGAAACCCCGCGACGAGCCGGCCACCCGAGATCACATCCAGCATGGCGAACTCTTCCGCCACGCGGAGGGGCGGGTTGTAGAGCGCCAGGCTGTCGCCCAGCACGACGAGCGCCGCTCGGGAGGTGCGTCGCGCGAGCGCCGCGGCCATCAGGTTCGGCGAGGGCATGAGGCCGTAGGCGTTGTTGTGGTGCTCGTTGACGCAGAGCCCGTCGAACCCCATCCGCTCAGCGTGCTCCAGCTCGTCGAGGAACTCGTTGTAGAGGAGGTGGCACTTCTGGGGATTGAAGAGGGAATGGGGCACGTCCACCCAGACCGACCGGTACCGCGTCTCGAAGTCGTCGGGGAGGAAGCGGTACGGCATCAGGTGGAAGAGGCAGATCTTCATGGCCCCCCATGGTAAGCCCGGGCCATGGGGGACGCAAGCGGCGCCCCCTCCGGGCGAGAGGGTCGCGGTGAGGGGGGATGCTTGACGCGCCTTCACCCCGGCGGTAGAGTACGAGCGTCGTTCCCCCACCACGCGGGAGCTCGGGGAACCGGGCTGAGAGGGCGGCGTGGCCGCCGCCGACCGCACGAACCTGACCTGGTTAATGCCAGCGAAGGGAGGCCTGACGATGCCTAACTCCCGCAAGGTTTACGTGACCGGGCCCCATCCGGAGCTCCGCGTCCCGATGCGCGAGATCCCGCTCTCAGGGAAGAACCCGCCCCTCCGGCTCTACGATACGAGCGGGCCGTACACGGACCCCGACGCCCACGTGGACATCACGCAGGGGCTCCCGCCGTTGAGGCTCCCCTGGATCCTGGGGCGCGGCGAGGTCGAGGAGCTCCCCGGCCCGTCGTCGGTCCACCGGCGAGAGCGCGACAACGACCCGTCGCTCGGCGGCGTCCGGTTCGCGAGCGCGCGCCGGCCGCTCCGGGCCCGCGCCGGCCGGCGCGTCACGCAGATGCACTATGCCCGCCGGGGGGAGATCACGCCCGAGATGGAGTTCGTTGCGCTCCGCGAAGGCGTCCCGCCTGAGCCGGTCCGCGACGAGGTCGCCCGCGGGTGCGCCATCATCCCGGCCAACGTCAATCACCCGGAATCCGAGCCGATGATCATCGGGCGCCGCTTCCTCGTGAAGATCAACGCGAACATCGGCAACTCGGCCGTCGCCTCCTCCATCGACGAGGAGGTGGAGAAGATGCGCTGGGCGACGCGCTGGGGCGCCGATACCGTGATGGACCTCTCCACGGGCAAGAACATCCACGAAACGCGCGAGTGGATCCTCCGGAACGCGCCGGTCCCGATCGGGACGGTGCCCATCTACCAGGCGCTCGAGAAGGTCGGCGGCAAGGCCGAGGAGCTGACCTGGGAGATCTACCGGGACACGCTGATCGAGCAATGCGAGCAGGGGGTGGATTACTTCACCGTGCATGCCGGCGTGCGGCTGCCGTACATTCCGCTTACGGCCAAGCGCATGACCGGGATCGTATCGCGCGGCGGCTCCATCATGGCCAAGTGGTGCCTCGCCCATCATCAGGAGAGCTTCCTCTACACCCATTTCGAGGAAATCTGCGAGCTGCTCAAGGACTACGATGTGGCGTTCTCGCTGGGCGACGGGCTGCGGCCCGGGTCGATCTATGACGCCAACGACGAGGCGCAGATCGCGGAGCTGATAACGCTCGGAGAGCTCACCGATATCGCGTGGAAGCACGATGTGCAGGTG
>JACQWA010000019.1 GCA_016209425.1 Candidatus Rokuibacteriota bacterium
ACCGTCAACAGGTAGAGGTTGAACTTTTTCACGAGCGGGTAGAAATAACGCGCGTGGCGGAACACCACCTTGAAGTGCTGCTCCATGAGCCCGGGCTCGATGAGGTGCTTGCCAGCGCGCGCAAGCTCAGCTCGGAGCGTCTCCAGGTACGTCGCCAGGGAGATCGCGCGCCGGGGGCCCCTGCCGAGCAGGCGCTTCACCCGCTCTGCCAGTGGCAGGGGGGCGCCGGGGCGCTCGAGGTTCGCCCACCACGGCGGCCGGTTGACGTGGCGGATGAAGCGCTCGAACTCGGCGGAAAAATCCGCCAGGGCCTCGGGATCGGCGTAGGTGGTCATGAAGGGCGTCGAGCTTCCTCCATGCCGCGGGTCGCCACGCAGGTCCAGCACCGGGGCATCCGAGAGCCCGTGCAGCCAGTCGATGAGGACGAGCCCGCCCGGTCTCACGAGCCGCCGCACATGGGCGAGGAAGACCGGGGGGTCCGTGATGAACATGGAGGCCCGGAAGAGCGTCAGGACGTCGCAGGCGTTGTCGGGGAGGTTCTCCAGGGCGTCGATGTCCTGAGCGCGGACGGCGGGGTCGGTCGGAAACTTGTCGAAGAACGTTGCCCGCGTCCGCTCCCGTCCGAGGGCTTCCCACAGGTACGCGATTGGGGGATTCACCCGCTGCTCCCCGAGGCACCAGAGCGCGAGGTCGCCGCTCCCCCGCCGGATGGCAGCCAGGTGCCCGGTCTCGTCCTCGAACCGGTCGAGAGCCTCGCACAGCCACGCGAAGTGGTAGCGATCAGAGACGCCCAAGGGTCTCCGCCTCGGCAAACTGGAGCCGGTAGAGCCGGCCGTAGGTCTCGTTGGAGGCGAGCAGGTCGGCGTGCCGCCCGATGGCCTCGATGCCGCCCCGCCCCATCACGACGATCTTGTCCGCGTGCAGCACCGTCGAGAGGCGATGGGCGATGACCATGGAGGTCGCCCCCTCGATGACCCGGTCGATAGCCTGCTGGACCAGGCGCTCGGACTCGCTGTCCAGCGAGCTGGTCGCCTCGTCGAGGATGAGGATCGGCGGGTTCCCGACGATGGCCCGGGCGATGGCGACGCGCTGGCGCTGACCGCCCGAGAGCCGGATCCCCCGGTCCCCCACCACGGTCTCGTACGCGTTCGGGAACTCCATGATGAAGTCGTGGGCATTGGCGACCCGCGCGGCGCGGATGATCTCGGCATCGGAGATCCCCTCGCGCCCGTACGTGATGTTCTCGCGGATCGTAGCGTTGAAGAGCAGCGCCTCCTGAGAGACGACCCCGAACAAGCGCCGGTACGACTCCTGGCGGAGCGTCTTCAGGTCCCGTCCGTCCACGGTGATGACCCCCCGACCGGGGTCGTAGAAGCGAAGGATGAGATCGGCGAGGGTCGATTTGCCGACCCCGCTCGGCCCCACCAGCGCCATGATCTCGCCCTTTTTGATCTCGAGGCTCACGCCGTCGAGCACCCGCTCGCCACCGTAATCGAAGGAAACCTCGTGCACCACGATCCGGTCGCGGAACCCGGCGATGGTCTCCGACCCGTCTTTGACCTCCGGCGCCACCGCGAACAATCCCGCCACCCGGGTGGAAGCGGCCAGGGTGGCCTGCATCTGCGTGTAGGCCCCGGCGAGGAGGCCGATCTGCGCCATCACCGCGCGCCCGACGTAGAGGAAGAGGAAGAAGGTCGGCACCGCCAGGCGTCCCGCGAGCAGCTCGTACGCCGCCAGGAGGAGAATGCTCGCCTCGACGACGTAGTTGACCACCGCCCGCGCCGGCTCCTCCACGTGCTTGTAGACGCCGAACTTGACGTTGACGCGGAGGACCTCCCGCAGGGTGCGCGCCAGGCGGGCCATCTCGAACGCCTCGGCGCCGAAGGATTTCACCACCCGGATGCTCAGGATGGCTTCCTGGAAGCGGCTCACCAGGTCTGCGAACACCGAAAACTGATCGGTCGCCAGCCGCCGGATCGGGCCCCGGACGACGCGCGTCACGCCGTAGTGCAGGAGCGCCGCCCCGAAGGCGGCGACGACGAGCTTCGGGCTCGTGCGGACCAGGAGGTAGCCGTAGAAGGCGATGAGGAGGGGAGCGGTGAGCGCCGTCCCCACGATGGTCTCGAGCCCGCCCGTGGCCGCGCGCGTATCCGTGTCGAGCCGGGACACCAGCTCCCCGGTCCGCTGCCTGGTGAAGAAGCTCATGGAGAGCCCCAGCAGGTGGCGGAAGAGATCCATCTGCATGGCGGCCCCGGCCCGCACCCGGATCCACAGGGCGAGGAGGTAGTTGCCGAAGTCCACCCATCCCTTCAGGAAGCCCGCCGCCACGTAGGCGAGGCAGAGCACCAGGATGGCGCGAAACCGGTCGGCGACCGACTCGATCCCGACCCATCCGAAGAAGGCGGCGCCCAGGTTCTTCAAGCTCAGCCCATCGACCGAGATCTTCCCCGTCCCCGCCGCGCCGACGGGCGCTCCGAGCGCCAGGTCGAGGATCGGGGCCATCAGCACGGGGAAGAGTGCTGCCAGCGTCGTGCCCAGGAAGCTCAGGGCCAGGAGCAGCGCGACGGCGGGCCAGTACGGCGCCAGGTACTTGCGGAGGAGCCAGAGGAACCGCCGGGCATCGCCGACAGCCTTCACCTCGGGGCTCCGTTGGCTTCCTCCGCGGAGGCCACGCGACGGAGGGTGAGAATCTTCTCCCGCGGGAGGCCCCGGCGCAGCAACTCGGCGACGTGTTCCTCCGGGCGCTCAAAAGTGGCAAGAATGATCCGTTCGAATTCCTCCGCGGCGACCTCGGTGACGGCCCGAACGGGGAAGCCGAGGAAGTGGTTGCCCGCCTCCCCGGAGAAGATGCCCACGGGCTCGAGCCCGAACTCCTTGAGGGTCAAATAGGCCAGCTCCGCAGCCTCGCCCGTGCCGTAGAGGGCCACGCGCTTCAGGCCGTTCTGGGGCAAGAGGCCCAGGGACTCGCGGAGTGTTTGCCGGGCGCGGCGGTACAGGTTGAGCGAGTAGGCGACGTGCTCGTAGGTGAGCCGGCTCTTCTCGACAATTCCCCTGGGGGTCAGCAGATAACGGAGGCGTTTTCGGGCGGCGGGCTTGCGAGGGAAATCGACGATCTTGATATATCCCTTGCGGACCAGGCGCTTGAGGTAAAGGTTGGTCAACCCCAGGGCCACCCCGAGACGCTGAGCCAGAGCGCGCTGGGTCAGTGGCCGCCCCTCGCCGATGGCCGTGAGGATTTCCAGATCCCGCTCGACGCGGCGCTCCGCCGACGACGACATGTTCAATATTTGAACATGCAACGCTCGGACGGGTCAAGGAAAATTTAGAGGTCCCTTGAACCCCGTATAATGACCCCATGAACGAATTCGACGACATCCGGCTGGATGTTCAACGGTTGATCGAGGAACAGAGTCAAAAACTTCCCCCGTATGATCCCACCGCGAGGAGCGGAGATGGCCTGGGCCCCACCGGGCGTGCCAAAGCCCTCGCGCGCCTCTATTGGAGGGGAGCTCTGATCAAGACCGGCCTTCACAGGCGGCTCATCTATGCCAATCTCAAATTGGATTGGTTTTACGAATTTCAGGACTACTGGGTCAACGAGTTGAACAACCGGCCCGTTCAGCCTCACGACTTCTATTTCCTGCACGGAGTGTACCGGCAGCAGATCCAACACTATCCGGGCGATCCGATCGGTGGGGACACCGAGATGCCACCCGCCCCGGCCGACGAGACGCACCTCAGGGTCTGGCAGGATCCCCGCATCATCTATTATCTCTTCGCCAACCAGTACAAGCTCGCCCTTCACCCGCTCAAAGCCCATCGCTTCGTCAAATTCATCCCACGCCGTGGCAACGTCTGTGAGTATGGATGTGGAGCCGCCCCGATTGCGACAAGCCTCGTCAAATATTATCCGCATCTGGATCTCACAATAACGTGCGCCGACATCGCCCACATCGTCTTCCACCAGACGCGGTGGAAATTTCGATCCAGCCCGTTCGTCCGCACGGTCCTGATTACCCCTGGCAACGACGCGCCCTTGGATGACCACTACGACGTCATCTTCTGCGTCGAGGTTCTGGAACATCTCCCTCGTCCGCTCCAGGTGCTCCAACACCTGGGCTCCTGCCTGAAGCCGGGGGGATACCTCGTCTTCGACTACGTCCGGTCAGAAGGGAAGGGACTGGACACGGCGGCGGGGCTGAAGGACCGTCCCCAGGTTCTCCGCTACATCCTCGACCGCTTCGTCGTGGTGGAGGGCGAGATTCCCCTGGACGGGACTCACGTCAACACGACCGTGGTGCAGAAACCGTAATCACTGCTCAGCGGGGGGCTCGCCTCCCTGCCGATGAAGCGATGATGGTTACCCGCGGACGCGCGGGTCCAGGAGATCGCGGAGACCGTCGCCCAGGAGGTTCAGGCCGAGCACGGTCACCGCAATGGCGCCGCCGGGGAAGATGGCGTACCACGGGTTCATGGAGAGGAAGTTTTGCGCGTCCTTCAGCATGAGCCCCCAGGACGGGTATGGAGGCTGGGTCCCGAGCCCGAGATAGGACAACGCCGCCTCCGCCAGGATGGCCACCGGGAAGCTGATCGTCGCCTGCACAATCAGCGGTGAGAGGGTGTTGGGGAGGATGTGGCGGAAGATCACGGCGCCGTCGCCGGCCCCGAGCGCCCGGGCGGCCAGGACGAACTCCCGAGCGCGCAGTTCGAGAAAGCTCCCGCGGCTCAGGCGGGCGAAGACCGGCATGAAGGCGATTCCGATGGCGACCATGCTGATGACGATCCCGGGCTTGAAGACCGCGGTGATCAGGAGGGCCGAAAGGATCGCGGGAAATCCCTGCACCGCGTCGATGAGCCGCATGAACCCCTCGTCCAGCCACCCGCCGAAGTAGCCGGACACCATCCCCAGCAGGACGCCGATCCCCATCCCGATCCCGACCGCGATGACGCCGACGGCGATGGAGGTCACCGCCCCGGTCATGATCCGTGAAAGGAGATCGCGCCCGAACTGGTCTGTGCCGAGCCAGTTGGCCGCCGACGGCCCCTGGAGCCGGCCGGCGATGGACATCTGGAGCGGGTCCTGCGGGGTGTACACGAAGGAGAGCGCCGCGGTCGCAACCAGAAGCGCCGAGATGGCGAAGCCCAGCGTGAAGGTGACGTGGCTGAACGGGTGGAGCCGACGTCTATTCATACCGGATCCGCGGATCGAGGAAGGCGTAGAGAATGTCGACGGCGACGTTGATCATCACGATCATGGACGCGACGAAGAGCACGACCCCCTGGACCACCGGCAAATCGCGCGCGCTGATCGCCCCCAGGGCAAGCCTGCCGAGCCCGGGAAGGTAAAAGACGCTCTCCAAAATAATGCTCCCGGCCATGAGCTGGCCGAGCTGGATGCCGACGACGGTGACGACCGGGATCATGGCGTTCCGGAAGGTGTGCTTGACCAGGACGGCGGGCTCGCCGAGCCCCTTGGCGCGGGCGGTCTTCACGTATTCTTCGCGGAGGACCTCGAGAATCGCCGAGCGCGTGGTGCGGGCCAGCACGGCGAACTGGAACAGGCCCAGCGCGATGGCAGGAAGCAGCAGGGATTTCAACGCGGGCAACACCCCCTGCCCCCAGCCGTCGAAGCCCCCGGCCTGCACCCAGCCGAGGCGCACGGAGAAGAGCAGGATCAGGAGCAGCCCGGCCCAGAAGGCGGGAACGGCGATGCCGAGCTGGGAGAGGATCATCGTGAGGTAGTCTCCCCACCGGCGGTGGCGGGTGGCCGCGAAGATCCCGAGCGGAATCGCGGTCAGGGTCATCACGAGCGCCGCCATGAGCGTCAGCGGGAACGTGACCGGGAGCCGACTCAGGATCAGCGCGCCCACCGGCACGTCGTACTGGATCGACCGGCCCAGGTCGCCCCGGAGCGCCCCGCCGATCCACTCGGCGTACTGGACGGGGAGCGGGCGGTTGAGGCCCATGGCCTCCCGGAGACGCGCGGCGGCCTCGGGGCTCGCCTCGGTCCCCATGATGATCAGCGCCGGGTCACCGGGCAAGACGCGGATCACGACGAAGACCAGGATCGACACGAAAAAGAGGGTGGCTGCCAGCGCAGCCACCCTCCTCAGAATGAACCTACGCATGGAGAGAAGCGGTCATGCACTCGACGGGTGGCGGCAACTCAGGTGGTCCCGGTTGCCTCCACGTGCTGTTGGATGTAGCGGACATACTCGGGAATATCTTTCACGGCCGCCTGAAGAGCCTCGTACACTCTGGCCGCGTCGATGTCATCGTACTCATGAACGATCCGATTCCGCAATCCGGCGCACGAGGCCAGATGGCGGGCGAAGTCGGGCAGGAGCACCTGCAGCGTCCCCAGGCGGACGAACGATTCGTAGTAGTCTGCCGGGGGAGGGTGCCCCCTCTCGACGATCAGATGGTAGTTGATGTCGATCATCCGGCCGATCATCCGCTCGAGGAGCCGCTCAGCAACCAGCTCATCGCGAACGGACGCCAGGTACTCCTCCCGCGGTCTCTGGGCCACCGCCCTCAGTTCTGCAAGATCACCGGTGATGAGGGCGAGCTTGCGGATGATCAGCTCACGGTCGATCATGGGACCGTCGCCGAGCCCGCCATCCGCGCCACGAACCGCCGTTCCAGGTCGAAGTACTTCCCGTGGTCCTGATGGCGCTTGAAGGCATAGATGCGGAGCTCTTGGACCTGTCGAACCGTCCCGTAAATGAGACGCGGGGCCTCCATGATCTTCTTCAGGAGGAGCGGATCGGAGTGGTTGATCAGGACCAGATCCACCTCGCGGTCGGGGTAGAGAGACTGCAGGTCGTGAAGCAGATCGGCGCGCTCGCGAAGCGACACTGAGGGCCGGTGCAGGAGCACGGCGAGGTCAACGTCGCTTCTCGGGTGCACGCGTCCGCTGACGGTTGATCCGAACTGGAGGAGTAACCGGATTCCGTGCCGCCGGGCGATTTCTTCCAACCGTGCATTCTCCATGCTCGATCCCCCGCGGTATTATAGCCCACGCAGCGGCGCGGCTTCGGGTTCTTCCCCCAATCTCGGTGAGTCAGGAATTCCCGGGCAAGACGCGGATCACGACGAAGACCAGGATCGACACGAAAAAGAGGGTGGCCGCCAGCGCAGCCACCCTCCTCAGAATGAACCGCTTCAAGGGGTCATATTGCCCCCTCACCCTCTCTCCCCCTCAGGGGGAGAGGATGACGGTGAGGGGGAAGGCGGCCAATCTATTTCTGCCAGGAGACCTCGGAGAGGTCGAGGGCGGGAATGGGCACATCCCTCCAGATCCCCTGCACGCCCTTCTTGGCCACGAGGAGCCGCGGGTGGGCGAAGAGCCAGACCACCGGGGCCTCCTCGACCATAATCTTTTGCAGCTCGGCATACAGTTCCCGCCGCTTCTTGTCGTTGACCGTGACCTCCGACTCCCGGAACGCTTTCTGGAACCTCGGGCTGTCGTAGCGGAAATAGTATTTGGGGTTGGCGTAATTGTGCGCGTCCCAGGCCTCGGCGTGCCCGATGATGGACATGTCGAAATTGGCATCGCGATAGACCTGCGACAGCCACTGCCCCCACTCGATCTGCTCCATCTTCACCCGGATGCCCACCTTGGCGAGCTGGTTCACCAGGACCTCGCCCGTCCGCACCGTGTAGTAGTACTGGGGCGCAACCTTCAGGACGGCGTCGAAGCCGTTCGGGTAGCCCGCCTCGGCCAGGAGCTTCTTGGCTTTCGCGGGGTCATAGGGCACGGCCTTGGACATGTCGACGAAGTAGGGGTTCAGGGGGTCCACGTTGGAGCCGAGGATCTTCCCGAGACCGAACATGGCGCCCTTGACGACCTCCTCCTTGTTGACGGCGTGGGTGATGGCCAGCCGGACCCGGACGTCGTCGAAGGGCTTCCGCGAGTTGTTCATCGAGAGGATCACGTCGTTGGTCGTGTCACCCACGATCACCTGGAACCGGGGGTCCTTCCGGAGATCGGGCACGTGCTCGGGGCCGAGCCCGAACGCCGCCACGTCGATATCGCCCGCCTTGAGCGCCGCCAGGGCCGAATTCGGGTCGGGGATGAAGCGATACGTCACCCGGTCAAGGGACGGCAGGCCCATGACGTGGTAATCCTTGTTCTTTGTCAGGACGATCCGGTCGCCGCGGATCCACTCGGAGAAGACGAAGGGGCCCGTCCCCACCGGATGGCTCTTCATGGTGTCCACCGCCTCGCGCGGGTACATGACCGACCCCTGGCGGGCCAGGTTCAGGAGGAAGGAGGCGTTCGGCTGCTTCAGCGAGATCGTGACCGTGTGAGTGTCGCGGACGTGGATCGACGCGATGTCTTTGTAGTGCCCCGGGTGCGGGTGCTTGGTCTCCGGGTTCATGGCCCGATCGAGGACAAACTTCACGTCGGCGGCGGTGAACTCCCGGCCGTTGTGGAACCGGACCCCGCGCTTCAGGAAGAAGGTGTAGTTGAGGTTGTCGGTGGTGTACCAGCGCTCGGCAAGCCAGGGGGCGAGCTTGCCCGTCTTGTCCACCTTCACCAGGCCCTCCTGGACGTTGTAGTGGATCGTCGTGGCGATGGCCGAGGCCGGACTGGCCGTGAGGTCCAGCCCGGGAGGCTCGGCCGCGGCCTGGACGACCAGGCTGCCCCCCGCGGGCTGGGCATCGCTGCCCGCCGGCGTCAGGGCGAGGGACGAGACGAGGAGCGCGACGATGAATCGAAGTGCGGTGGTCATGATCCTTTCCTCCTGAAGAACTCCACCATCCGCCGGAGCCCGTCCTCGAACTCCACGCGCGGATCGTAGCCGAGGAAGCGCTTCGCCTTGGCGATGTCCGCCTGGGTGTGAGGCACATCCCCGATCCGCCGCGCGGTGTGGCGCCGCTCGAGGGGCCGACCCACGATCCCTTCCAGCAGGCGGATGATCTCGAGCAGGCTCACCCGGCGGCCGCAGCCCACATTGAACACCTCGCCGGCCACGCCGGGGGCGTGGGCGGCGAGAAGATTGGCCTCCACGACGTTATCAATGTACGTGAAGTCGCGGGACTGGGTCCCGTCGCCGTGCACCTCGAGCGGCTCTCCCGCCACCGCCCAGCTGATGAAGCGCGGGATCGCCGCCGCATACTGGGAGGTCGGGTCCTGCCGCGGGCCGAAGACGTTGAAGTAGCGGAGCCCCACGGTCTCCACTCCGTAGAGACGGCTCCAGACCGCGCAATACAGCTCGCCGGCCAGCTTGGAGACGGCGTAGGGGGAGATGGGGGCCACCGGCTGGTCCTCCCGCTTGGGCAGCTCGGGCCGGTCTCCGTAGATCGACGACGACGACGCGTACACGACACGTCGCACCCCGGCCTCGCGGGCAGCCATGAGGACGTTCAACGTGCCCGTCACGTTGTTTTCGTTCGCCCCGAGCGGGTCGTCAACGGATCGGGGACCCGAGCGCATGGCGGCCTGGTGAAAGATCACCTCGACACCGCGCGCGGCCTCAGCCGTCCCCCGAGAGTCCCTGATATCCCCCTCCACCACCTCCAGCCGAGGGTGACCGGTCCCGAAGGCGAGG
>JACQWA010000202.1 GCA_016209425.1 Candidatus Rokuibacteriota bacterium
CCGCGGCGGCATCGCGGTAGCATGCAACCACCGCGCTCAGTTTCTTCATCGATCCGTCTTGCGCCACGATCCCCACCCCCCTCCGCGGCCCAGCCCGCGCAACGCCGGTAACCCGGTCAGCGCAACGCAGTCGCCGGATCCTCGGACTCCCTGACACGCCGGCCGGCGTCCTGCACGCCACACCGTTCGCGCGATTCGTTATCCGAGGCCCGGTTCGGCAATAGCCTCGTCACCCAGCGATCCCACCCCCCGACCACGCAGTGAGCCCCGGCCGTCAAGGCCAACCGGAACCGTGCCAGACGCCAGCCATATTCTCCACCGGAAGCGGCTTGGCTCCCTCAGTAGCCTGTCGATCTGGGATCCGTCGTCCCGAGCCGGAGCCCCTCCCTTGCTGACCGCAGGAGTCGTAACAACCCCAAATAGGAGGGGAGCAGAGGGGTTGACAGCAGCTTGAACAAAGGCGCTCTGGCAACGTAGCACACATCGAGTCTCCCCAACGCCCAAGGATCGCTGCGCGCGTGGACCTGCCCGGGGCGGGTCGAACAGGCCCCCTGGAAGAGACTCGCGACGACGTCCCGGATCCCACCGTCGTGTCGTCCGTACGGATAGGCAAAAAACTCCACCGGACGCTGGAGATAGGCCTCGATCGCCTCCCTGGATTCGCCGATCTCGCGCTCCGCCTCTCGCCGAGGGATCGCAGGAAGCAGCGGGTGGCTAACCGAGTGCGCGCCGAAGCAGATGCCGTGCCGGCCCATCTCCTCGATCTGCGGCCAGGACAGGAGCGGTAGCCTCGGGATCTGCCGGGGCTGCGAGGGCCAATCGTTCACCCGACCGACGTGCCCCGTGACCAGAAACACCGTGGCGCTGAATCCGTACTTCTGGAGGACGGGGAAGCCGGTGGTGTACGTATTCACGAAGCCGTCGTCGAATGTCACGGCGATGCTCCGTTCGGGAAACGCCTCCCCCCGTCTGAGATGCTCCGCGACCGTGGAGAGGGCCAGGACGCGAAACCCGTCCCGGGCGAGGCTCGCCATGTGGTGCCGGAAGGTGGCGGGCGAGACCGAGATGACCGAGCCGCTCTCGTCGATGGAATGGTACATCAGGATGACGAGGGATCCCCTCCGCATCCGTCCCGTACCGTCACACGTTCACGGCGCGCCCGCGGGGATCGGCACATCCAGCCCCCTCCGGTCGGCGATCTCCGCGATCAACCCAAAGTACCGCGCCAGGTGCGGCTCCTCGGTCCAGTGCTCCAGATAGGCGGCATGCCCCTTCTCCCCCATCTCCCTCCGCCTGGCGGGGTCGGTTCGCAGGATCTCCATGGCCTCGACCAGCTGGGAATCGTCGCGGAAAACGAAACCGCCCTGGCTCTCCTCGATGACCTCGGGCAGGGCGCCGAGATCGTTGACGATCGCCGGCGTCTTCACCGAAAACGCCTCGATGATGATGATGCCGAAGACCTCGTAGCAGAGGGACGGCACGATCACGGCGAGGGCCCGCTCGTAGAGCGACCGCAACTCCGGGAAGCTCAGCCGGCCCAGGAACCTGACATGCGTAAGCCCCTCTGCCATCCGGCGGAGCGCCCCCTCGTAATTCCCCTCTCCCGCGATGAGCAGATCCGCCTTGTGGTAAGAGCGGAAGATCCGGAGGAGCGTCTGAACCCCCTTGATCTTCTCCAGGCGCCCCACAAACAGGAAATAGGGCCGATCCGCGTGCGCGGCTCGGGGCGGCGCTTCCCCCGACCACACGCCGGTCCTCGGCAGGAAATAGGGGATGTGCACGATGGGAATGTTGAGTCCCAGGCGGTGGTGGATGTCCCGGGTGAACCGACTCGGAGAGATGAACGCGTCGACGTGCCTCACCTCCCGCTCGAGCATCCCCGTATACCGCCACAGCTGGGGCGGCCGGCGAGCCATGATCATGCAGGGCACGCAGTTTTTCGTCGTGCAGACCTCCCGGTCGTACTTCCAGAGAACGTGCAGCGGGCACAGGAGCCAGTGCTCGTGCATCGTGTAGAGCTTGATGGCATCGCCGAGCCGGAGGACCTTGGGCCCGCCGACGAGCGAGATGTTGTGAAAGTGGATGACGTCGAACGCCTGCCCGCCGAGAATCGCCCCGATCTTCCCCGCCTTGAACAGCGGGGCCCCGCTCTGGTGCGTCGCCAGCGGGGAAAGCCAGCCCACCCCGCTCCTCAAAGGATGGAGCGTCACGCCCGGATGATTCGGGTAGTCGGACGTCGGGGCGCGCGGCTGGAGAACGTGATAGGCGTCCACACAATGGATGACGTCCACCTGGTGCCCGCGACGGGCCAGCTCGTTGGAGAGGCGATAGATGTAGATCCCGTCACCGCCGAAGTTGTAGGGCGGATAAAAGGTGGTCACCATGCAAAACCTGAGGGAGCGCCCCATCCTACCCTCCGGCGACCTCGGCCAGCAACGCCACCACCTGCGCGGCCGAACGCTCCCAGGAGAACTCCCTGGCCCTGAGCAGGCCGCGTTCCCCCAGCTCCTTCCGGAGCGCCCCGTCTTTCAGCAGCCGGCGCAGGGCGTCGAGCAACTCCGGAGGGCGATAGGGATCCACGAACAGGCCGGCCTCCTCCAGCAACTCGGGCAGGGCGCCGGTGGAGCTGGCAACCACCGGCACCCCGCAGGCCGCGGCTTCGATGGCCGGAAGCCCGAAGCCCTCATCGAAGGACGGCAACACGACAGCGTCCGCGCCGTTGTAGAGGTGCAGCAACTCTTCATCCTCGACGAAGCCGGCGAATGTCACCCGATCCTGGATCTCGAGCCGCCCCACCAACGCCTCCAGCACGGAGTAGTGCGAGTGGAACACGTCTCCCTGAACGTCGCCGCCGAGGACGAGCTTAACCTCCGCCAGCTCGGGATCCCTAACCAGCCGGGCGTAGACCTCCAGGAGCGTCGGCAGGTTCTTGTGGGGGCTCATCCCGCCCAGGTAGAGGATGTAGCGGTCCCCCACCGCCAACCGGTAACGGGCCAGCATCCCGGCACCCACGCCCTGGTCACCCAACGGGCGGAACAGGCGGCTGGGCGCTTCATGGACGACCCGCACGCGGGAGCCACGGACGCGGAAGTACCTGAGGATCCCGGCCCTGGAATGCTCCGAGACCGTGAGGATCGCACTGGCCTGCCGCGTGGCCACGTACAACTTCGCCCGCCAGAAGAAGCGTGAGCGCCGATCAGGGAACACGAGTTCGGGAAAACGCTCGGGGATGACGTCGTGGATCGTGACCACAGCGCGCACCCGACGCAGAAGGGGAAAGAACGTGTAGACCGACGGATAGAACATCACGTCCAGCGGTTCCCGGGCGACCCGGCGGCTGAACGCCCACACGTCCGCCAAACGGCGCCGGCCCGAAGCGGAAGCCGCCCGCGCCGGCGGCTCGGACGTCGGCACGACGATCCGGGTTGCGCCCTCCGGCAGGTCCCCTCCGGCGTCCGCCTGGGGATCAAGAAAGAACATGTACTCGTTCCGATGATCCACGGCGACCATGGCCCTCAACAGCTCCCGCGTGAAGCGGCCGTAGCCGCGCCGGTTCGACCAGCACGACGCATCGACGCCGACGATCATCCCGGCTCCGCCGTCCTGCCACCCATCTCAGGCGCGCCCCGTCCGCGACGCCCGTTTCACGCCCGCGCGCACCTTGTGACGGACCCAGCACAAGACGAACGCCAGGCCGCTGTAGAAGTAATAGAGAAAATGCAGGGGGATGGCGAACGCCATGAATCCGATCCCGCGCTTTCGCCAGAAAAATGCGTACATCTTCCGATTCAGAACGAGCAGGGTGACCACGAGCAGCAGCGAGACCGTCACCAACGCGCCATACAGGGCCCCCCCGAAGACGGCCAGGTTCTCCAGAAACATGAGCGGCAGGGCCAGGGCCAGGAGCCCCACCCACAGCGCGCTGATCCGGTGCGACATTTGCAAGTTCAGGTCCCGCGGGAGCACCCCGGTCTCAAGGATCAGCTTCGACCATGGAATGGCCCGCTGGTAGATGTCCGTTCTCAACCACCCCCGCCATTCCCAGCGTTTCAGATGCTTCACCTGCAGCGTCTTGTCCAGGACGATCCGGTAGCCTCGCCGCCACATCCTGAGGCCCAGCTCGATGTCCTCCACCGATGGTTCCCGATAGCGGCGTTCATCGAAGCCCTGGAGCTGCCGGAACACGTCCCGGTAGATGGCGCCGCACCCCGCCCAGAACGTCTTTGCCTCCGGCTCCGCCTGCTGGTGGATGAAGTGGTGGAACAGGTTCCGGAACTGCGACAACCAGTCCGGGGCCGCCGGGCTATCATCATACGACCCGAACACCGCGGCAACGTCCGGCCTGTCCCGGAGGGTCGCTACCACGCGATCCAGCGTATCCTCCCGCACCAGGACGTCCGAATCGAGAAAGCACACGATCTCGCCCCGCGCCAGCTGCGCCCCGCGGTTCCGCGCGCCCGCGGGCCCGGACCGGCGCGGCAGCCGGACCACCTCCGCGTTCTTCCGGCGCGCAACCTCGGCGGTGTCATCCGTGGACCCGTCGTCAACCACGATCACCTCGAAGGCGCGCCACCTCGACCGCACGAGCGCATCCAGGCACTGCCCGAGCGTCCGCGTCGCGTTATAGGCGGGAATAACAACCGAAACCAACGGCCCCGGCTCCATCGTCCACGTCCCCGCTCCCTGAACCCCCCGACGCCCCGCTCCACGCCCCCGAGCTCACGGAAAAGATGGAGTACGAGCCGACCCGGGTCAGCGTCACCGTCCCCCGCTCCCGCCACGCCTCCAGAACCCTCAGATAATCGAAGACCGGCTGCCGATCGGGGTTCCGCGCGGCGCCCGCCGGCACCCCCCGCAGGAAGCGGGAGATGCTCGGGGTAAATTTCATATCGTACTCGCCATTGACGACAATATGCCTCACCCGGAAGGTCTCGACGAACCGACGGAGGACTCGCTCCTCCACCGGACAGGCAACCCGAATCGTCGGCCGGCCGGTCAGATAGCTGATGACGTGGGGATGGAACGTGCCGATCACGTCCCCCGGGTCCGTCGACGCCTTCACCCACGCGCTCAGCCGACCGAGGTCGTCGTTGAACACCTGGGATTTCTCCCCCGCAATGCGCGTGTGCAGAAACTCGTTCAAGTCCGCGGCCAGAAAGGCCGGCACATGCAGCAACACCGGTCCGGTGAGCACGCTCACGATGAGGCTGAACCACACGAACCCTGCGGCGATCTTCCGCCAGCGGCTGGCCAGCATCACCTCCACACAAAAGGGGAGGAGGAGGGCCACGGAAAGGAGCATGTAGCGAAGATGCGGCTGACCCCAGAGCGCGGCGTGCACGAGCACGTTCAAGCCAGCCATCACCAGGAACAGGTAGGCTTCCGGCGAGTACTCCTTCCTGGCCGCCTTTCCGAGTACCCGGGGCAGGAAGAGGCTGAAGGGAGCCAGCACCGCCACCACGCTGAGGAGATACTTCAGCAGGAGCGCAAGCACGCTGATCCAGAACCAGGCGTGGATCACGCTGGACAACGGGGCGAGCAAATACCCCGAATACGGTGTGCTCCCCAGCTGTCGGACGCTCACGTAGAGGAGCGGAAGAACCAGAATGATCAACCCCAGCCCCAGGCAGAGGACCTTGAGCAGCCACCGCTGCTCCTTCGGTGCCAGCGCCGCGTGCACGGCCAGCGCCGGCACCAGGATGATATTGGTGGGCCTCACCAGCGAGGCCGCTCCCGCGATCAGGCCCGCCAGCACATAGAGCGCCGCTGCCCGCCGGGGCAGGACGATCCACAGCCAGAGCACGAGAGAGAGGAGCAGCAGCGAGAGCGGCTCGGTCATCAGCATCACGGAGGGGAAAAAGAGGAATGGGGTGAAGCTCAGCAGCAGCGTTGAGATGAGCGACACCCGGCGGCCGAAGAGCCGGTCCACGGCGGCGAAGAAGAGGACCAACGCGGCGCTGGTCAGGACGGCATTGAGGAGCTGAACCACCTCGGGCGAGTCCACGATTGTCAGAATGCCGCCGGCCACGAGCGGCAGGCCGAGAAAGCGGCAACAGGCGCCAGACCGGACCACGGGCGCCTGATCGAACAGGTTGGGCTTGATGGAGAGCACCGGCCCCTCGCCCCGGGCTACGTGGCGCGCGATGTCGAGATACTCGGCCGTATCGGTGATCAGATAAAACATAGAGAGCGCCGGGTAGATCCGAGGCAGGAGCGCCAGCAAGAAGATGAGCGCGCAGGCGGAGGTCAGGCGAGAGCGAACCAGAAAATCCTTAACGGGTCGAAGGGACGTCCACGCCAGCGGCCGGGCGATCATCGCCGTGAGAGGAATTCTTCCACGGCATCGGCAGCCAACTTGACGCTGTCGTATCGCAGCAGATCCTGCCGCAACCGCTCGGCGTTGGCACGATAGCTGGCGAGATTCCCCAGCATCCGCGTCATGGCCCCTGTGAGGACGGCCGGATCGGCCATGACCTCGCGCAGGGTCAAAAAGATCCCTGCCCGGTGCTCCTCGACGGCTGCCCCGAGCAGCTCCTGCTCGAAGTGTGTGGCGATGATGATCGAAGGTCGGCCGGCCTGGAGCGCTTGATAGACCGTCCCCGCTCCCCCGTGGTGGATGACCATGTCGGCGAGTTGCATGATCCGCCCCCCGGGGAGGTATTTTTCGACGTAGGCGGTCTTCGGGATCTCCTCACGCGCCAATTCGACCTGCCCGCCTGTGCTCATCAGGATCACATACCCACTTTCCGCGAGGACCCGCAGGAGGTGTCGGAAAAGGGCTGCATGCCCCGTGCTTCCCATGGTGACGTAAATGACGGCCTTGCCCGAGGCCAATCCGTGAGCCCAGGCCGGCAACGGGACCTCCGACGTCCAAAAGATCGGCCCGACGCGGCGGAACGTATCGGGAAGCGGCCCGGTGGGACTCAGGAGCTCCGTGTCGAGGATGAGGTTGTAGTCACCGACAATCATCTCCCACGGCGCCCATTTCGGCGCCAAGCCGTGTCTTCGATAGGCAAGGGAAAACGGGAGCATCTTGTACCGCATCGCCGCGCGCTGGAGTGAGGGCATGAAGAGGTCCGCCCCCCGTTCACCAACGATCCTTCTGATCCAGGGGTAGAGCGCATAGGTGCGAAACGCCTTGTAGGGTGTGCTCGCATATTGATAGACCCAGCGGCCTCCGAGCAAGGAGATGACGGGGATGCCTTTCAACCGCGTCGAGAGATACATGGTCGGTCTGAAATCCACGATTGCCACGGAGGGCCTGACCCGATTGAGCATGTCGAGCTCGGCGGTAAGGTTCTCCTCGATGATGCGCGTGGAGGGGAGCTTGCGGACGCGCCGGAGAACCTCCAGACCGTGATCCAGGTAGAAGTCCGGCAACTCGTACAGCTCGAACTCGCCCGGACGGACGACGTCAGGATCCCGAAGGTATTTGGGCGTCCCCGCCAAAACGACCCGATGCCCCCGCTTCTGGAGCTCGCGAGCGAGGACGACGCTTCGGCCCACGTGGGCCAGAACCTCGGAAGCAGGCGCGAAGAGAAGAGGCGCGGCAGCTCGGCCCAACCCAGGTCCGTGCGATACACCGCAAGTGTCGGTCGTCGACCCCTGAGCCACTGAGACCGTTCTTATCGGGGCCGCGGCTCCTCGCCCACCCGCCTCTCGCTCATCGAGATATCAAAGCGTCGCCCTGAGCTCCGCCCGGAACCGGGATCTCCAAGAGGCGGCAGAGCGTGGGCGTCACTTGGTCCCAGCGGGCATCCCGCCGCCCCCCGACCGGGACGTTCGGGCCGGCCAGCACGTAGAGGCCGTGCATCGCGTGATTGGCATCGTCGGGGCCCGTGTCGTTCTCGAATACCCACACCGTGCCGTGGCCCAGGGTCCCGACGGAACGCCAATGAAGATCGCCGAAGAGCGCAATCAGGTCCGGAGCTATCCCATTCACCTCTCGGTAAATGACCTGGGGCTTATAGACCAATGTCCTCAGCGGCCGTCCGCTTTCGTCGGTCAGGGCCTGGAGCCGGGCCGTGAGGTCGTCCCGTACCCGCTCATAGTCCTCCGGCGCGACGATGCCACGCGCCTCGCGCCCCTTGACGTTGAGAAAGATGCGGCTGTAATAGCCGCCCTCTCCCCAGGCGACGGTCCGGTCCCAGTCCACCGGGGCAGATTCGAAAGAGGTGATTCCCGTCACCGGGGCCCTCAGGCGCAAGAGCCCCTCGCGAAGAAGCCACTCGTTGATGCAGATGCCCCCATCCATCCGTTTGGCGCCGTGGTCCGACAGGACCAGCAGGTTAATCTCGTCCCCCACATGCGCCAGAAGCTCCCCAAGCTGGGCGTCGACGAGCCGGTAATAGTCCGGAATCGCCGTTCCCAGCGGATGCCCTGGCTGGTACCTCCGATGGGCAGGGTCGAAGTACTTCCAGAACCCGTGGTGGAGGCGGTCTGGCCCCATGTCGACGACCATTGCGAACTCCCACGGCCGACTCTCGAGGAGATAGCGGGCCACCGTGAAGCGCTGGACCGTCATCTCGTGCACCTCCCGAAGAACCCGGGCTTTGTCCTCCGTGCGGAAGTCCTGGACGTCGAAGCGGTAGGGCCCGAATCGCCGCTCAAGCTCCCCGAGGAGGTCCGCGGGGTAGCTGGCGGGCCGGGTGGCCGCCGGCGGCGTGAGGAAGCAGGAGATCAAGCAACCCGAAAGGGGCTTGGCTGGGTACCCCGGAGGCACGCCCACGACCACGCTCGGACGATCCCGCTCTGAGAGGAGGTCCCACACTGTGGGCTCTCGAAGCGAGTGTGACGTGACCAGGGCCAGGCCGTCGTACGAGTAGTCCTTGCGGTTCCGGAACCCGTAGAAGCCCAGGACTCCCGGGTCCTTGCCGGTCATCATGGCGGCCCACGCCGGAACCGTGATGGGCGGGATCGTGGACTCGAGTCGCCCCCATGTTCCACGAGCCATAAGCCCGCGAATGGTCGGGAGGTTGGGTAGAAACTGATCGAAGACCAGGTCCGGGGCGGCACAGTCCAGGCCAACGACGAGAACGCGGGAGGACGTCAGCGAACTCACACCCGTTAACGTATTAGATTTCCCGCCGGGAGTCAACGCGCTCGCCAGATCCGGCGAAAGGTGGCTCGACATACTCGATCAACACCGGAGAAGCCTCCGGCCCAGGACGGCAACCGACATTCCGACATGACGTGCCGCCTTGACATCTCTCCGACTGTTTCACTATTATAGGAAGGTCCTTTTTTTTCGCCATCACTATGGGGGAGAATCCCGTGGAGCGACGAGTGTGGAAACCGGTCCGAACTCTGACCAGTTCCGAGCCTCACACACTGCCACGAAGTGGTCGGGTCTTAGACTCGTCGGCCCCAACCCCGATCCCGCCGGACTTCCCCGGACAGGTCGCTGATGTCCTGCGTGACTCAGTCCGTCCTCACGGGGCAAACTATTGCAAATAACTGCAAGCGGAACACCTCGGTCATCGACCGAATGTCCCGAGGGCATTCCAATCGGCCTTGCACCTTCCCTTGCCAATGGCGCGATTGCTCAAGCTGTTGAGGTCGATGGTACGCGAGAGTCCATGTGGCTGGGCCTTGCTCCTGCTCGTCGACACCAACAGGACCGGATAAACACCAGAACATAAGGGTGTGTTGAGTATCTCTCCTCCGGCTTTTCCACGGGCATCGGTTAGCTTCCCGGAAAACTCTTCCTTGGCCAAGGCTCGCCGCGAAGTGCAAGGACCCGTTCGTAGCAGGCCAGCGACAGAGACGGCAGCTTTTCGATCACCGGCGGGTGCGCGCCAAGTGTTGGAGGGCTGCTGTTGATGAGCAGCGAGGTCGTGCGCCCGTTTGAAGTGATTGCTCTGACACCACCGGCCGAGGCCGACCCCTCGATCGCGATCGCGGCGAGCCGCGCCGGTGGACTTGGGGTGCTCGATCTGGAGTACGTCCAGGATGAGCGGATCGCCCGAGCGGCTATCGCGAAGCTGAGCCGGTACGCGAAGGGCGCATGTGGTATCAAGCTCGACGGACAGGATAGCGAGTTCGTGGCCGCCCTGGCGTCTGAGCTGCCAGAACAGGTCAAGGTCGTGATTCTGACGCCCGGTGATCCAGATGACGTGCGCCAAGAGGTCCAGGCTCTTCGCCGCCGGAACCGGACCGTCGTGCTGGAAACCACCTGCCTGGCCCATGCGCTCCTCGGGGAGGAGATGGGAGTCGACGGGCTCATTGCCAAGGGCCACGAGGCCGGTGGGCGGGTGGGGGAAGAAACCACCTTCATCCTCTTCCAGCAATTGCTGCCCCGAGTCCGGTTGCCCGTCTGGGCCCAGGGAGGAATAGGCCTCCACACCGCGGGAGCCTGCTACGTGGCCGGAGCGGCGGGCGTCGTGCTGGATGCGCAGCTCTTGCTGACGCGCGAGTCTTCCCTCCCGGAGATGGTACGAGCCTACATCGGCCGCATGGATGGCAGCGAGACCATCTGCCTGGGGACGGAGCTGGGTGACTCGTATCGGGCGTATTTCCGACCGGGGTTCCCGGCCATCGACGAGCTCCGTCACATGGCGCGGGCCCTTGCCGACGACTCCCGTCCGCGACCCGAAATCCTGGCTGTTTGGCGCCAAGCGATCCGGGAGCGGGCCGGCTGGGGGGGCCCCGAACGTCACCTCTGGCTGGTCGGGCAGGACGTGGCCTTCGCCGCAGCGCTGGCCGAGCGCTTCCAGACCGTCGGTGGTGTGCTCGAGGGGGTGCGGCAGGCAATCGATGCGCACGTTCGGGCAGCACGCGCACTGAGACCTCTCGACGAGGGAGCCTCGCTGGCTCGCTCTCACGGCACGCGCTACCCCATCGTCCAGGGCCCTATGACCCGCGTCAGCGACCGGGCGGAGTTTGCCCTGCGGGTAGCCGAAGGGGGGGGCCTGCCCTTGCTGGCCCTGGCGTTGATGCGGGCTCCGGAAGTCGAAACCCTGCTGGAGGAGACCCGTCGGTTGCTGGAGGACCGACCCTGGGGGGTTGGGATCCTGGGATTCGTCCCGCTGGAGCTGCGGCAGGAGCAGCTGGAGGTCATCCGCGCCTACCGACCTCCATTCGCCTTGATCGCGGGCGGCCGACCGGATCAGGCTCGCAGCCTCGAGAAGGACGGAATCCCCACGTACCTGCACGTTCCGTCCCCCGGATTGCTGAGAATGTTTCTTCAGGACGGGGCGCGGCGCTTCGTCTTCGAGGGACGTGAGTGCGGGGGACACGTTGGTCCACGGAGCAGCTTCGTGCTGTGGAACACCATGATCGATGTGCTGCTCGACGCGGTGCCTCCCGGCGATGCCGAGGCGTGCCACGTCCTCTTCGCGGGCGGCATCCACGACGCCCTGTCGGCTTCCATGGTGGCTGTCACCGCCGCGCCGCTGGCCGAGCGGGGGATGCGGGTGGGCGTGCTGATGGGCACGGCCTACCTCTTCACACAGGAGGCCGTCGCCACCGGTGCAATTCTGCCGGGCTTCCAGAAAGAAGCGCTGCGCTGCCGCCGCACCGTGCTCCTGGAGACCGGGCCGGGCCACGCCATCCGTTGCAGCGAAAGTCCCTATGCGGCGGAGTTCGAACAGGAAAAGCGGCGCCTGCTCCGGGAGACGAAGTCGCCGGAGGAGATCCGGCTCGCCCTGGAGGACCTGAACATCGGCCGCCTACGCATCGCTTCCAAGGGCATCGACCGCGATCCGCGCTACGGTCAAGACCCGGCGGCGGCGAAGTTCGTCACCTTAAGCGAAGAGGAGCAACACGCGCAGGGAATGTACATGGTAGGCCAGCTCGTCGCCCTGCACGGCCGGACGTGCGGGATCCTAGAGCTCCACCACGAGATCGCGGTCGAAGGGGCCCGGCGGCTCGAGGAGATCCCCATTGCCGCGGAACCGGTGTCGAAGTCCGCGCCCGCCGCTCAACCGTCCGAGATCGCGATCGTCGGGATGAGCTGCATCCTCCCCAAAGCCTCTGATCTTCCCACCTACTGGGCAAACATCCTGAACAAAGTGAATGCCATTACGGAGATCCCCGAGGGCCGCTGGGATTGGAAACTGTACTATGACCCCGACCCGCGGGCCAGGGACAAGATCTACTCCAAGTGGGGAGGATTTCTTGACGACGTGGCGTTTGATCCCGTCGAGTACGGGATGCCGCCCACCTCCCTGCCCTCCATCGATCCGATGCAGCTGCTGGCCCTCAAGGCAGCACGCGCGGCACTGCAAGACGCCGGGTACCTGGACAGGCCCTTTGACCGCAGCCGGACCTCGGTGATCCTCGGTGCCAGCGGTGGGACCGGCGACCTGGGGACCGCCTATCTGTTGCGCTCCAGCCTCCCCCTGCTGTTCGGAGATGCCGCGTCGGACGTCGTCTCGAAAAGCAACGGGATCCTGCCCGAATGGACCGAGGATTCCTTCCCCGGGCTCCTGCTGAACGTCGCGGCGGGGCGCATCACGAACCGATTTGATTTCGGCGGCCTGAATTACGTCGTGGATGCCGCATGCGCGTCGTCGTTGACCGCGGTGCACCTGGCCGTCAAGGAGCTCGAGACCCACGCCACCGACATGGTCATCTCGGGCGGCGTCGATACCGTCCAGAACCCATTCGGGTATCTCTGCTTCAGCAAGACCCAGGCGTTGTCACCAACCGGTCAGCCCCGCACCTTTGATGCCAGCGCGGACGGTATCACCATCGGTGAAGGCGTGGTGATGCTGGTGCTGAAGCGATTGGCCGATGCGGAGCGGGATGGTGATCGCATCTACGCCGTGATCCAGGGTGTGGGCGGCTCCAGCGACGGCAAGGCCAAAGGGCTGACGGCGCCGCGGCCCGAAGGGCAGATCCTCGCGCTGCGCCGGGCCTACGCCAAGGCGGGGGTCTCGGCGACGACGGTGGCCCTGTTCGAGGCCCATGGCACGGGCACGGTCGTCGGCGATCGCACGGAAGCCGTGGCGCTCTCCGCGTTCCTCGAGGAGGCGGGAGCCGTGCCGCAGAGCTGCGCGATTGGGTCGGTGAAGTCGATGATCGGCCACACCAAGGCGACAGCCGGTGTGGCCGGCCTCGTCAAGGTGGCCCTCGCCCTCTATCACAAGGTGCTGCCTCCCACGCTGGGTGTCACGCAGCCTAATCCAAAGGCACGCTTCGGGGACGGGCCTCTCTATGTGAACACGGAAACTCGTCCGTGGGTCCATGGCGTCCCGACTCATCCGCGGCGGGCGGGCGTAAGCGCGTTCGGGTTTGGGGGGACGAACTTCCACGCCGTCGTCGAGGAGTACACTGGCTCTTTTCTCCCCCCCGAGGCTTCCCCTCGGCCGTGGCCCAGCGAGCTCTTACTCTGGTCGGCACGTTCGCGACAGGAGCTGCTGGACGCGATCGAGTCTCTCAGAGGCTCCCTGCGGCGGGGGGCCAGGCCCGCCCTGCACGACCTGGCCTACAGCTTGTGGGAGATTTCCGATGAACGCGGCGGCGGCGGCGGCGGGCCCGACCTGAGGCTGGCGATCGTCGCCACCTCGCTGGAGGACCTCCAGCAGAAGCTGGATCAAGCCTCGGTGGCGCTCGGCGCGGCCGGCCCGCTTGACATCCAGGATCCCAGGGGCATCTACCTGACCGAAGAGCCGCTGACGAGAGACGGCAGGGTCGCCTTCCTGTTTCCCGGCCAGGGCTCCCAATATCCCAACATGCTGCGTGACCTGGCGGTGCAGTTCTCCGAGGTCCGGGAGGCGTTCGAACGCGCGGACCGTGTCCTGGCGCAGCGGTTCGCGCGGCCGTTGAGCAGCTACATCTTTCCGCCGCCAGCGTTCAGCCCGGAGGAGGAGCACGCGCAGCAGGAGGCACTCACCCAGACCACGGTGGCCCAACCGGCGCTGGGAGCAGCGGACGTCGCGCTCTTCCGCCTGCTTCAGGGGCTGGGCGTCGCGCCGCACTGGGTCGCGGGCCACAGCTACGGTGAATACGTCGCCCTGTGTGCGGCGGGAGTGTTCGACGAGGAGACCCTGGCGGTCCTCTCCGAAGCCCGAGGCCGCTCAATCATCGAAGCCGCGAAAGAGGACCTGGGCACGATGGCGGCCGTGCATGCGGGCCCGGAGCGCCTCACGGAGGTCGTGGGCTCGCTCGACGGCGTCTGGATCGCCAACGTCAACGCACCTCAGCAGGCGGTCATCTCGGGCACGCGGTCAGGCGTGGGGGAGGCGATCAAACGTCTGAAAGCCGAGGGGATAGAGGCGCGGCTCGTCCCGGTCGCCTGCGCGTTCCACTCGCCTCTGATCGCTTCTGCGCGGGACCGCCTTGCCAAGGTCCTGTCGAGTGTCGAGTTCCGTGCGCCGCAACGGCAGGTCTTCTCCAACGCCTCCGCGGCGCCCTACCCTGAGGACCC
>JACQWA010000201.1 GCA_016209425.1 Candidatus Rokuibacteriota bacterium
CATCTCAATCGCGAGAACAGACCCTTCGCTTCGCTCAGGCCTGCCCTGAGCCGCGAAGGGGTGACAACCATTCCGCATTCCGCATTCGACATTCCATATTTTGGAAGCGGGCGCGAAGGAAAGGAATCTTAGGTGTTACCGACAAACGCCAAGACAACAACCCGTTTGGTGAATCCCTTGTGCGTTTGGGCCGCAGCGAGTGGAAGGCCCCTTCTCCGAACGGTCACGTCGCCGAGCGCGCGCGGCCGTGCTTGGCGCACGCGGGGACAGCCAAGGCCCTCGTTCTCCCTCCCTCTTTCGGGGCAGATCAGGGCTTGGCGTCCCCGTTGTCAGATCGGGGCGAACAGGAGTCAACGACAATGCTGAGAGACCAGAGACCGGAAAAGAATAAGCGCGGAGGGATGGGCACACTGCCCCGCCTGAAAACCGCGGTGAGCGCCCGCCTCCACTCCAGGCCGCGCAACGAGGGGCAGGAGTATCTCGAGCTGTGGACACTGAAGCTGAACCGGGCCCGCTGGGCCCGGGCCCAGAGGCAGGCCCGAGAGCAGATGAAGGCCATCGATCAGGCGATCTCCAAGCTGAAGTTCCCGGAGGAGGAGGCGTTGTCGCAAGAGCCCAACGGGGCGCGCGTCAACCAGACGATTGACTTCAGGAATTGCGCGGTGCGAAGAGGAAGTTCATGAGCTGGGATTGGCAGAAGCTTCTGGACAAGGGCATGACGGGACAGTCACTGACCAAGGGCGGTCTCCCGCAGTTGCTGTACGGCGAGGAGCACCCGTGCGCGTTCTGTCGCGGGACAGGCCAGGTGCGAGGGGCGCATCAATGCCCCGTCTGCGGTGGCGCCGCGAAAGTGGGGTTCACTCCACCCGTGGTGCAGTGTGCGTTCTGCTACGGCGGCGGACACATGCCGCTGCGGAGCGACGCGACCTGCCCCGCGTGCCGAGGCTCGGGGGTCATCGGGGTAAGCCCGCCGATTCAGGCCTGCACGAAGTGCCGGGGGCGCGGTAGGCAAACGGGTCACTCCCTGTATTGTGGCCGCTGCGGCGGCGCCGGCGTAGTGACCGTGTCACCAAGCGAGCCGCGACCTTCAGGTCGCGCGGACCTCCGCGCAGGCTGAAGCCTGCGGCTCACTGTGGCCCAAGGATCGAGAGAAACGACAGGAGAGCCTAATCATGTTGACATCAACACGCAGAAACTCACGGGTGAGGCATTCGACCGCCGAAGAGAGAGACCATGCCGGGCGGAGGAACCATTGCCGTCCCCGCCCGCGCTACTCAACGGGCAGGGAATGCACGGTCAACCACTTCACGGGCACGCTGTACGACGAGAGACGTGATGAGGAACGCGCCCGGGCAGAGGCCGAACAGGAATAAAGAACACGTCCGTGGGCTGGCGCCCACGGCTCAGAGGAACAAAAGGAGAAGAATTATGTCCATGGACGGCGTGACGCCGATTGAGCTTGCCAAGGAACAGCCGGGCTTCGTCAAGACCCCGTTGGTGGAGGGTATCGTCGATCGCTGCCTGGCTTATCTGGGCGCGGGCTTCCCGGTCCACCTGACGGGGGCGGCAGGGACGGGCAAGACGAGCCTGGCGCTCTATGTCGCCGCCCAGATCGGCAGGCCCGTCGTGGTCGTGCACGGCGACGAGGAGTTGGGGACCTCGGACCTGGTCGGGGGGAACTATGGATGGCGTCAGCGGAAGGTGGTGGACAACTTCATCCACTCGGTGAAGAAGGTGGATCACTCGATGGAGTCGAGGTGGGTGGACAACCGGCTGACGGTGGCGTGCAAGCACGGCTTCACGCTGGTGTACGACGAGTTCACCCGCAGCCGGGCCGAGGCCAACAACGCCCTGCTCTCCGTCCTGGAAGAGCGTGTCCTGGACATGCCGGCCGGGCGCGGCAACCAATCCTTCCTACGTGTTAGCCCCGACTTTCACGCCATCTTCACCAGCAACCCGACGGAATACGCCGGCGTCCACCGGGCGGCCGACGCCCTCCAGGACCGGATGATCACGATCAAGCTCGGCCATTATGACCGCGAGACCGAGATCGCCATCGCTATGGCCAAGAGCGGCATCGACCGGGCGCAGGCCGAACCCATCGTGGATCTGGTCCGCGGGGTTCGCGAGCACCAGACCAAGGGCAAGAACGGTAATAACGGTGATGGGACATGCCCCGCGACGATCCGAGCGTCGGTCATCATCGCCACCGTTCTGAAGGCCCATGACGGCAGACCCGTGGCCGCCGACAAGAGTTTCGTGTGTCTTTGCCACGACGTGTTGAATTCGTCGCGCTTGGGCGCCATGCCCAGCCGCGGCATCAAGGACGAGGTCAACAGACTGATCAAAGAGTACGCGGTGTAACGGAGTAGGGCAGGTGGTTCTCCGCGCTGGCGGAGGTTCCCCTGCCTTCAGACCCAGGAGTCAACGATGTCAACGGAATGCAATTATCTATATGGTATTATACCGGCCTGCAAGTCCAGAAACTTCGGTCCCATCGGGATGGATGGCGGCAAAGTCCGTGTGGTGACGGACGGTGTGATCGCCATGGTGACCGGTCCGGCCGCGCGCAAGAACTTTTCTCTGCTTTCCTCCCAGGAGACGCTCCGGTACATCGCCAAACACCAGCGCGTTCTTGAACGCGTGATGACCGACTCGGCGGTGATCCCCCTGAAGTTCGGCACGTTTGCCGACGATGACCGCCAGATTCTGGACATCCTGCACTCCGGGCAGCAGGCGTTCGTGCGGACCCTGGAGAAGTGCGCGGGGAAGTTCGAGTGGGACCTGGTCGCTTGTTGGACGGATCTCCAGGCCGTGCTGTCCGAGATCGCCGCCGAGCCGGCGGTGGTGTCCATGAAGGCCAAGATCACCGCCCACGGACCGGCAAGCCGGTTGGCCGGGCCGACCATGGAACAACGGATCCGGCTGGGCCGGTTGGTGAGGGAGATGTTGACCCGGCGGCGAGACCGGATCGCCGCCGAGGTGGTCGCCGCTTTGCAGGCCCAGTGGCCGGAGATCGTCGTCAATCCCACGAAGGATGACGCGATGACCCTCCATGCGGCCGTCCTGATCGGTCGAGATGAGGAGAGCCTTTTCGATCGGTTTATCGACCGGCTCAATCGCGATTACTGGGGCCGACTCGACTTCCGCTGCGTGGGCCCGCTCCCGCCCTACAGTTTCGCGACCGCGGAGGTACGGGTCGTTGACGCCGAGGAACTGGATGCCGCGCGGCAACTGCTGGGAGTGGGCGAACGCCTAAGCCCGGCGGAGATCAAGGCGGCCTATCGCCGAGTGCTGCCGGAGGTTCACCCTGACCGGAATCCCGGCGCCGACTCGGCGGAGCGCATGAAGGAACTGGTCGATGCCCACCAACTCCTGGAAGAATATGCTTTGAACTGCAACGAGACGCCTCCGACCGACGAAGGCGGTCCGGTCATCGTCAAGATCAGAACCCTCTCCGAACTGCGCGCCCGGGCCGGCGTGTCCAGAAGCGCTCCGGATCGGTCGACACTCTCGGAACCGTTGGTCGCCGGGGCAAGATAGAGGAGCATGAATGTGTCGCCGGCCACAGTAGCCAGTGAACCGTCCTCGGCGAGTTGTACCACTGCTGTGTCAGCAGTGGCTACGAGCACTGCTCAAAGAGCAGTGGCACACGTCGCTGCGACGCGACGCTACATCTACTGCATCACTGACTGCCCTGAGCCAACCAGCTTCGGTCCGATAGGCGTCGGGAATGACGCGGAGGTCTTTGCCCTCCCCCATGAGGGGATCGCCGCCGTCGTCAGTAGCACCGCGACCGAGGAATTTGAGATCTCACGCGAGAACACCTTAGCGCACCAGCGTGTGCTGGAAGCGGTCATGCAGCGCGGACACACTGTCCTGCCGGTCAGGTTCGACACCCTCGCTGAGGATAAACCCGGCCGCGCCACCGACGCCGAAAGCCGTATTGTCAACCATGTGCTGGTCCAGCGCCGGGACGAGTTCAACGGTCTGCTGGCGCTCTACCGCGACCGCGTGGAGCTGGGCGTCAAAGGGTTGTGGACTGACATGAACGCGGTGTTCGCTGAAATCGTCAACGAGAATGACGGGATCCGCCTGTTGCGCAAGAAGGCCCTCGACGGCGCGTCGCCCCGGTCCGGCATGCTGCCCCTCATGGCCAGACTGGGCGAGCTGGTCAAGAAGACCCTGGATGCAAAGAAGAGCGCCGCCGAATCGGAACTGCTGAACCATCTTGCGGGAACGATACTGGAGGCGCGCAAGAACAAGACTTTCGGCGACCCTATGTTTGCGAACTTGGCCCTGCTCGTCGAGAAGTCGCGCCAGGACGACCTTGCGGCCGCTCTGTCGGCGATCGAGGACGAACGGGCCGGGAGGGTCCGGCTGAAGCTCGTCGGCCCGATGCCACTGTTCAATTTCATTGAACTGGTCATTACCTGGGACGATTGACCATGGCATTCCTCCTCGATGACATCCTCCTGGCGCCTTGCAAGCTGGTTCATTGGGTCGGCAAGACGTTGTACGAGAACGCCGAGGAACAGATGACGGATGACTCCGCCATCCGCCGGGAACTGCTGGAACTGCAAATACGCTTAGAGCTCGACGATATCAGTGAGGACGAGTGTCACAGGCAGGAGGCCGTCCTGATGCAGCAGCTTGACGCCGTCAGGGCATACAAAGAATCCAGAAAACCGGACTAACGAACAAGTTAGCCCACAAGGAGAACGCCCATGGCGGAGGCAATGGTTCAAATGATTCAGAAGGCCCGAGAACAACTCAGCGACCTGACGCATCTGGAGTTGGGCAGCACCCTGTCGGTCCGCAAGGACGACAAGGTCTGGCACGTCCAGGTGGAAGCACTGGAGAAGAAGTCCCTGCCGGACTCGCAGGACATTTTGGCGACCTACGGGGTGACCCTGGATGAGGGCGGCAACGTGCTGGACTTCGCGCGGACCAGCATGCGCAAGCGTAGCGATACAACACTGCCAGAGGGCGCGGAGGGATAGGCAGATGTCCGGTTTCCTGGTCAACGCGAATCCCGGCGCGCCGCTGCGCCTGGTGATCTTCGGCGGCAAGGGGGGCGCCGGCAAGACGACCTCCGCGGCGGCGACGGCCATCCACCTGGCGCGGCACCGGCCAGCCGGTTCACCGGAGCCGGGGCGGAAGGTCCTGCTGGTATCGACCGACCCCGCACATTCACTGGCCGACAGTCTGGATGTACGCGTCTCGGACGTGCCCTCGGCCGTGCCGGGAGTGGACAACCTGTGGGTACGAGAGTTGGATGCCTACCAAGCGGACCGCCGCTTCCATGTGCAGTATGACGCGGTCTTGAGGACGCTGTTCGAGCGGGGGACCTTTCTGGACGGCGTTGACGCCCGAAGCATTGTGGACCTACCGCTGCCCGGACTGGATGAAATAATCGCCGTTAGAGAGCTGGCCAACCTTCTCACGAAGGCTCGACGCGACCGAGGAGGGAGCGGCGAGTACGACCTCATCATCATGGATACCGCACCTACCGGACACACCCTCAGGCTGCTGGCGTTGCCCAAGGTCATGGAGCGCTGGGTGCACGCCTACTCCCTCATGCAGCGAAAACACAAGTACATGCAGCGTACGTTCGCGGGACGTTGCACCCTCGACGCGGTGGACGATTTTCTCAAGACTTTCGAGGCCGACCTTCGCCGCGTACGGGAACTGCTGTACAACTCCGCCGCCTCCGAATTCGTCCCTGTGCTCAACGCCGACCCGCTGAGCGTCGCGGAGACCCGGCGTCTGGTGGAGGCCCTCGCGGGAATGGGGATCGCGGTTCGTAGTCTCATCGTCAACCGAGTTCCGGCGGACGGAGACTGCCCCCTCTGCCAGGCCCGGCACGCCGGGGCGATGTCATGGCTCACGCGGATCGAACAGGACTTCCTCCCGATGTCATCGGGATTCAACCTCGTACGCGTGCCGCTGATGGCCGGCCAGGTCCGGGGCGTGGAAATGCTGGCCGGCTTTGGCGCGACCGTGTTCGGCGCCGCAGGTGGCACGATCAGAGCACCGGGCGCAAGCCCGGTGACACCGGCGTGCTGCGGGCATGGTCCGCGGGCTTGCGCCCGCGGCTCTGACCAGCTAAAGCC
>JACQWA010000199.1 GCA_016209425.1 Candidatus Rokuibacteriota bacterium
CGGCAAAGAGGGAGAGCGGTTTCACGAGGTACAGGCTCGCGATCACGGGCACGACCTGCGACGCTCCTACGTAACGCGGGTCGGCCATGACCATGATCGCCTCTCGGCCGAAGACCGAGACGACGATGACCGCCACGGAGACGGCGAGGGTGGCGTACGTGGCGAGCCGAGGCAGGAGGTTCTCGGCTTCTTCCCGGTTGCCCGCGGTGGAGAAGAAGAAGGGGCCCAGGGCCTGCTGCAGGGAGAAGATGAGGACGTTCACGGCGCTTCCCAGCGTGTACGCCAGGGAGTAGAGCCCCACCGAGGCCAGGGTCCCGTGGTACACCAGGAACACCCGGTCCGACCCGGCAATGACCCACTCGGCAATCCCCTGGGGGATCAGCGGAACCCCGTACAGGACCGTCGCCTTCGCTTGCCGGAGAGAAAGCCCCGGGCGAACCTCTCTCACCAGGAGGACAAGGGAGACCAGCAGCAAGACGCAGGTCCCAAGCAGCATGCCCTTGACCTGGCCCAGCGCCGCTTCCCCCCGGTACACGACGAAGTAGACGATGAGCCCCGCCGTCACGAGAAACGATGCCACCTGGAGGAGGCCGAAGCGGAAGGCCTGCTCCTTCACCCGGAGCACCATCATGGGGATGAGGGACAGGCCGGCGGCGGCCCCCGTCCAGAGTCCGTAGACGACGTAGGAGAAGGGGACGTCTCTCAGGAAAAGGGCGAAGAGGGGCCGGCTGAAGAGAGACAACAGAAGGGCTCCGGCAATAGCGACGGAGGCCACCAGCAGGATGACCGTCCCGAGATACCTCCGCAGGCATTCCACCGATCCCGCGTAGTCGTACCAGAGGCGAAGGACGGCGGCGTCCTGCTTGAGCGACAGGATCGTGCCCGCGAGAAACGCGATGATGCCGACGGTCGAGATGATCCCGTAGTCCTCGGGGGAGAGATAGGCCGTGTAAAGCGGCAGGAGGAGGAACGCCAGGAGCTTCCGCGACAGGTTCGCCGACCCGTAGCTCAAGGACTGCGCCGACAAGCGGCGGAGCGCCGTCCGCAGGCTCACCGCCTGACCGACCCCCTCCAGGCCGGCCCGGGCCCCGCGGCAGGCGCCGGCGGCGCCGGAGCGGCCTCGAGCCGGGGAATCATCACGACCATGCCGGCCAGGAACCAGAAGGGCTCCATGATCCGGACGATGATGAAGGTATTGGCGCCGATGGAGTGACCGATGAGGGCGATGTACCCGGCGAGGAAGCCCAGGGCCACGCCCTTGAACAGCCGATCCTGTGTGGCCCGGAGGATGGCGCGGACCTGCCGGAAGAGGCTGATCTGGAGCCACAGGAAGGCCAGCAGCCCCACGAGGCCCATCTCCAGCAGGACCCGGGGGTACTGGGCGTCAAGCAGGCGGTAGCCCGTCACCCCGTGGCCGAAGAGGGGTGCCGTCGGCCACTCGAGCGCGGCGGCCCCCCACGACCGGAACCGGTCGGACGTGGAGGTATCCAGCCGTATGCCGGCGACCTCGATCTGCCTGCGCTGCCACGGCTGGCTGACGACGAAGGCGATCCGGTCCAGGACCGGCTGCGGCGCCACGAGCGGCAGGAACACCGCGCCGAAGGCGAGGAGCCCTGCCAGGAACCGCTTCCTGTCGCTCCAGGCGAAGAGGGCGCCGGCCAGGGGGATCAGGGCGAGGTAGGAGGCCCGGGAGAGCGTGAACACGAGGGGAACGACGATCAGGACGGCGAGCAATGCCAGCAGGAACTTCCTCCGGAGAGACGCGCTCGTCAGGTAGAGCCCCGCCACGAGCGCCAGCATCAGGACGAGGTAGCCACCGAAGGTGTTCGGCTCCGCCCCTCTCCCCTCGAAGGGGGCGGAGACCCGTTCCCCCCCGGGGATCTGGAGGATGCCGATCACGCTCGTCACGGCGGCCGTGGCGAGGAGGGCAAGGAGGAACCGCTCGAACTGCCGTCGCTCGCGGAGGTTGTTGACGACGATGAAGTAGATGACGAAGTACTCGATGTACTTGAGGACGAAGAGGAAGCCCCCGAGAACTGTCACGCGCCCGGCGATCATCCCCAGGCCCGTGGCCAGCGCGGCGGCGAAGGCGTAGGCCGCGAGGGGCCGGTTCAGCGGGGTCCTCAGGAAGAGGCCGAGCTCCCTGTAGAGCGCCGTCTTCGCCAGCCAGGCCAGCCCGATGATGGAGATGAGAACGTCGTCGAGACGGAACGTGAGGCCCCGCCCGAGCAGCGCCCCTCTGCCGAGCTCGCCCGCGAGGACCTCGGGGCCGAGAAGCATGGAGAAGACCAGCAGGTACAGCGCCAGCTGGTTGCTGGCGACGGCGGCGATCACGACGGCAAAGATGAGACCAGCGCCCAGGGCCAGGGGCAGAGAGACCTGGACAACGATGAGACTTACGGGAAACGCCAGGAGGACGGCGAAGACGAGGGGAATGGCGGTGGCGGCGCCGACCCGCGCTCTCATGTCAGGGCCTCGAGGCGCCGTCAACGACGATGAACTCCTCGGCTGTTCCCTCGACGACGAGATCCCACCCGAACGCCGCCGCCTTGTCCCGAGTCTCGAACTCGCCGACCAGGACCCGCCACCACCGTCCGGCCCCGGGGATCTGGGCTTCGGCCGTGAACGCCGGGAGACCCCGCGCCCGGTACCGCGCGACGACCCCACGGGCCGTCTCCTCGCTCCTGAACGCATGGAGCTGGACGGCATGGGCGGACTTGCGTGAGACCCCGGGGGCTCCGGCCGCGTCGGGGGGGCCCGGGCGGTGAGACACCTCGGCCGCCGGCCTGAAGGCGACGTCCCGGGGGCCCGGCATCGAGGGGACCGAGGCGGCGGAATCGGCCACGCGGGCGGCCTCGAGCGGGAGAGAGGAGAGGAGCGGAAGCTTCAGGGGTCCCGTCCCCCACGTCCAGACCCCGAGCGCCAGCGCGAGGAGCAGCAGGAGAAGGAGCCAGAAGGCCCGGCTCCTGGCTGTCCCCGTGGCGATGCCCCCGAGCCACGGGAGCCATCCCGACGCCCCGCCGGCCACCGTCTCGGGAGGCCCGTAGCGGTACCGGTAGTACGCCATCTCGGCATAGTCCGGGCTCACCTCGGCTCTCACCCCGGTGAGGCAGACGCCCACCACCCGCGACTTGGCCGCGTCGAGGAGAGCTCTCGCCCGCCTCAAGGCCGCCCGCGCCACCCGTCCCACGCGGACGACGATCAGGGTCCCGTCCACGCGCGCGCCCAGAATGGAGGGGTCCGCGAGGGGCAGGACCGGGGCCACGTCGAGGATGATGTAGTCGTAGCGCTGCCGGACTTCGGCCAGGAAGCTCGCCATCCCTTGAGCGCTCAGGAAC
>JACQWA010000217.1 GCA_016209425.1 Candidatus Rokuibacteriota bacterium
CCAGGTTCTGCGAAGAATGCGGGGCCCGGCTGGACGTCGCGTGCCCGATCTGCGGCCAGCCTGTCGGCCTCGGGAAGAAATTCTGTCGCTCCTGCGGTGTCCCGCTCGCCGCTGAAGCTGGCCGTTTCGCCTCCCCTCAGGCCTACACCCCGAAGCACCTCGCCGAGACGATTCTGGCCTCCCGGAGCGCCCTGGAGGGCGAGCGGAAGCAGGTCACCGTTCTCTTCTGCGACATTGCCAACTCCACCGCCCTGGCCGAGCGGCTGGGCCCCGAGGCGATGCACACCCTCCTGAACCGCTTCTTCGAGCTGGCCCTGGCCGAGGTCCACCGCTATGAGGGGACGATCAACCAGTTCCTGGGAGATGGTTTCATGGCCCTGTTCGGGGCGCCGGTGGCGCATGAGGATCATGCGCGCCGAGCGATCCTGGCCTCACTAGGAATTCAGCGCGCGCTGGGCGAACGGGGTGCCGAGCTCGGCCAACCGGATGGGGTGGAGCTGGCTGTCCGCATGGGCCTGAACACCGGGCCCGTCGTGGTCGGGAAGATCGGCGACAACCTCCGCATGGACTACACGGCGGTGGGCGACACGACGCACCTGGCGGCCCGGCTCCAGCAGCTTGCCGACCCGGGGGCGATCCTTGTGAGCGAGATCACCAGCCGACTCGTCCAGGGCTATGTCCGCCTCGAAGCGCTCGCACCGGCTGCGGTCAGGGGCAAGACCGAACCAGTCTCGGTCTATCGAGTCCTTGGTCTGGGGCCCCGGCGGTCGCCGCTCGACGTCCGCTGGCGGCGCGTCCTGACTTCCTTCGTGGGCCGGGAGCGCGAGCTGGCGGCCCTCTCCGACCTGCTGGGGCAGGCGGAGCGGGGGCAGGGGCAGGCCGTGGGGATCGTGGGGGAGGCCGGCCTCGGCAAGTCGCGCCTGGTCTACGAGTTCCGCCAGAGCCTGGCGGACCGACGCCTGACCTACCTCGAAGGGCGCTGCCTCTCCTACGGCAGTGGAATCCCCTACCTCCCGGTGCTGGACATCATCCGCAGCAACTGCGGGATCACGGAGACGGACTCGCCGGAGGCGGTCGGCGACAAGGTGCGCTTCGCCCTTGGGGAGGTGGGGATGGATCGGGAGGCCGCGGCGCCGTACGTCCTGCACCTCCTCGGCATGAAGGAGGGAACGGAGCGCCTGGAGCCGCTGACCCCGGACGTCACCAAGGCCCGGACGCTCGAGACCCTGCGCCAGCTCACCGTCAGGGGCAGCCAGCGGCGCCCCATCGTCTTCGCCGTGGAGGACCTCCACTGGATCGACCGGCCGTCGGAGGAGTTCTTCATCTCGCTCGTCGAGAGCCTGCCCGGCGCGCGCATCCTGTTGCTCATGACCTACCGGCCCGGCTACCGGCCCATGTGGATGGACCGGTCGTACGCCACGCAGCTGCCGCTCCGGCCGCTCGCGCCCGAGGAGGGGCGGAGCCTCGTCGAGTCCCTTGCCGAGCAGCGACTCGAAGACGCCGTGACCCGGGTGATTCTCGACAAGGGCGAGGGCAATCCCTTCTTCCTGGAGGAGTTGACCCGCGCCGTGCTGGATGAAGGGGGGCGGCCGGCGGCGCGCGCGGTTCCCGACACCATCCAGGACGTGCTCGCGGCGCGGATCGACCGGCTTCCGGAGGGCCCAAAGCGCCTGCTGCAGACGGCGTCGGTGCTGGGCCGCGAGGTGGCGCCCCCGCTGCTCGAGGCGATCTGGGATGGCCCGAGCCTGGAGGCGCCGCTCGCGGAGCTGAAGCGGCTCGAGTTCCTCTACGAGCAGACGGGGCCCGGGGAGCCCACCTACGTCTTCAAGCATGCGCTCACCCAGGAGGTGGCCTACGAGGGTATGCTCCAGGAGCGGCGGAAGACGCTGCACGCGCGAGTGGTCGAGGCCATCGAGCCCCTGTACGCGGATCGCCTGGCCCAGCACGTGGAAGCCCTCGCCTATCACGCCATGCGGGGAGAGGTCTGGGAGAAAGCCGTGGATTATCTTCGCGAGGCTGGCGCAAAGGCGTTCGCCAAAGGCGCACTTGTGGAGAGCCTCGAACGGTACGAGAAGGCGCTCGAGATTGCTTCGCGGCTCCCGACGACGCCTGAGAATCTCCGACGGGCGGTTGATGCACGGCTCGATCTGCATTTCCCGTTATTGCCAGTCGGCCAGATTGCTCGGCTTGTCGAGATCCATCAGGAAGCCGAACAGATCGCCCGCCAGCTCGATGATCAACCCCGGCTTGGGCGGCTCTCCTTCCATATGGCCGCTTATTCCGCATGGATCGCCCAGTATTCCCGTGGCATTGACTATGCACAGACGGCCCTGAGCATCGCCGCCGCCCTCGACGACGCTGAGTTGCGTGTCATGGCGACTCATACCCTGGCAGTGAACTACATGGCCCTGGGGGACTACGGTGCGGTGATTGATCTCGTTCTGCGTTACGTCGAAGGGCCTGATGCCGCCCTTTCGAAACGACGCCTTGGCCTGACCATCTCTCCCTACGTCGGAGGCTGTAGCTATCTTGCGTGGACGTTTGCGAACACCGGCGACTTCGAGCGGGCCCTGACGTATGGCGACCATGCGGTTCACGCTGCGGACGACGCCGGCCACCCCTGGGCTCAAGTATGGGCGTACGTCTTTCGGACCACTCCTCCGTGGTTAAAGGGCGAATTCGCCGAGGCCCTTCAGTGGTGCCAGCGCGCTGCCGAGATATGCGAGCAGAACGGGTTACTCAGCCTTGCTCCGTTCGCCTATTCGTGGCTCGGTTGGACTTTGGCGTGGTTGGGGAGGACCACCGAAGGCCTTCCCTATCTCGAGCGGGGCGCAATGCTCCTGGAGGGTATGGGGATCAAGATCTACCTGTCACTGCTTCATGTCTGGTGGGCCGAAGGGTTCCTTCTTGCGGCCTGCCTCCAGGAAGCCAAGCGCGCCGCGGGTCGGGCGTTAGAACTTGCTACGGCCGCCGGCGAGCGGGGTATCGAGGCGGACGCGCGGCGCCTTCTCGGAGAGATCGCCGCCGGAGGGGACCCTCCCGACGTCGAATCCGCGACAGCCTTCTACGAGGGGGCGAAGGCTCTGGCACAGGATCTCGGCATGCGCCCGCTCCTGGCCCGCTGCCATCTCGGCCTAGGCCGGCTCCTCCGGCGAACGGCGGCCCAGCGGCCGGCCTATGAGCATCTCACAACCGCGGCGACGATGTTCGGCGAGATGGGCATGCGGTTCTGGCTGGAGCAGGCGGAGGCGCAATTGCGGGAGTTGGGGTGATGCGCGGCCCCGACGGGCGTGACTGACCATGATACGCCGGCCGCTACCCCCACAGGGGGAGGCGGGGACGGCGCTCGTCCAGCCGCCAGAGGCCGGCCTCGCGGGCGATCCTGACGGCCTCCGCGTACTCGTCCCTGAAGAGCTTCCGGTTGATCTCCGGATACTTTTCTCCGGAGACGGCTCCCGCGGGGTAGTACTGGGCCATGACGTTGACGAACGTGTCGGGGGAAAGCTGGGCCAGCCAGGTCATGATCTGCCGGGTCTCGTCGAGCATGCCCGGCATCACCAGGTGGCGGACCAGGACCCCGCGCCTGGCCAGGCCACGCTCGTCCGTGACGAGGAGGCCCACCTGTTCGTGCATCTGGCGGATCGCCCGGCGGGCCGCCTCGGGATAGTCGGGCGCCTTCAGATAGCGCTTGGCCACGGCGCTGTCCCAGACCTTGAAGTCCGGCATGTAGATGTCGACGATCCCGTCGAGCAGCTCGAGCGAGCGCATCGAGTCGTAGCTCGAGGTGTTGTAGACCAGCGGCAGCGCCTCGATGATCTGCGGCGCGACGTGCTCGGGAGTCACGAAGTTGATGTTGTGGCAGCCCTGCTCCTGGAGGCCGAGCATCAGGCGCGCCAGCTCCTCGGGGGTGCGCTCCGTGCCCTCGCCGAGCTGACTGATGG
>JACQWA010000200.1 GCA_016209425.1 Candidatus Rokuibacteriota bacterium
ATCAACAAGAAGAACATCCTCCGCCGCGACGGGTACACGTGCCAGTACTGTAGCCGCCGCGGCGACCGCCTGACCGTGGACCACGTGGTGCCCCGCTCGCGGGGCGGCGAGACGACGTGGACGAACGTGGTGACCGCGTGCCTCCGGTGCAACCTCCGGAAGGGCAACAAGCTGGCCGAGGAGGCCGGGATGCGGCTCACCCGGGACCCGGTGCACCCGCGCTTCCTGTTTTCGGTGCATCTCCTGCGGCATCCCCACGCCGGGTCGTTCCTCGACTCCTGGCGCAAGTACCTGGTCGCGGTCCCCTCCACCCTCTGAGGTCCGGTGTTTCAGCTCACCGCCGATTTCGAGCCCCGGGGAGACCAGCCCCAGGCCATCGAGCAGCTGGCCCGCCTGATCCAAGCCGGGCGCTCGCACACGGTGCTCCTCGGCGTCACGGGCTCAGGCAAGACGTTCACCGTGGCCAGCGCCATCGCACGGGTGCAGCGCCCCACCCTCGTCATTTCGCCGAATAAAACCCTGGCCGCGCAGCTCTACGGCGAATTCAAGGCCTTCTTCCCCTCCAGCGCCGCGGAGTACTTTGTTTCCTACTACGACTACTACCAGCCGGAGGCCTACATCCCCCAAACCGATACCTACATCGAGAAGGACGCCCTGATCAACGACGAGATCGACCGCATGCGCCACTCCGCGACCCAGGCGCTCTTCGAGCGACGGGACGTGATCGTGGTGGCCTCGGTCTCCTGCATCTACGGCATCGGCGCGCCGGAGACCTACCGCGGCATGCACCTCTCGCTCGCCGAGGGGGCCACGCTGGACCGGGATCGCATGATCCAGCAGCTCGTCGCCATCCAGTACGAGCGCAACGACTACGATTTCCATCGCGGGACCTTCCGCGTGCGGGGGGATGTGGTCGAGGTGTTTCCGGCCTCGGGCGACACCACCGCGCTCCGGATCGAACTCTTCGGGGACACGGTGGAGGCCATCCATACCGTTGACCCCCTCCGGGGCGAGCGCCTGAGCCCGGTCGGGCAGGTCGCCATCTATCCGGCGAATCACTACGTGACGCCGGAGGATCAGTTGGAGCGGGCGATCGAAGGGATCAAGGAGGAGCTGGCCGAGCGGTTGGCGTTTTTCCGGTCCCAGAACCGGCTCCTCGAAGCCCAGCGTCTCGAGCAGCGGACCCTCTTCGATGTGGAAATGCTTCGGGAGATCGGCTACTGCCACGGCATCGAGAACTACTCCCGCCATCTGACCGGCCGCAAGCCGGGGGAGCCCCCGCCGACCCTCATCGACTACCTCCCCAAGGACGCCCTGGTCATCATCGACGAGAGCCACGTGGCGGTCCCTCAGATCCGCGGCATGTACCATGGTGACCGCTCGCGCAAGGAGACCCTGGTGGAGTACGGCTTCCGCCTGCCCTCCGCCTTCGACAACCGCCCGCTGACCTTCGAGGAATTCTCCGCGATGACCGGGCAAACGGTGTATGTGTCGGCGACGCCCGCCGAGTACGAGCTGAGGATGGCGGAGGGGGCGGTGGTCGAGCAGATCATCCGGCCCACCGGGCTCACGGATCCGCGGATCACCGTGCGGCCGGCCACCCTGCAGGTGGACGATCTGCTTCACGAGGTGCGCACACGAGCTGAGCGCGACGAGCGCGTCCTCGTCACCACGCTGACCAAGCGAATGGCCGAGGACCTGACCGAGTACTACCAGCAGATGGGCCTCCGCGTCCGCTACCTCCATTCCGATATTGACACGCTGGATCGCGTGGAACTGATTCGCGATCTCCGGCTTGGCAAGTTCGACTGCCTGATCGGAATCAACTTGCTCCGGGAGGGGCTTGACATCCCCGAAGTCTCGCTGGTCGCCATCCTGGACGCGGACAAGGAGGGGTACCTCCGCTCGGCCACCTCGCTCGTCCAAACGTCCGGCCGGGCCGCCCGGAACGTCCGCGGGGAGGTGATCCTGTACGCGGACCGGGTGACGGACTCCATGAAGGTGACCCTGGCCGAGACCGAGCGCCGCCGGAACATCCAGGACGAGTACAACCGGACAAACGGGATCACCCCCGAATCCATCAAGAAGTCCATCCGCGAACTGCTCCAGTCCGTCTGGGAGCGCGACTACTACACCGTGGAGGTCGCGCCGGAGCCGGAGGCCGCGCACGTCTCCGCCGACGAGCTGGAGGCCCGGCTCAAGGAGCTGGAGAGCGCGATGAAGGAAGCGGCCAGGCGCCTGGACTTTGAGCGCGCCGCGGAGCTCCGCGACCGGATCAAGGCGTTGAAGAAGAAAGAGCTGACGCTCTAGCCCGACTTATGAACATCATTCGGGCTAGTCACCGAAAATCGCATGGAATCCCAATATCCCCACATCGTTTCACCCTCACAGATAAAGGATCGCGCGGGCCGGGTACCCGCCCCGCAGGGGCGGGTGCACGCTCGAAAAGAGCCTCGACGGTATGAATCTCGACGAGAAGCTCGAACGGCTGCCGGACCGGCCGGGCGTCTACCTTTTCAAGGACGCCAAGAGCCAGGTCATTTACATCGGCAAAGCGGCCACGCTCCGAAGCCGGGTGCGCTCGTACTTTCAGGAGTCCCGGGCCCGGGATCCCAAGACGGACGCGCTCGTTCAGCAGATCAGGGATGTCGACTACATCGTCACCGACAACGAGCTCGAGGCGCTGATCCTCGAGTCCAACCTGGTCAAGAAGCACCGTCCCCGCTACAACATCATCCTGCGCGACGACAAGCACTATCCATTCCTGAAGCTCACAACCGACGAGGACTTCCCACGCCTCGTCGTGGCCCGCCGGGTCCAGAAGGACGGCGCGTCGTACTTCGGCCCCTTCTATCCCGCCACGGCGATGCGGGAGACCTTGAAGCTCGTCAGGCAGCTGTTCCCGCTGAGGACCTGTCGCATTCCCATCGATGGCACGCTCGAGCGACCGTGCATCCAGTACTACATCCACCGCTGCAAGGCCCCGTGCACCGGGTGGGAGACGAAGGAAGGCTACCGACAGACCGTGAAGGACGTGGAGCGGTTCCTCGAGGGCAAGGACGATGACCTGGTCAAAGACCTCACCCGCGAGATGGAGGAGGCGGCCGCCGAGATGAAGTTCGAGCGGGCTGCGGTCCTCCGGGATCAAGTCCAGGCGCTCAACAAGGTCCGCGAGCGCCAGAAGATCATCTCAACCGACGAAGTCGACCAGGACGTCATCGGCGTGGTCCGGCAGGGAAGCGACGCCTGCGTCCAGCTCTTCTTCGTTCGGAGGGGGCGCCTGCTCGGCCGTGAGTCGTTCTTCTTCGACAAGGTCTCGGGCTGGAGCGACGGCGAGATTCTCGGGGCCTTCACCCGCCAGTTCTACGCGCGGCATGTCACCCCCCCTCCCGAGATCCTGCTGTCGGAGGAGATCCCGGAGCCCGACCTGACGCGGGAGTGGCTGGGTCGCCGGCGTGAGGCGCGGGTGGAGCTCCACGCCCCGCAGCGCGGCAAGAAGCGCGAGTTCGTCCTCATGGCCGAGGAGAACGCGGCCCTGGCGCTCCAGACCCATCTCCTCTCGAAGGACAACCGCCAGCAGGTCATCCTCGAGGATCTGCGGCGCGCCCTGAACCTCCCGGGTCTCTCCAACCGGATCGAGGGCTTCGACATCTCCAATATCCAGGGGAGCGAGGCCGTCGGCGCCATGGTCGTGTGGGAGAACGGGGCGATGAACAAGGACGCGTACAAGCGCTTCAAGATCCGGAGCGTGGCGGGCGCCGACGACTACGCCATGCTCGGGGAAGTCCTCTCCCGCCGCTATGCCCGGGCGATCGAGGAAGGCACCGTGCTGCCCGATCTGATCCTCCTCGACGGCGGGCGCGGCCAGCTCAACGTGGGGATGAAGGTGCTCGAGGACCTCGGGCTCGACTGGCTCCCCATCGCCGCCCTGGCCAAGCGCGCGGAGGAGGTCTACACCCCCGAGAGTCTCCAGCCGCTCGCGCTCGACCTGACCTCGCCGGGGCTCCTGACCCTCAGGAAAATCCGCGACGAAGCCCACCGCTTCGCCGTCTCGTACCATAAGAAGTTGAGGTCCCGCCGGACGATCCAGTCGGTGCTGGACCGGATCCCCGGGGTCGGCCCCGCGATCCGGACCAACCTGCTCAAGTCGCTGGGTTCCGCCCGAAAGGTCCGGGAGGCCTCCGTCGCCGAGCTGGCCGCGGTCCCCAAAGTCACCCCCAAGCTCGCCCAGAAGATCCACGCCTTCTTCCGTGAGGCGCCAGCCTCGGGGAAGCCGGGGAACCATCCGCCGACTCCCGGGGTTATTGGGGTGGACTCCACGACGAAAGGGGGTGAATCTGAATGAAAGCACTCGTGATCGCCGTCGCGGCGCTGGCCGTGCTGGCCGGCCCCGCCATGGCCGGCCAATGCCCGTCGCTGATCAAGCAGCTGAACGAGGCAGTCGGCAAGATGAAGGCGGACGACGCAAAGGTGACCAAGGCCAAGCCCATGATCGCCGAGGCCCAGAAGCTCCACGACGACAAGAAGCACGCCGACTCGGTGAAGAAGTGCGAGGAGGCCGCCAAGGTTCTCGGCGTCAAGCTGGAGATGAAGAAGTAAGTCCGTCAAGCAATCCGCATGAAAGGAGGTGATTCATGGTGAACCGCCTGATGACCGCAGTTGCGACCGCAGCCCTCGCCCTCGGCCTGATCGCGAGCCCGGCCCTGGCCGGTCAGTGCCCGCTGCTGATCAAGCAGATCGCGGACGCCACGGGCAACCGCCTCGACGCCGCCGGGAACCAGGCCAAGGCGCTGGCCGCTGAGGCCCAGAAGCTCCACGACGAAGCCGTGAAGATGAAAGAACCTGCGAAGCATGCCGAGTCTGTGAAAAAGGCTCAGGAAGCCGCGAAAGCGATCGGTCTGACCCTCAAGATGAAGTAATCGCGCAGGGTTCTCCCCCGGGGGCCGTCGGGCCCCCGGGGACCTTTCTTGCATCCTCAGGCTAAGTGTGGTAAAAATCAGCACTAATATGTCTCCCCATGACAGTCTCGAGCGCTATCCCTTCCGCGAGATCGAGGCCAGGTGGCAACGGGTCTGGGAGGAGACCAAGGCGTTCAAGGTCTCGGAGGACCTGCGGTGCCCCAAGTTTTACTGCCTGGAGATGTTTCCGTATCCCTCCGGCCGGATCCACATGGGGCACGTCCGCAACTACGCCATCGGCGACGTGGTGGCTCGCTACAAGCGGATGCGGGGCTTCAACGTGCTCCACCCGATGGGGTGGGACGCCTTCGGACTGCCGGCCGAGAACGCGGCGATCGAGCACGGCGTCCATCCCGCGGTGTGGACCCATGAGAACATCGACTACATGCGGGCCCAGCTCAAGCAAATGGGCTGCTCCTACGACTGGGACCGCGAGGTCACCACCTGTGATCCCGACTATTACAAGTGGGAGCAGCAGATCTTCATCCGGATGTTCGAGCGGGGGCTGGCCTACCGCAAGCGCTCAACCGTGAACTGGTGCCCCTCCTGCCAGACGGTTCTGGCCAACGAGCAGGTCGAGGCGGGGCGCTGCTGGCGGTGCGAAGCCGACGTGATTGCGAAGGACGTCGAGGGGTGGTTCTTCAAGATTACCGAGTACGCCGACGAGCTCCTGGCCTGGTGCGATCGCCTCCCGGGCTGGCCCGAGCGGGTCCTCACGATGCAGCGCAACTGGATCGGGAAGTCCGAGGGCGCGGAGTTCGACCTGCCGGTCGTCGGACGGCCGGACGGCTCGATCAGGGTGTTCACGACCCGCCCCGATACCTCCTTCGGCATGACGTACGCCGTCTTCGCCCCTGAGCATCCGCTGGTGGACCGGCTCATCGCCGATGAGGCGGAACGGGCCGCCGTCGCCCAGTTCCAAGCCGAAGTGTCCCGCCAGTCAGAGATGGAGCGCCTGGCCGTGGATCGCCCGAAACGGGGGCTTCGCCTGAAGGCCCGCGCGATCAACCCGTTCACCAGGCAGGAGATCCCGCTCTTCATCGCCGACTACGTGCTGATGGGGTACGGGACCGGTGCCATCATGGCCGTGCCCGGCGAAGATCAGCGGGACTGGGACTTTGCCAAAGCGCACGGGGTGCCCATTATCCGGACCGTCCAGCCTCCGGCGGGGTGGGAGGGAGAGGCGTACCTGGGCGATGGCCCCGCGATCAACTCGGGCTTCCTCAACGGCCTGCGCGTTGCCGAGGCCAAGCGCAAGGCGATTGACTGGCTGGTCGCCAACGGGATCGGGGAGCCTCGGGTCCACTACCGTCTGCGGGACTGGGGGATCAGCCGCCAGCGCTACTGGGGCGCACCCATCCCGATCGTCTATTGCGAGGTCTGCGGGATGGTCGCCGAGAAAGACGAAAATCTGCCCGTGCTCCTCCCCCGGGACGTTCAACTCAGAGGAAAGGGCGGCTCCCCCCTGGCCGACGTCGCCTCCTTCGTCAACACCGCCTGCCCCCGCTGCGGGAGGAAGGCACACCGGGAGACCGACACCATGGACACCTTTGTCGAGTCCTCCTGGTACTTCCTTCGCTACTGCTGCCCGACCTACGCGGGGGGAATGGTGGAGCCCCATGCGGTCAACTACTGGATGCCCGTGGACCAGTACATCGGCGGGATCGAACACGCGGTGCTGCACCTCCTCTACTCACGCTTCTACACCAAGGTGCTCCGCGACCTGGGACTGACAAAGCTCGACGAGCCGTTTGTGAACTTATTGACCCAGGGGATGGTCATCAAGGACGGCGCCAAGATGTCGAAGTCGAAGGGGAACGTCGTGGACCCCGACGACCTCATCCGGGCCTTCGGCGCCGACACCGTCCGGCTCTTCTCGCTCTTCGCGGCGCCGCCCGAGAAGGACCTGGACTGGAACGACCGCGGCGTGGAGGGAGCCTCCCGCTTCCTCAATCGGATCTGGCGCTTCGTTGAGTCGCACCTCGAGGAGCTGAGGGCCGCGGGTCGGGAGCCGCACGGCGACGCGCTCTCGGAAGCCGGGCGACGCTTCCGTCGAAGCATCCACGAAACGATCCAGCGTGTGACCGACGACATCGAGGATCAATTCCACTTTAACACCGCACTCAGCGCCATCATGGAGCTGGTCAACGCGCTGTACGCCTTCGCGCCCGCCTCTCAGGACACGATGAGCCGCGAGGAGCGCCGCGCTCTGCTCCGCGAGGCCGTGGAGACCCTGCTCCGCCTGCTGGCCGCGTTCGCCCCCCACCTGGCCGAAGAGCTCTGGGCCCGGCTGGGCCACCGCACGAGCCTCTTCGAGCATCGGTGGCCCCAGCCGGATCCCCAGGCGCTGATTCGCGGGGAAGTCCTGATCGTCGTCCAGGTGGACGGCAAGGTCCGCAGCCGCCTCACCGTGGCGGTCGGGGCGGGAGAGCAGCAGATCCGGGAGCAGGCCCTGGCGGACCAGCGGGTTCGTCCCTGGGTTCAGACGCGGCAAGTCGACCGGGTGGTGGTGGTGCCCGGCAGGCTCGTCAACATCGTGACCCGCCAATGATCCGGCGCCATCCCCTCGTCCTCGCCACGGTGATCGTGCTCCTGGCCGGGTGTGGGTATTCGCTCCGCGGGAACCTCCCGGAGCACATTCGGACCGTGGCCGTTCCTGTCTTTGTCAACAGGACGCAGGAGCCCGCGGTGGAGAATTTTCTGACCCGCGCGGTCGTGGACGCCTTCGTGACCAGCGGCAGGCTCAAGGTGGTACGGCCGGAAGAGGCGGATTCGATCCTGGAGGGCGAGATCGTCGGCTACCAGCTGGATTCGCTCTCCTTCGATTCCCGAGCCAACGTCCGCGAGTACCGGTTGACGGTGACCCTCAACCTCCAGTTCCGCGACGTGAAGCGCAACGTCCTGCTGTGGCGCCAGGAGGGAGTCCAGGAGAAGGCCGATTTCCGGGTTCCGGGGCAGGTCTCGGCCACGATCACCCGGGAGGAATCCGCGCTCCGGGCCGCGGCCGTGGACATCGGGCGTGCCATTGTCAACCTGGCGGTGGACCGCTTCTAGCGCCGTGCCGGAGGATGGACTACGGCGGATTTCTCCGAGAGGTGGGACGGGGAAACGTTCCCCCGATCGTCCTGCTTCACGGGCCCGAGCCGCGCCTGCTCGATGACGCCCTGGCCCAGATCACCCGGGCGCTCTTCCCCGACCCCTCCTTCCTTCAGCTGAGCCGTGAGGTGTTTGACGCCGAAGAGACTCCGGCCGAGGCCATCGTCCGCTCGGCCCTCACCCTGCCGTCCATGACGGCTGTCCGGCTCGTCGTGGTCAAGCCCGCTCAAGCGCTTTCAGGGAAAACCGCGGGAGCCCTTGCCGAATACCTCCGGGCGCCTAACCCATCAACACGGCTTGTCCTCCTCGCCGACGAGGCCCTGCCGACCAGTCACTGGCTCGTGAAGGCCCTGCCGCCCGCGGCAGTGATCGAGGTCCGCGGCCTCACGGGGCGGGCCCTCGTCGCCTGGCTGCGGGCGCGCGCCGAGGAGGAGGGGTACGAACTCACGGAGCCAGCCGCGCAACTGCTCGTGCGCTGGGCCGGCGAGGATTTGACGACCCTCGTCGGGGAGATGGAAAAGGCGCGCCTCTTCTCCGGGCCGGCAACCCGCTCTGTGGGAGAGGACCAGGTCCGACAGGTGGTCGGCGAGCACCGGGTGCTCAAGACCTTCGAGCTGGCTGACGCGGTGGAACGGCGCCAGCTCGGCCCGGCGCTCGAGCGTCTCGAGAATCTGCTCGCGTCGGGCGAGGAGCCGCTTCATATCCTTGGGACGCTGGCGCGCGAGGTCAGGACCACCTGGCAGGTCAAGGAATGGCTCCGGCAGGGGAAGTCCGCTGAAGAGATCGGCCGGGTCCTTCGCCGGCCGACTTTCGCGGTGGAGGCGCTGTGCGCCAGAGCCGAGTCCCTGCCTCCAGCGTCCCTGTCGGGCGCCCTCGTCCGGTGCTGGCAGGTGGAGCAACGCCTGAAATCGGGCGGGCGGCCACGCCCCGAGCTGACCCTGCTCGTCGCGGATCTCTGCGGGGCCGGATGAGGCGTCCCCTCCGGGCGGCCGTCTACGCCACGCTGTCGCTCTCTCTCGCCTGGCCGGGTGCCGGGACCGCCTACACGTCACGGGGGGCCCGGAGCGCGCCCGTCGCCCCTATGGGCCCGGCCCTCCTGGCCGGCGCTCACGCTGTCGACGTCGCACCCCCGAGGGGGGTGCCGCTGGCGGGTTACGGTGGCTCGGCACGCCGCCTGCTCATTCCCGACTTCCTGAACCGTTACCCCTACGCCTTCTGGTTCAAGCCCTCAACGGGGATCCACGATCCCATCATGGCTCGAGCGCTGATCCTTCACTCCGGCGACCACCGACTGCTGTGGGTGGCCGTGGACCTCATCGGCGTGGAACCTGAGATGGTGAGCGAGCTTAAAGGGCGGCTCGCGGCCATGGGCTTACGCTACGAAGCCGTGATCCTCTCCGCCTCGCACACCCATTCGGGCCCGGGGGCATTTTCCCGCTCCCGCCTCTTCAGCTTCATCGCCCTCGACAGCCTCGTCCCCGATATCCGCGAACGAATCCTGAACGCGATCGTGGGGGCTGCGAGACAGGCCGAGTCGCAGAAAGTCCCGGCCCGCATCGGGATCGGGCGGGGGGAGGTGACGGGTGCCACCCGGAGCCGGGTTGGCCTCCCGCTCGATCCGGACGTGGGGGTCCTGAAGGTGGTCAGCGTCGACGGCCGCCCCATCGCGCTCCTCTGGAACTACGCCATCCACGGAACCGTGCTCAGGAAGTCCACCCTGGCGCTCTCGGGCGACGTCATGGGCGCCGCCACGCGGCAACTGGAGCAGGCCCTGGGAATCCCGGTGCTTTACACCAACGGCGCGGTCGGCGACGTGAGCCCAGCCCTTCACGGCTGGGCAGGACTGCGCCAGATCGCGGAGGGGCTCTCGCGCGAGGTCCTCACCACCTGGCGGCGGATCCCGGTGGAGCCCAGCTCCCGGCTTTGGGCCGTGTCGGAGCGTATCAGCCTGCCGCCCCCACGCCTGTCGGTGAAGAACTGCCTCGGTCGCTGGGTGCCGACCTGGCTGACGGTGGGGATCGGGTGGGCGTTCCCCACCCAAGCCGAGCTGGTGGCCGTTGCCGTCGGCACCAGCGCGTGGGTGACGATCCCCGGAGAACTCCAGACCCGTCTCGGTCAAGCGGTGAAGGCCGAAGGGCGCCGGCACTTCCGTCACGCCTTCGTCGTGGGGGTCTCGAACGACTATGCGGGCTACTTTCTGACCCCCGAGGAATACCGGCGCCCCCGCTACATTGCCTGCGCGAGCCTCTACGGAGAAGCCGGCGGCAGGGTCGTGGCCGAGCGGGCTACGGCGATGTTCCGGAGGCTCGGAGATCTGGAGGGCCGGCGCGACACCGCGCTCCGCGCGCGGCAGTGGGGGGGTTAGTGGGCGACGAGCCGGCGGGCCAGGATCGACTTCTTCCGGGCGGCAGCGTTCCGGTGGATGACTCCCTTGGTCACGGCCTTGTCGAGGAGGCGGATCGCCTCCCGCACCGATGCCTGCGCGTCCGGCGTTGTGGGGCCCACGGCGGAGCGGGCCGCCTTCACCGCCGTCCGAATCCTGGACCGGATGGCCCGGTTCCGGAGCCGGCGGTGTTCGTTCTGCCTCATCCGTTTCATCGCGGATTTGATGTTCGCCACGTCTGCCCTCCTTCCGTGTTGTGGGATGCCGAATCAACCTACCCCAGGGCTCCACAACTGTCAACGGAATTCTGGCCGTGACGCTTCCGGACGCCAACGAAAACGGGGCGCCGCCCGCTCCGATTCAAGCCGGAGTCGTGCGGGCGGTGGGAACGATCGGCCTCGCCACGCTCACGAGCCGGATCCTTGGGTTTGTCAGAGACATGGTGGTGGCCCGCGCCTTCGGCGCCGGTCCGATCACCGACGCGTTCTTCGTCGCCTTCAGAATTCCGAATTTGTTCCGGCGCCTGCTGGCCGAGGGCGCTCTCTCCACCGCCTTCATCCCGGTGTTCGCCGAGTACCTGACGACCCGGCCACGCGACGAATTCAACCGGATGGTGCGCGCCGTGGCGGGGGCGCTGACGCTGACGCTCTGCCTCGTCTCCGCCCTCGGCGCTCTGCTGGCCCCGTGGATCGTCGGCGTGATGGCGCCCGGCTTTTCCAGCGTCCCCGAGCAACTCGGGCTGGCGACCACGCTCACGCGCCTGATGTTCCCGTACCTCGTCTTTGTGGGCCTGGCCGCCCTGGCCATGGGGGTCCTGAACACTCACCACCGCTTTTTCACCTCGGCGCTGGGCCCGGCGGTCCTCAACGTCGGAATCATCGTGTCGGTCCTCGCGCTGGCTCCCCACCTCCGGGTCTCCGTGCTGGCGCTCGCCGTGGGGGTCCTGATGGGGGGGGTGGGGCAATTCGTGATCCAGTTGCCCGAGGTCCGGCGCGCCGGGGTCCCACTCCTGCCCTCCGCCGAGCTGTCCCATCCCGCGCTCGGGCGGGTCAGCCGACTCCTCGGCCCCGCTGTGTTCGGCCTGGCCGCCGTTCAGCTCACCGTCTTCGTGAACGCGCTGCTGGCCTCGCTCCTCGCCGCCGGCAGCATCTCCTTCCTCTACTACGCCGACCGCGTCGTGGAGTTCCCCCTCGGGGTGTTCGGCATCGCCGTCGCCAGCGCGTCGCTGCCCGTGATGGCTGAACAGGCCGCGCGTCGGGACCTGGGGGGCTTCACCCAGACCCTGAACTTCGCCCTGCGCCTGTCATGCTTTGTCGCGATCCCGGCGTCGGTGGGGCTCTGGTTGTTACGCCAGCCGATCACCCGACTGCTCTTCGAGCGCGGCCGCTTCGGGCCGGACGACACCCAGGCCACTGCCTGGGCGTTGGGCTTCTACGCCCTGGGCCTGACCGCGTTCTCCGGGGCGAGGATCGTGGCTCAGGCCTTCTACGCCCTGGGAGACGCCCGCACGCCGGTTTGGGTCGGCATCGGGGCGGTCGGCCTTAACGTCGGCTTTGCGCTCGCCTTCATGGAACCATTCGCCCACGGTGGACTGGCCCTGGCCACCTCAGCCTCGGCGACCGTGAACCTGCTCGCCCTCCTCTGCCTGGTCCGCCGGCGCCTTGGACCCTTGGGCGGGGGGCGCATCATGGCCAGTCTCGCGCGGGTGGGCGTGGCGACGGCGGCGATGGCGGCCTGGTGCGGTCTCCTCCTCCGGGGCTGGCCAGCAGAGGCAACACGGGGGATCGAAGCCGCCTGGCTCGTCGTGGTGATCGGCGGCGCGATCGGGGTATACGCCACCGCCAGCCTCCTCCTCCGAGGCGAGGAGGGCCCCGCCCTCCTGGCGCTGGCGCGCCGGCAGGGTCGAAAGTTGCCTTCCGGAAGGGAGGGTTGATATACTTTTTGCTGTCAGGCGCTTCGGATGAGCGTGTTTCCTCAGCAGGTGGAGGACGCCTCGGGGGCGGCCGGTCATCGGCTGACCGGCCCGGATGCCCGGGGCGTCAGTGTTTTTCTCCAGCCCGACGACTCTCTCCGAGACCCCCGGGATCGCTGATGGATCCCGTGGCCGAGTACCTCGAAGCCCTCCAGACGGAGCAGGGGGCCTCGCCCAACACTGTGTCCGCATACCGCCGAGACCTCACCGGGTTCGCGCGATTTCTGCGCCGAAATGACCTGGAGATCGGGCGAGCTGGCGCCGACCAGGTCGCCCACCATCTGCTGACCCTGCGCCGACAGGGCCTCGGACCGCGCAGCATCGCGCGCCACCTGTCGGCAGTCCGCGGGCTGTACCGCTTCCTTGTGCGCGAGGGCCGCATCCGGCTCGACCCCACCGAGCACCTGGAGGCGCCGCGTCCACCCCGGCGCCTTCCGCGAACGCTGTCGCCGAAGGAGGCGGCGGCCCTCGTCGAATCGCCTCCCGCCGAGGATCCCATCGGGGTGAGAGACCGGGCGCTTCTCGAACTACTCTACGCCACGGGCATGCGCGCCTCAGAATGCCTCGCGCTCAGAATCGAGGACGTGAACCTCGCCGCCGGGTACGTGGTCTGCACCGGAAAAGGTGACCGCCAGCGGTTGGTCCCCGTGGGGGCGCCGGCTCTGCGCTGGGTGAAGGCTTATCTCAGCGGCGCGCGGGGCGCGCTCGTGAGGGGCGGCGACCCGGGCACCCTGTTCGTGAACCGGGCGGGTCGCACGCTCTCCCGTCAGGGGCTCTGGGAAATCATCAAGAAGACGGCGCGGCGTGCCGGAGTGCGGACCGCCGTCTCTCCCCACACGCTGCGCCATTCCTTTGCCAGCCACCTGCTGGAGCGAGGGGCGGACCTCAGATCGATCCAGGCGATGCTCGGCCATGCCGACATCTCCACGACCCAGATCTACACCCACCTGCCGTCGGCGGCGCTCCGCGAGATGTACCGCCGATTCCATCCGCGGGCCCGCTTATGAACTGCCTGGCGCCACGCCGAAGGCGTGGGGGGGCCTGGGTGGCGTCCCTCCGACGAAGATACCCGCAGGTGGACCCCGGGGCTGCGGGGCTCATGCACCAGGCACTTCTCCCATGCCCGCCCGAGGCCACCGTGAATGAGGCGCTCCGGCTCATCACGCGACGGCATCTCCGTCTCCTGGCGGCGCGCAGCCGGAATCTGGCGGGGGTGATCCTCCCCGCAGACCTGCGCCGGGCCCGCGCCCTGAGCCTGGGAGCCCGGCGGGCATGGGACGTGGCGCGCTGGGGGATCCCCGTGGTCACACCGAGGGCCGCCGAGGTGACGGTGCGGCGCCATCTCTTCGAAGGAGCGGCGGCTGTGCTCGTCCGGGAGGGACGTCGCGTCGTGGGCGCGGTGGAGCCCTCGATCCCCACCGTGGGCCGTCCAGCGCTGTCGCTCCTGCCCCGCCTCGAGCGCCAACTGCCCGCGGAAACACGGGGGCTCCTGCGCCGGATCGGGGGGATCGGAGAGTCGATGGGGTGCAAGGTGTACGCGGTGGGCGGCTTCGTCAGGGATCTCCTGCTCGGGCGCCAGGCGGCTGAGCTGGATATCGTGGTCGAGGGCGATGGCCTCGCCGTGGCCCGCCGCCTGGCCTCGGAGCTCGGCGGCACCCTAGTCGTCCACGCGACCTTCGGCACGGCGACCCTGGAGGGGGGCGGAGCGCTTCGGATCGACGTAGCGACGGCGCGGCAGGAACACTACCGGCTGCCCGGCGCATTGCCCGAGGTAACACCCGCCTCGGTCGCCGAGGATCTGCGGCGGCGGGATTTCAGCATCAACGCGATGGCCATGGTCCTGTCCGCCACCGGCTTCGGGGATCTTCTCGACCCGGTTCGTGGCGCTTCCGACCTGGCACGTCGCCGGATCCGAATCCTTCATCCGCTCTCCTTCGTCGAAGATCCGACCCGAATGTTCAGGGCGATCCGATACCAGACCCGCCTTGGCTTTGCCCTCGACCGAGGAAGCCTGGGCGCCCTGAGGTTCGCGATTGACGTGGCGCCCTACCCGGCGCTTTCAGGTCAGCGCCTCACCGCCGAGCTCGAGCTGATCGTGGCGGAGGAGCCCACCGGGCCCCGGAGTTTGATCACGCTGGGGCGGCTGGGAGCCTTCACAATCCTCGACCCGTCCTACCGGTTCTCCCCCCGGGCCGCCCGGAAGGTTATCGACCTCGGCCGCCTGCGCCACCGGCTCAGTGATCACGGGATCGCGCTGGACCCGCTTCCCCTCGGCCTCCTGGCGCTCGTGGGTCACCTGAGCCAGGAAGCGGCGGAGCGCTGCCTCAGGCGACTGGCTGTGTCCGGCGAGCCTCTCTCTCGGCTGACGGGAGCGCTTCGAGAAGGACCCGTGCTCGCCCAGCGGCTCACCAAGGCCCGTGCCGCACCGCCGAGTGTGCGCGCGGCCTACCTGCGGGGCCGATCGCTGGAGAGCCTCGGCGGCGCCTGGCTCGCCGGGGGCGAGTCGGCGCGTCGTCAAGTCGAGTGGTTTCTGGCTCACGGCCGAACGGTTCAGACCCTCCTCGGCGGAGACGACCTTCTCGCCCTCGGCGTGACCCGCGGGCCCAGCATCAGGCAGCTGCTGGACCGCCTCCGCGACTGCCGTCTCGACGGGGTGGCGGTGACGCGTGAGCAGGAGCTCGCCCTCGTACACCAGTGGATCGGCCCCGGGAACCGGGCGGAAGCCCAGTGCGGATGAGAGAGGCCGTACCAATCGAGGGAGGAGAGACGTGGCGACCAAATTTATCTTCGTGACGGGAGGCGTGGTGTCATCCCTGGGCAAGGGGATCGCCGCCGCCTCCATCGGGTTACTCCTGGAAGCCCGCGGGTTCCGGGTCACGCTCCAGAAGATGGACCCATACATTAACGTTGACGCGGGCACGATGAGCCCGTATCAACACGGCGAAGTGTTCGTCACCGATGACGGCGGGGAAACCGACCTGGACCTGGGCCACTATGAGCGCTTCACTACGGCCCGCATGACCCGGGACCATAACGTCACCACCGGCAAGGTCTACGACGCCGTCATCCAGAAGGAACGACGGGGGGACTATCTGGGTCGGACCGTGCAGGTCATCCCGCACATTACGGACGAAATCAAGGCTTCCATCCGGAAGGTGGCCAAGGACGTGGATGTCGTGATCGTGGAGGTGGGGGGAACGGTGGGAGACATCGAGGGGCTGCCGTTCCTGGAGGCCGTCCGCCAGTTCAAGAAGGACGTCGGGCGCGAGAACGTGATTTACGTCCACCTGACGCTGGTGCCGTTCATCCAGGCGGCCTCCGAGCTCAAAACCAAGGCGACCCAGCACTCGGTCAAGGAACTCCGCGCCATCGGGATCACCCCCGACATCCTGCTCTGCCGCACCGACCGCTACCTGCCTCCGGGGATCAAATCCAAGATCGCCCTCTTCTGCGACGTGGAGGAAGAGGCGGTGATCACCGCCAAGGACGTGGAGTCGGTGTACGAGGTGCCCCTGGTCTTCCACCGTGAGGGACTGGACGCGAGCGTCGTCAAGCTCCTGGGGCTCCCGGATCGCCCCATCGACCTCTCCCGCTGGGAGGCCATCGTCCAGAAGGTGAAAGCCCCGCGACGGCAGACGCAGATCGCCGTGGTGGGGAAGTACGTCGAGCTCAAGGACTCCTACAAGAGCCTCTCGGAGGCGCTGGCCCACGGCGGGATCGCCAACGAAGCGCGGGTTGCCGTGACGTGGGTGGACGCCGAGCAGGTGGAGCGCGACGGCCCTGCCGCCCACTTCCAGGGGATGCACGGAATCCTGATTCCGGGAGGGTTCGGGGACCGCGGGATCGAGGGAAAGATTCAGTCGATCCGACACGCGCGAGAGCGGGGCGTTCCCTTCCTCGGGATCTGCCTCGGCATGCAGTGCGCGGTCATCGAATTCGCGCGGAACGTCCTGGGGCTCAGGGGCGCCAATTCCTCGGAGTTCGACCCCACCGCCCCCCACAAGGTCATCGACCTGCTGCCCGAGCAGCGTGGCGTGACGGCCAAAGGCGGCACCATGCGGCTCGGGCTCTATCCGATCCTCCTGACCGAGGGGAGCGTCGCTTCAAAAGCGTACGGCCAGGGGATCATCCACGAGCGACACCGCCACCGCTTCGAGGTGAACAACGACTACCTCAAGAACCTCGAGAAGAACGGGCTCCGGATTTCTGGCCTCTGGGCCGAAAAGCAGCTGGTGGAGATCATCGAGCTGCCAGACCATCCCTGGTTCGTGGCCGGTCAGTTCCACCCGGAGCTGCGCTCGCGGCCGTGGGAACCCCATCCGCTCTTCGCTGCCTTCATCAAGGCCGCCCTCGACCACGGGGGAGCTGGACAACGATGACGCGAGGGGTGGTCGTCGGCAAGGTCAGGGTCGGGCTCGGCACCCCACTCGCGCTGATCGGCGGCCCCTGCGCCATCGAGGACGAACCTCACGCCCTGATGCTGGCCGAACGGCTGGCCCGGATCACCCAGGACGCGAAGCTGCCGTTCATCTACAAATCGTCCTACGACAAGGCCAACCGCTCCTCGGTGCACGCCTATCGCGGCCCAGGCCTCCGCCAAGGGCTCAGCATCCTCCGGCGCGTCCGCGAGGCGGTGGGATGTCCCGTCCTGTCGGATGTTCATGACGTCTCAGAGGTCGAGCCGGCCGCGGAAGTGCTCGATGTCCTGCAGGTTCCGGCCTTCCTTTGCCGACAAACCGACCTTCTGCTGGCCTGTGGGCGGACGCGAAAGCCGGTGAACGTGAAGAAGGGACAGTTCCTGTCGCCGCGAGAGATGCACAACATTGTGGAGAAGATCCGGTCCACCGGGAACGAGGAGATCCTGCTGACCGAGCGCGGGACCACCTTCGGCTATAATAACCTGGTCGTGGACTTCAGAAGCCTTCAGCAAATGCGCGAACAGGGCTAGCCGGTCGTCTTCGACGCGACCCAGTCGGTGCAGCTTCCCGGAGGCGAGGGAACACGGTCCGGGGGCGAGCGGAAGTACGTGCCCGCCCTCGCCCGAGCTGCGGTTGCGGTCGGCATCGACGCGCTCTTCATGGAAATTCACGAGGACCCGGATCGGCCGCTCAAAGACGGCCGTCCGCTGTCGGACGGCCCCAACATGCTGCGACTCGATGACCTTCCCGCCCTTTTGGCGGAGATCAAGGCGATTCGGGCCGCCCTGTCCCCCTCCGAGGATCTATGACCGCGCGCCTGCTCGAGCTGGCCGAGCGCGTGCTCAGGATCGAGGCGGAGGGGATCCTGGGGCTGATCCCCCGGCTCGACGCGGGCTTCCTCAAGGCCGTGGACGTGCTTCAGCGATGCCGGGGGCGGGTGATCGTCACGGGCATGGGCAAGTCGGGGCTGGTGGGTCGGAAGATCGCCGCCACCCTGGCCAGCACCGGGACCCCGGCGTATTTCCTCCACCCGGCGGAAGGGGTCCACGGCGACATCGGCATGGTGGCGCGGGATGACGTGGTCCTCGCGCTCTCCAACTCAGGAGAGACCGACGAGCTGTTGGCGATCCTCCCGCAGCTCAAGCGACTTGGCGTCCCGCTCGTCCTCCTCACCGGAACCCCCGGCTCCACGCTGGCCAAGCAGTCGGACGTGGTCCTGGACGTGAGCGTCGCGGAAGAGGCCTGCCCCATGAACCTGGCCCCCACCTCCAGCACCAGCGCGGCTCTGGCCCTGGGGGATGCCCTGGCAATGGTGCTCCTCGAGCTCAAGGGCTTGCGCCCGGAGGACTACGCGGCGCTCCACCCGCGCGGGACGCTCGGGTGGCGGGCGCTGTTCAAGGTCGCGGACCTCATGCACACGGGCGAGGCTGTGCCCAGGGTCAGCGAGGACGCGCCCATGGGCGACGTCATCCGGGAGATGACAAACAAAGGCCTCGGGGTGACGACCGTGGTGGACGCCACAGGGAGGCTGGTCGGGATCTTCACGGACGGCGACCTCCGCCGCGTTCAGCTACGGAAAGAGCCGATCGTGACCGTGAGCGCGCGCGACTGCATGACCCGCTCGCCGAAGCTCATCGGCCGGGATGAGTTGGCTGCCAAGGCGTTGCAGCTCATGGAGTCCCTCGCCATCACCAGCCTGGTCGTCGTGGATGACGCCCACCGCCCGGCAGGCATCATCCACATGCACGACATCCTCCGGGCCAAGATCGTTTGAGGCCCCCGCCCTCCTTCAAGGCGCGCGCCAAGGCCATCCGCCTTCTGATCCTCGACATCGACGGGGTCCTGACCGATGGGCGCCTCGTTTACGGCCCTACCGGCGAAGCACACAAGGTGTTCCACGTCCAGGACGGCCTCGCGATCGCGGGGGCCCGGAGCGCGGGGCTCGCGGTCGCCGTGATCTCGGGCCGGGCATCGGCGGCGGTGTCGCGGCGGATGACGGACCTTGGGGTCCTCGAAGTCCACCAAGGTGCCAAGGACAAGCGAGCGATCCTCAAGGCCCTCCTCCGGCGGCAGCGGGTCGAGGCTCAAGAGACAGCCTATATGGGGGATGACCTGCCGGATCTTCCCCTTCTCAGGAGCGTCGGCCTCGCGCTGGCGCCGGCCAATGCCGTGGCCGAAGTGAAACGGGTGTGCCACTGGGTTGGGCGCCGCCCGGGCGGGGACGGGGCCGTCCGTGAGGCAGTGGAGGCGATCCTGAAGGCCCGCGGAGCTTGGCCTCCTCCCATGGTCGCCTGACGACTTTTTTTGAGATTCTTTACGCTTGCCGCGATGATGAATAACGTGGTATTAGAATTGCATACACTATGAAATTCATCCCTCGTCGCCTCTCAGGCGCCATCCTCGCGGGGGTGGCCCTCTTCGCCCTGGTGGTCGTGGGCATCCTGCTCGTCAAGGGCCGGCATGCCCGCGATCCTGGCGATGCACCTCCCACCAAGGCGGACTTCCGGATCAAGGAAATCCGCCTCCAGGAGCAGGCGAGCGGAAAGGTCCAGTGGCGGCTCGTCGCCGATCAGGCCGAAATCTTCGAGCGCGAGGGAAAGACCCTGATGCGGAAGGTGACGATCACGATCGAGGAGCCCGACCGGACCTGGACGGTCACCGGCGACGAGGGGGACCTCCTAGACGCGAGCAAGGATGTGGAGATCCGGAAGAATGTCGTGCTGGTGTCCAGCGACGGGCTCCGGCTCGAGACCGACACGCTGCGCTGGCGGGCGAAGGAGCGGCGGGTATGGACCACCGACCCGGTCACGATCTTTCGCGAGGGGGCCGTCGTGAGAGGGCAGGGGCTCGACGCCTGGATGTCCGAGGAGCGGACGCGGGTGAGGGGACGGCTCCGGGCCACCTTTTCTGCCGACAAGGGCTCCCCCGTTTCCCTCTTCGACCGACGGGATCGGGCACCGTGAGAGGAGCGAGAAGGATCGGCGTCATCCTGCTGGCCGCCGTGCTGGGCCCGCAGCTCGCGCTGTTCCCCCTGGACGGGCTGGCCCAACCCGCCAAGCCGAAGAAGCCGGCCTCGTCCCGGAGCGAGCCCGGCCCGAAGGCCAGGTCGGAGGCTCCAGCGCCCAAGCCCGAGGAGGACGAGAAGAACCAGCCCGTCATCGTGGACGCCGACCAGCTGGAGAGCCTGAAGAAGGAGGGCCTGGTCATTTTCACGGGCAACGTGGTGGCGCGCCAGAACACCTCGGTCCTGTATGCCGACCGGATGGAGGTGTATCTGGACGCCAAGGCCGAACGCGTGGTCCGAACCGTCTCCGTCGGCAATGTCCGGATCATCACCAAGGATTGCCGCGTGGGCACCGCCAAGCGGGCGGAATACTACGACGCGGAGCAGCGGGTCGTGCTGATCGGCAACGCCCGGGTCTGGCAGGAGGACAACGTGGTGACGGGGGACCGGATCACCATGTTCCTGGCCGAGGAGCGGAGCGTGGTCCAGAGCGGGAAGCAGGAGCGCGTGAAGGCGGTCTTCTACCCGAAGTCCCAGGACGCGCCGAAGGCCGAGCGGCCGGCCGTGTCCGGTCCCTTCCCGTGCCGGTGATCATCCGATGGAAGGACTGATCGCTCAGGGACTGCTCAAGCGTTTTGGCGCCCGCCGCGTGGTGGATACCGTCAGCTTCGATATCCAACGCGGGGAGGTGGTTGGACTCCTCGGGCCGAACGGGGCAGGGAAGACAACCTCCTTTTACATGATGGTCGGGCTCCTCCGACCGGATGGAGGACGGATCTTCCTGGAGGGGGAGGAGATCACCGACCTTCCCATGTACAAGCGCTGCCGCATGGGCATCGGCTACCTGCCCCAGGAGTCGTCCGTGTTCAGGAAGCTGACGGTGGAGGAGAACCTCCTGGCGATCTTGGAGACCCTGGACCTCTCGCATGCGGAGCGGGTCGAGCGGTTGCACGAGCTGCTGCACGAGCTGGACCTGGCTCCGCTGGCCCGCCACAGGGCCTTCACCCTGTCGGGAGGGGAGCGGCGGCGCCTGGAAATCACCCGCGCGCTCATCACCTCTCCCCGCTACCTGCTGCTGGACGAGCCGTTCACCGGGATCGACCCGATTGCGATCGGTGATATCCAGGAAATTGTCGCTCGGCTCAGGGAGCGCGGGATCGGCATCCTGATCACCGATCACAACGTGAGAGAAACGCTCGCCATCACCGACCGCGCCTACATCCTCTACGACGGGAAGATCCTGCTCTCGGGCACCGCCATGGAGCTGGCCCAGAGCCCCACCGCCCGCGAGATGTACCTGGGCGAGAAGTTCTCCCTCTAGGGAGCCGGCCGAGGACGATCCCCATGGCCACAGAGGTGCGTCTCTCCCTCCGGCAGACCCAACGGGTCGTGATGACCCCGCTCCTGCAGCAAGCCATCCAGCTCCTCCAGCTTTCCACTCTCGAGCTCCAGGAGCTGGTCCAGAAGGAGCTGCTGGAGAACCCGCTCCTTGAGGAATTGCCGCCCGACGGCCCCGAGGGCCCCGAGAGCTCGGACGGCTCCGCCGAGAGCCCCGCTGCCGCGATGACGAACCCCGCGAGCGAAGCCCCGGCCTCCGACGCGACCGCCCTCGATGCCGCCCAAACGGAGGCGCTGCCCTTCGATCTCACCGCCGCGATCTTCGACTATCCGGAGGAACCGACCCTGGTGCAGCAGGAGGATCGGGAGGAGCCTCCCTTCGAGAACTTCGCGCGGACCGCCCCCAGCCTCGCCGACCACCTGGAGGACCAGCTTCGATTGGCAACCGACGAGTCGAGCGCCCGGACGATCGGCTCGGCCATCATCGGCAACATCGACGAGGACGGCTACCTCCGCTGCGAGCTGGACGACATCGCCCTGAACACCGAGGCGAGCGTGGAAGAGGTGGAGAAGGTCCTCGCCCTCATCCAGTCGTTCGACCCGACGGGGATCGCCGCCCGCACCCCGCAGGAGTGTCTGCTCATCCAGCTCCGCGCGGACCCCTTGCCCGATCCCGTGGCGGTGGAGATCGTCGAGGGGCACTTCGAGGCCCTGGAGCTGCGCCGCTACGGGGAGATCGCCAAAGCGCTGAAGCTGCCTCTGGACCGGATCATGGAGGCGGTGGAGGAGATTCAGGCGTTGGAGCCGAAGCCTGGCCGAAAGTTCGGCGCCGCGGACACCCGCTACATCACCCCCGACGTGTTCGTCCTTAAAATGGGGGACGACTACACGGTGGTCCTGAACGAGGACGGGATCCCGCGATTGCGGGTGAACCCCCTCTATCGGCGCCTCCTGCGGGGCTCCGGGCAGGAGGCCAAGCAGTATGTGGAGCAGAAGCTCCGCTCCGCGATCTGGCTCATCAAGAGCGTCCACCAGCGTCAGCGGACGCTCTACCGCGTCACCGAGAGCATCGTGAAGTTTCAGCGCGCGTTCCTCGACAAGGGGCTCCCCTTCCTCCGCCCGCTGGCGCTCAGGGACGTGGGCGAGGACATCAGCATGCACGAGTCGACCATCAGTCGCGTGACCACCAACAAGTACGTGCAGACTCCCCAGGGACTCTTCGAGCTCAAGTACTTCTTCCACAGCGGCATCGCCACCGGAAACGGGGACATGGTGTCCTCCCTCTCCGTCAAGAAGATGATCCGAGATCTCCTCGCCGGGGAGGATTCGGCCAAGCCCCTCTCCGATCAGGAACTCGCCCAGATCCTCAGGGGGCGCAGCCTCATCATCGCCCGGCGCACCGTGGCCAAGTATCGGGAGGAACTCGGGATTCTCCCCTCGCACCGGCGCCGGCTCGCCCCCAAGAGGCGGTAGAGGGCCCGAGGACCACGAGATGCGACGGGTATCGGCCCGGCACGAGGAGAGTGCCATGCGGTTCATCGTCAGCGGCCATGGCGTCGTGATCACTCCCGCCTTTCGCGCGATCGTGGAACGAAAAGTGGGGAAGCTCTCCCGGATCCTCCCGAAGATCCTCGAAGCGAAGATCATGCTCTCCGCCGAGAAGTACCGGAGGACCGCGGAGCTGACCTTGCTCGCGAAAAGAAGGATTTTTCGCAGCGAAGAGACGGCCCCCGACCTCGCGGCGGCGGTGGACCTGGCGGTCGATGCCCTGGCCCGGCAGGTGCGCCAGGCGAAGGGCCGGATCATCCAGCGCAAGCCGAGGGTATCGCCCCGGCGCGCAGGCGCCAGGGAGACCCGGACTTCGCGCGACGGCGACGCGGGTTCGCCCCCTCAGCTCGTGTCGCGGCGCCTCGCGCTCAAGCCCATGTCCGTCGAAGAGGCCGTCATGCAGCTCGGCCTCCGCCGCGACCAGTTCCTGGTCTTCACCAACGCCACCACCGACACAGTCAACGTCCTCTACCGGCGAAAGAATGGCGGGCTGGGATTGATCGAACCCGTCGCCTGATCGTGATGGACGAAACGCTGCGCTTCGTGATCATCACCGGTCTCAGCGGGGCGGGCAAGAGCGTCGCCATCAAGTGCTTCGAGGACATGGGGTATTTCTGCGTCGATAACCTCCCGACGACCCTCATCCCGACCTTCGCCCGGCTCTGCGCCCAGTCCACCCGTGAGATCCGGCGGATCGCCCTGGGTGTCGACGTCCGGGAAGGGGAATACCTGGCCCATCTCGTCGAGATCCTCCAGGAGCTGAAGGGCCAGGGATATTCCACCGAGGTGCTCTTCCTCGAGGCGGGGGACGAGTCGCTTGTCCGTCGGTATCACGAGACGCGGCGACGACACCCCCTGGCGGGGAACGGCAACATCCTGGATGGGATCCGGGCCGAGCGGAAGGCCATGGCCCACTTCCGGGAGATCGCCGACCGGATCGTGGACACCTCCGGCCTCACCGTCCACCAGCTCAAGGAGCTCCTGGTGGACGTCTACGGCGCGACGAAAACGCGGGGCCCCCTCACGGTGTCGCTGGTCTCCTTCGGCTACAAGCACGGGATCCCCTACGACTCGGACCTCGTCTTCGATGTCCGCTTTCTCCCCAATCCTCACTTCGTGGAAGCGCTGCACGCCCTGGACGGGCGCGATGCGCCGGTACGCGAGTTCATCCTCAAGCACGAGGAGAGCCGCCGGCTCCTGGACCACCTCAAAGACCTCCTGCGCTTTCTGCTGCCCTTCTACCAGCGCGAGGGCAAGGCGTATCTCACCGTCGCCATCGGATGCACCGGCGGGCGGCATCGGTCGGTGGCCCTCGTCGAGGAGCTCCGTCCGTTCCTGGAGGCCCAGGGGGTTCCCCCCACCGTGACTCACCGGGACATCGCCCGTGAGTGAACCCCCGCGGGAGACGGGCGCGCCCGACACGCTCACCTTTCTCTTCGGCATCCACAACCACCAACCGGTGGGGAACTTCGACCAGGTGATCGCCGACGCCACCGATCGGGCGTACCATCCGTTCCTCGCCCTCCTTGAGCAGTTTCCCCATCTCCCGGTGACGGTCCATACCTCCGGGAATCTCCTGCTCTGGCTGCGGGAGCACGCATCCGGGACGTTCGATCTCCTCGGGACGCTTGCGGCCAGGGGGCAGGCCGAGCTGCTGACGGGAGGATTTTACGAGCCGATGCTGCCCATCCTGCCTGACTGGGACAAGGTGGGGCAGATCCAGGAGCTCACGGAGTTCCTCAGGCGCCAGTTCGGGGTGAGTCCGCGGGGCATGTGGCTGGCCGAGCGGGTGTGGGAGCCTCAGCTGCCCAAGGTGCTCCGTGAGGCCGGCGTCGAGTACGTGCTGGTGGACGACAGCCACTTTGCCCTGGCGGGGCTTGATCCCGCGACCCTCGCGGGGTACTTCCTCACCGAAGAGCAAGGGTTCACGCTGGCGGTGTTCCCGATCAGCCAGCGGCTCCGCTACCTCGTTCCCTTCGCCGAACCCGAAGACACCCTCGCCTACCTCGCCGACAGGCGCGAGCGGGGGGGGAGCCTGACGCTCGTGGACGACGGCGAGAAGTTCGGGGTGTGGCCGGGGACATACCGGCTCTGTCACGAGGAGGGCCGGCTCCGGCGCTTCTTCGAGACGCTCACGAAGACCGAGTGGGTCCAGGTTTCGACCCTCTCCGGCTATTTGGACCGCTCCCCGGCCAGTGGCCGCATCTACCTGCCCACCGCCGCCTACCGGGAGATGGGGGAGTGGGCGCTTCCGCCCGACGCGGCGCACGACCTCGAGGAGGCCAAGCACCGGCTCCAGGCGCTGCCTGACGGGGAGAAGCTCGGCCATCTCCTTCGCGGCGGATTCTGGCGGAACTTCCTCGTCAAGTATCCGGAGGTGAACGACGTCTACTGGAAGATGCTCAGGCTCTCGCACCGGATCCATGAGGCCGTGGCCCGGCAACCGGCCGACCCCCGCCTCGTGGAGGCGCGCACTCAGCTCTGGCGCGGACAGGGCAACGACGCCTACTGGCACGGAATATTCGGCGGGTGCTACCTCCCACACCTTCGCCGCGCGGCGCGGCAGGCCCTCATCAGGGCCGAACGGCTGCTGGGAGAGGTCGAGGTGGAACCGCCGATCCAGTGGAGCCGCGGAGATCTGAACGGCGACGGACTCAGCGAGGTGCAGGTGCGGACTCCGGCGCTGACGCTCACCCTCCATCCGACGGCAGGCGGCTGCCTCACCGAGATCGCCTATGCACCCAAGGCGCTGGACCTGGCCGACGTCCTGACGCTGCGGCCGGAGGCTTACCACGGGCGGGTGAAAGGCCCCCCCTCGGTCGAGGGCGCTCAAGAGTCGGTGAAGACCATCCACGAGCGGATGGAATTCAAGGAGCCCGGACTCGGGGAGCTGCTGCGCTACGACCGATTCCGGCGGGCGTCCCTCCTGGATGGCCTGTTCCCTGAATCGGGAGAGCTGGATCCCCTGCACCCGTGGGACAAGGCATGGGTGGTCTTGGGGGATCGGCCGATGGAGCACGTCATCCAGAGTGCCCCTCCGCAGCTCAACGTCGTGTTTTCAACCGCCAATCCGGGTGGGTGGCCGCTTGTCGTTGAGAAAGCGGTGGGGGTCTTCGGAGCGCGGCCCGAGGTCGACGTGGCGTATCGCGTCAGATGGAACGGGACCTCCCGGCTCAGCGGCCGCTGGGCGGTGCAGTGGAACCTTGCCCTCACCGGGGGAGATCTTCCAGCGCGCTACTACCGGGTCCCGGGACACCCGAGCCTCCGGAGCCGGGGGGTCGCCGCCGGCCGGCGCGGCGTGGAGCTCGTGGACCAATGGATGGCGCTCGTCGCGGCCCTGGCCTGGGATCGGCCGGCCACAGCGGCGTGGGCCCCGGTGGAGACGGTGTCGCTCTCGGAGGCGGGTTTTGAGCGAATCTTCCAGGGCTCGTCGCTGCTCCTGTCGTGGCCGCTCTCCCTCGATCCAGGCCAGGCATGGGAGGAGCGAATCACCCTGAGCATCCAGGCGCTCGGGAATTCTCCTTGAGACCCTCCGGACGATGTGCTAAAGTGCGATGTTCAAGAGCTGCGACAAATTCTGAACGGGAGGAGTGACATGGCGCGGGAGGACTACCTGTTCACCTCCGAATCGGTGACCGAGGGGCACCCGGACAAGATCGCGGATCAGATCTCCGACGCGGTGCTCGATGCGATCATCGCTCAAGACCCGACGGGCCGCGTCGCGTGCGAATGCCTGTTGACGACCGGCCTCGTGGTGGTGGCAGGGGAGATCACGACCTCCTGCTATGTGGATATCCCGCGGATTGCCCGCGAGACGATCAAGGCGGTGGGCTACACCCGCGCCAAGTACGGGTTCGACTACGAGACCTGCGGCGTCATCACGGCCATCGACGAGCAGTCCTCCGACATCGCCATGGGCGTGGACGCGCTCGGCGCCGGCGATCAGGGGCTCATGTTCGGCTATGCGTGCACCGAGACGCCGGAGCTGATGCCGGTGCCGATCATGCTCGCCCATCGGCTCGTCCAGCGGCTCACGGAGGTGCGCCGCCGCGGCATTGTCGATTACCTGCGGCCGGACGGGAAGAGCCAGGTCTCGGTCCGGTACGTGGACGGCAAGCCGCGCTCGGTGGAAACGGTCGTCGTGGCGGCCCAGCACGGCCCCGACGTCACCCTCCAGCAGGTCCGCGAGGACATCATCCAGCACGTGGTCCTCGCGGCGATTCCACCCGAGCTCATCGATCCAACGCGGTGTGTCTACCACATCAATCCCACGGGGCGATTCGTCACCGGGGGTCCGATGGGCGACACCGGCCTCACCGGCCGGAAGATCATCGTGGACACCTACGGCGGCTCCTGCCCCCACGGCGGCGGGGCGTTTTCGGGCAAGGACCCGACCAAGGTGGACCGCTCGGCGTGCTACATGGCCCGGCACATCGCCAAGAACATCGTCGCCGCCGGGCTGGCGGCGCGGGACCAGGTCCAGGTGGCGTACGCCATCGGCGTGGCCGACCCGGTGTCGGTCATGGTGGAGACCTTCGGGACCGGGAAGGTGCCGGACCGGAAGCTCCAGGAGATGATCCGCCGACACTTCGACCTCACGCCGGCGGGGATCATCAAGTACCTCAACCTGCGCCGGCCCATCTTCAAGAAGACGGCGGCCTACGGGCACTTCGGCCGGAACGAACCCGAGTTCACCTGGGAGCGCACCGACCGCGTCAAGGATCTGAGAGAGGACGCCGGCCTCTAACCCGAGGGGGGCACGCCCCCCTCGGGAGCTCCCCCCGAGGTAGCGGGGGCGAAGCCCGCGCTCGAAGGAGGTGCCGTTGAACGAGAGGACCGTCTTGTGATCGACCACGACGCCAAGGACCTTTCCCTCGCCGGCGCCGGCCGGCTCCGCATCGAGTGGGCGGAGCAGTCCATGCCGGTCCTTCGCCAGATCCGCGAGCGGTTCGCCAAGGAGCAACCCCTCGCGGGGGTCCGGGTGGGGGCCTGCCTGCACGTCACCACGGAGACCGCGGTCCTCATGAGCGCGCTCAAGGCCGGTGGGGCCCGGCTCGCCCTCTGTGCGAGCAATCCCCTGTCCACCCAGGACGACGTGGCCGCCGCGCTGGTCAAGGAATTCGACATCTCCGTCTTCGCCCAGAAGGGCGAGGACACCGCGCGCTATTACCGCCACATCCAGGCCGTGCTGGCCATTGCCCCGCAGATCACCCTGGACGACGGCGCCGATCTGATCTCCACCCTCCACGGCGACCAGCGGCAGCTCCTTCCCGGCATCATCGGCGGGACGGAGGAGACCACCACGGGCGTTATCCGGCTGCGGGCCATGGAACGGCAGGGGGTGCTCGCATACCCGATCATCGCCGTCAATGACGCCGACACCAAGCACCTCTTCGACAACCGCTACGGCACCGGGCAGTCCACGATCGACGGGATCCTCCGCGCCACCAATATGCTGCTGGCCGGGAAGAGTTTCGTGATCTCGGGGTACGGCATGTGCGGGCGGGGCCTGGCGGCGCGCGCGCACGGGATGGGCGCGCACGTGATCATCACGGAGGTGGACCCCCTCAGAGCGCTCGAAGCGGTCATGGATGGGTATCGGGTCCTGACGATGGACCGCGCCGCCGAGATCGGGGATCTGTTCGTCACCGTCACGGGCAACACGAGCGTGATCCGGAAGGAGCACTTCGCCCGGATGAAGGACGGCGCCATCCTGGCCAACGCCGGCCACTTCAACGTGGAGATCGACCTGGAGGCCCTCGCGGCCCTGAGCCGGTCCCGCCGGACCGTTCGCCCTTTCGTGGAGGAGTACACGCTCCCGGGCGGCCGTCGGATCAACGTCCTGGGCGAAGGGCGCCTCATCAACCTCGCCGCGGCCGAGGGGCACCCGGCCGCGGTCATGGACATGAGCTTCGCGAACCAGGCCCTGTCGGTTGAGCACCTGGTCAAGCACGGGCGAAGCCTGCAAAAGCGCGTGTACGGGGTCCCCTCCGAGATCGATCGCGAGATCGCCCGCCTGAAGCTCGCCGCGATGGACATCCAGGTTGACGAGCTGACCCCGGACCAAGAGGCGTACCTCTCCTCCTGGACCCACGGGACCTGATTGCGCAGCGGGCCCCGTCCGGTTCGGTTATAATTCTCTCGCCATGGCCAACGGACGTCCGAAAGTCCTGCTCTGGCTCCTGCTGATCCTGGTCGTCCTGGGGCTGGTGGGCCAGGCCGTGCCGCTCTACACGGACTGGCTCTGGTTCCAGGAAGTGGGGTACGCGCCGGTCTTCCTCACCATTCTCACCCTGCGCGGCTGGCTCGTCCTCGGCGTCGGCCTCGGGACGTTCGTCGTCCTGTACCTGAATCTGGCCGTCGCCGCGCGCACGGCGCGGCCGGACGTGCTCTGGGAGCTCGAAGACCAGCTGGGCCTCCCCGGCCGCGCGGTCCTCGAGCCTCTCATCCGACGGCTCCTGGTTCCAGTTCTCGCCCTCATCGCCTTCTTCTCCGGGGTCTCGGCGAGCGGCAACTGGGAGACGGTGCTGGAGTATTTCAACGCCACGGCCTTCGCCATCACGGACCCGCTGTTCAGCCGGGACCTCTCCTTTTACGTGTTCATCCTCCCGTTCTGGCGGCTCCTGTACGGCTGGGCCCTGCTCCTCGTCATCGCCACCATCGGCCTGAGCCTCGCCCTGTACGTGCTCCAGCGGAGCCTGGTGCTGACCGCCCAGGGGCCGCGTCTGGCCGCGGGGGCGCGGGTCCACCTCCTGCTCTTGGGCGCCGCGCTCCTGGCGCTCAAGGCCTGGGGGTTCTGGCTCGATCGCTTCGAGGTCCTGTACTCCCCCCGGGGCGTGGTGTTCGGCGCCTCCTATACCGACGTGAACGCCTCGCTGCCGGCCTTGCAGATCCTGGCGGGGCTGGCGCTCCTCTGCGCCGCCACCTGTCTCTTCCAGGTTTGGCGCCCCGGGTGGGGCTTCCTCCTGGCGGGGCTGGTGGTTCTTGGGGCGGTGTGGGTCGGCGGCCTGGGCGTCTACCCGGCGCTGCTGCAGCGCCTCCGGGTGACGCCCAACGAGCTGGCTGCCGAGCGGCCCTACATCGTCCACAACGTCCGGATGACCCGCCAGGCCTACGGGCTGGAGCGGATCGAGGAGAAGGACTTCCCGGCGGAGGAGACCCTGACCCCCGCCGCCCTGGATCGGAACAACATCACGATCAAAAACATCCGACTCTGGGATCACCGTCCCCTCCTCACCACCTTCGCCCAGCTCCAGGAGATCCGGACCTATTATAAGTTTCTGGACGTGGACAACGACCGCTACCTCATCGACGGGGAGTATCGCCAGATCATGCTGTCCCCGCGGGAGCTCTCCTACCGGCACCTGCCGAGCCGGATCTGGATCAACGAGCACCTGACGTACACCCACGGCTACGGGATCGTCATGGGGCCGGTGAACCGGATCAGCCCGGAGGGCCTGCCCGAGTTCTTCGTCAAGGACATCCCGCCGGTCTCGTCGGGTCCCGTCAAGGTGACCCGCCCCGAGGTGTACTACGGCGAGATTGCCAACGACTACGTCTTCGTCCGGACGCGGTCGCAGGAGCTGGACTATCCGTCGGGGGACCAGAACGTCTACACGAGCTACGCGGGCCGCGGCGGGATCCCGATGAGCTCCTTCCTCGCCAAGGCGGTGTTCGCCATCCGCTTCGGCGAGGTCAAGATCCTCCTCTCCGACGACCTGACTGCCGAGAGCCGGATCATGATCTACCGCCAGATCGCGGAGCGGGTCCGGAAGGTCGCCCCGTTCGTCCGCTTCGATCGCGACCCGTACATGGTGATCACCGCCGACGGCCGCCTCGTGTGGATCATCGACGGCTACACGGTCTCGGAGCGGTACCCGTACTCGGAGCCGGCGCGGGACGCGGGCAACTACATCCGCAACTCGGTCAAGGCCACGGTGGACGCCTACCACGGCGCCGTGACGTTCTACCTGGCGGACGCGACCGACCCGGTGGTCCAGACCTACGCCCGTGCGTTCCCCGGCCTCCTGAAGCCGCTGTCCGAGATGCCGGAGGACCTCCGGAGCCACCTGCGCTACCCGGAGGACCTCTTCACGATCCAGGCGCGCAAGTACGCGACCTACCACATGACCGATCCCCAGGTATTCTACAACAAGGAGGACCTCTGGACGATCCCGCGG
>JACQWA010000210.1 GCA_016209425.1 Candidatus Rokuibacteriota bacterium
GTCCTCGAAGGACTCCCGCTCCATCACGTGGCACCAGTGGCAGGCCGAGTAGCCTACGGAGAGGAGGATCGGCTTGTCCTCGGCCTTCGCCCGCGCAAACGCCTCCTCCCCCCATGGATACCAGTCCACGGGATTGTGGCGGTGCTGGAGAAGATACGGGCTGGTCTCCGTGGCCAGGCGATTCATTGTGAACCGCGGCGGTAGAAGGGCAGCGCCGTGACCCGAGCCGCCAGTGTCAGCTCGTTGTCTTTCACCGTCACCGCAGTCCCCGGGTCCAGGTGCTCCCGGCGGACGTAGGCGAGGGCAATCGGTCGATTGAGCGCGAGCGAGCCGACCGCGCTCCTCACGCTGCCGACTTGGCGCCCGTCCACTTCAACCGCGGCACCGCTCGGCGGCACCCGGTCGCCATCGAATGTCAGGCCGGTGAGCGATCGGTTGACGTGGCCCCGATACTTGATGCGGGCCACGATCTCCTGGCCGATGTAACACCCCTTCGTGTAGCTGACGTATGGCTCCAGCGGAATCTCTGGAAACAGGACAGTCTCATCCACGTCGTGACCGTACCAGGGCACTCCAGCCTCCACCCTCAGCACGTCGAGCGCGGTCACGCCGATGGGACTCAGGCCCAGCGGTTTTCCCGCTTCCAGCGTCGCCGCCCAAACCGCTTCGCCACCGGATGCGGGGGCGTGGAGCCACGCCTCAGCCTCTCCGGTCTCCCCGCCCCCGGTGACGACGCGAAGGGGGATTCCGCCGACCGTCCGTTCGGCATGAGCCCAGGGCCCGGGAAGCGGCGGCTCGCCGGTCAGCCGCTCGATAATCACCGCGGTGTTCGGCCCCGCGAGCATGAACCGCGCGCTGTCCGCGCTCACGTCACGGAGGGACGCCTTCTCGGAGATCAGGAACTTATCCAGGGCCTGAAGAGTCCTGTCGGCTGACCCTGAACCGAACACCAGGAGGAGGCGGTCCTCCAGGATCAGCACGGTGAGGAGCGCCTGGACCTTGCCGTGAGCGTCCAGAAAGGCCGCCGGGCACCCCTGGCCCGGGGCCAACACCTTCAGATCGTTGGTCAGCATCGCCTGGAGAAAGCTCACCCGGTCGCGGCCCGTCACCTCTACCACTCCGCAAGAGGAGCGATCCACAAGCCCCGCCGCCGTCCTGACCGCCCGGTATTCCGCAGCCGGATCGCCGTAGGAGAACGGCAGCTCCCAGCCGCAGGGCGAATCGAACACGGCGCCAAGCTGGGCGTGGACAGTATGGAGCGGGAGATGGTTCGTCACGCACTCCATTGTCCGGGGGCGTCGGGACGATGTCAACTTGCCTGCCTGCCGCGAAGCGCTCATGATAGAGGGGCTGGCATGGACGCTATCGGATCCCAGGCCCTCTGGTTAGCCCGGCAGTCGGTCGAGTACTACGTCCGGAGCCAGGCCCTGCTCCCGCCGCCGACCGATCCGCCTCCTCTTCTGAGAGATCCCGGCGCCGCCTTCGTCACGCTCAGGCTGGGCAAGGCGCTCAGGGGCTGCATCGGCACCCTGGGCCCGACCAAGCCCACGCTGGCCCACGAGATCATGGCCAACGCCGTGGCTGCGGCATCCAGTGACCCTCGCTTTCCTCCGGTGGCCCCGTCCGAGCTGGTCGTCCTGCTATACGAGGTGGACATCCTGGGAGCCCTCGAGCCGATTCCCGACGAGGGTCATCTCGACCCCGACCAGTACGGCGTCGTGGTCGAGGCGGGGGGACGCCGGGGGGTCCTGCTGCCGGCCATCGAGGGCGTGACCACCCCCAGCCAGCAAGTGGCCATCGCGAAGAGCAAGGCCCTGATCCGGCCGAGCCAGGCCGTGACCCTCTACCGGTTTACGGTCACGCGCTTCAGGGAGGAAGGTGAGTGAGGGCCGGGCGGCCGCGAGTGCCCGATCGTCGAGACCGGGGGCGCTTCCAGCGGCGGCTCCTCGCCTGGTACCGGCGTCACGGCCGCGACCTCCCCTGGCGGAACACCCGGGACCCGTATTCGATCCTCGTCTCCGAGATCATGCTCCAGCAGACCCAGGTGGAGCGAGTCATCCCGAAGTACCACGAATTCCTCGCCCGGTACCCGACGATGGAGGCCCTGGCACGGGCGCCGGTCAAGGAGGTCAAACGCACCTGGTACCCGCTCGGCTATAACATTCGCCCGGTCCATCTCCACGGGATCGCGCGGGAGACGGTGGCCCGCTACAACGGTCGGCTCCCGGACGACCTGCGAGCCCTCCGCGAGTTCAAGGGAATCGGCCGCTACACTGCCGGCGCCCTCCTCTCCTTCGCCTTCAGGCAGGACACCCCGATTCTGGACACGAACGTCCGCCGGGTGCTGGGGCGGGTTTTCCTGGGGCCGAGGCGGATGAAAGCCCTCCGCGGCCAGCAGGCCCTCTGGGAGCTCTCCGCCGCACTTGTCCCCAAGGGGAAGGCCTACGACTTCAACCAGGCGCTCATGGACTTCGGCGCGACCTGGTGCACGCCGCGCAACCCGCGCTGCTCCCCTTGCCCGATGAAGGGCTCCTGCAAATCCTACCCTCTCACCCTACCCTCTCCCCCGAACGGGGGAGAGGACAAAGGTGAGGGGGCCCGATGAATCATGGTCGGCTTGGCGACAGCGGAGGTGGCGGCGGCGGTGATCGAGGCCGACGGCCGTTACCTGATCACCCGCCGGGAGAAGGGACACCTGGAAGGATTCTGGGAGTTCCCCGGAGGAAAGCTGAGGCCGGGGGAGACCCTGTCAGAGTGTCTCCGGCGGGAGCTCAAGGAGGAGCTCGGGGTCGAGATCAGCGTAGGCGAAAAACTGGAGACGGTCAGTTGGCGCTACCCGGAGCGGACGGTCGTCCTGCACTTTTTCCACTGCAACCTGATCGGGGGTCCCGTCGTCCCGCAGGAGGGGCAGGCGGTGGCCTGGGCCACCCCCGAGGAGCTTGAGGGCTACCCCTTCCCGCCCGCCGACGCGTCGCTCATCCGCCGCCTCAGAGGGACTCCGTCATAGTCTCCTCCTTCCTAGCTCCCTCTGCTCCCACCCGAGGGCGATGATGTTGTTCGTTCTGATGCACGAGAATTTCCAAACGGTCTACCAACAGCGGACTGGTTACCGGAAACCCGATGGCGCCCCGTCCTCTGCGGGGCGCGCTTCCAACTTCGTGCTTGACTTCACCTTCATCCGCGCTGTATAGGGATGACTTAACTTAACTTAATATGGAGGTTCATAGGGCGTGGGGCGACGCATTGTTCCCCCAGCCCTGAGGCGTCGTTCCGTCCAATGGAATCACACACTCTTCACAGACTCCCCGGATCAGAACCCCCGAAGGAGCGTCCGCATCGCGCAGTGCCGGCCGGTCATTCACGGTTCCAAACGATGAAGGAGGGCTCCGTATGAGGAAGTGGGTGCTCGGGTTTACCGTGATGGTCGTTGTCCTCGCCCTGTTGCCGACGATGTGGCTGGCGCAGCCCTCGGCGCCCGTCGCCATCGCCCAGGCCCCGACGTTTCGCATGCGGATCCAGACGAGCATGCCGTCGGCGGCGACGCAGTTCGAGGGAATGCAGAAGTTCGCCGAGCGCCTCCAGAAGATGTCGGCCGGGCGCGTGAAGGTCGACGTGCTCCCGATCGGCGCCGTCGTCGGCCTGTCCGAGATCCTCGAGGCGGTCGACAAGGGCGTCGTGGAGGCCGGGTTCGCGTGGACCCACGTGTGGTCCGGCAAGCACCCCGCCGCCGGGCTCTTCGGCTCGCCCCCGGCCGGAGCCGGTACCGGGATGGACCAGACGACACACTTGAGCTGGCTCATCTCCGGCGAGGGCGCGAACCTCCTCCGGGAGCTGTACCGCGACGGCCTGAAGACGAGCGTGGTGCCGTTCCCGATCATGGCCGTCGGGCCCGAGGCCCTCGGCTGGTTCAAGCGGCCGATCCAGAGCCTCGACGACTTTCGGAAGCTCCGCTTCCGCACCCCGCCGGGGCTGCCGGGCGAGATCTATCTCGAAGCGGGGATCACGGCGGTGAGCCTGCCGGGGCCGGAGATCCTGCCCGCCGCGCAGCGCGGGGTCATCGACGCTGCGGAGTGGGGGTTCCCGTCCGACGACCTCGCCTTCGGCTTCCACCGCGTCTGGAAGAACTACTACCTGCAGGGCCTGCACCAGGTCACGGTCGTCGCCGACCTCATCGTCAATGGCGACTTCTGGAAGCGGCTGCCGCCGGACGTCCAGGCCATGATCGACACCGCGGCCATGGCGGCGAACCTCGAGCACTACGCGCTCCTGATCCACCGGAACGGCATCGCGCTCAAGGAGCTGGTGGAGAAGCACGGCGTCGTGCTCCAGGAGACGCCCAGGGAGTACTTCACCCAGTTCCCGAAGGCGACGAAGAAGGTGCTCGACAAGTACGCGGCGCGCGACGCCTTCTTCAAGAAGGTCCTGGAGTCTCAGCGGCAGTTCGCGCAGCTCGCCATGCCGTACCGCATCAACGCGCACAAGGTCGACCTGTTCCTGGCGGAGAGCGCCTTGAAGGACCGGTAGGGACGGGGCTCGAGCCCAACCGGCGAGGAGGGGGAGCGCCCGGCTCCCCCTCCTCGCGTTTCCGAACGTGCCGACGGCTCACGGGGGAGGGGCGATGGAGGGGCCTCCGAAGGCGCCGGCGAGGGCTTTCCGGGTCCTCGACGGGATCAGCGTTTGGACGGCGCGGTTCTCGAGCTGGCTGATCCTCCCGCTGATGCTGGCCCTCGTGTACGAGGTCGTCTCCCGGAAGTTCTTCTACCGGCCGACCATCTGGGCGTCCGACGTCAGCTACATGCTCTACGGCACCCTGTTCATGCTCGGGGCGGCCTACACGCTCCACCGCGGGGCACACGTCCGCACTGACTTCTTCTACCGGCTCTGGTCGCCGCGGATACAGGGGATGGTCGACGCGCTCCTGTACCTCCTGCTCTTCTTCCCGGGGATCGCGCTGTTCCTCTGGTCGGGGTGGGGCTTCGCGTGGGATTCGTGGGTCCAGGGAGAGCGCGCGATCACGAGCTCGTGGCGGGCGCCGATCTACCTCCTGAAGATGGTGATCCCCATCGCTGCCGGGCTCCTGCTGCTCCAGGGAATCTCGGAGTTCCTGAAGAGCCTCTACGCGGCGGTGCGGGGGAGATGGCCGTGAGCCCCGAGACGCTGGGGCTCGCACTCCTCGGGAGCCTCTTCGCCGGCATCTTCGTCGGCTTCCCCATCGCCTTCACGCTGATCTTCCTGGCCCTGGCCTTCGGCTGGATCGGCTTCGGGCTCCAGGTGTTCCCCCTGATGGTGTTCCAGTTCTTCGGGGTGATGCAGGAGGGGGTCCTGGCGGCCGTGCCCCTGTTCATCTTCATGGGCGTGCTGCTCGAGCAGGCCGGCCTCATGGACCGCCTGTTCCGGGCCTTCCAGCTCATGCTGGCCCCGGTGCGGGGTTCGCTGTACCTGGCGGTGATGTTCACCGCCACCATCTTCGCCGCCGCCACGGGCATCGTCGGGGCGTCGGTGACGCTGCTCGGGCTGATGGCGAGCCCCTCCATGAAGCGGAGCGGCTACGACGTCCGCCTCTCCGCCGGCGTCATCACGGCGGGCGGCACGCTCGGCATCCTGATCCCGCCGAGCGTCATGCTCGTGGTGATGGGGCCCGTAGTGGGCGTCTCGGTCGTGGACCTCTTCGCGGCCGCGATCATACCCGGGCTTGTCCTGGCGGGGCTGTTCACCACGTACGCGATGGTCCGGAGCTTCCTCGACCCCCGCCTGGGGCCGCCGCTCCCGCGCGCGGAGCGCGCCGGGTCCGTCGCCAAGGTCATCAGGGAGTTCGTCGTGGGGCTCGTTCCCCCGGCGGTGCTCGTGCTGGCCTCCCTGGGGAGCATCCTGAGCGGGCTTGCCACGCCCACCGAGGGCGCCGCCATGGGGGCGTTCGGCGCGCTCCTGCTGACGCTCGCCTACCGTCGCCTGACCTGGAATAGACTCGTGTCGGCCGTCCTCCAGACCACCGAGGTCTCGACCCTGGTCCTGTTCCTGGCGGCGGCCTCGAACTTCTTCGGCGCCGTCTTCTCGCGCCTGGGGACCCCGATCATGATCACGGAGACGATCGTGGGGCTCCAGCTCCCGCCCATGGCCGTGCTCCTCACCATCATGGCGCTGATCTTCGTCCTGGCGTGGCCGCTCGAGTGGGTCCCCATCGTGCTCATCGTGATCCCCATCCTGCTGCCCGTCGTGCGGGAGCTCGGGGTCAACCTGGTCTGGTTTTGCACCCTGGTGGCCGTGAACCTCCAGACCGCGTGGCTCTCCCCGCCCGTCGCCCTGTCGGCCTATTTCCTGAAAGGCGTCGTGCCGGACTGGGACCTGAAGGACATCTACCTCGGGATGATGGAGTTCATGGTCCTCCAGGTCCTCGGGCTCGCCCTCGTGCTCGCCTTCCCCGCCCTGGCGCTCTGGCTGCCGTCGGTCCTCCTAGAATAAGCCGCCTGCACGACGTGCTTGATCGGGGCTTGATCGGGGCTTGGCAGCGGACGGCTTCATTAAAGGCGGCTGGTTCGCACCGGCTGCCGCGGGTCAGTTCCCAGAATCCTCGCGGATCAAGGATTCGAAGCCGTCCAGGGTGGGCGGCCTGAGGAAGATCCTTGTCCCCGGTGACCAGCACATCGTCGGGGTCCCTGATTGGGGATCACGGGGGCGTGACGGCGACTCCTTCCACTCTCTAGGGCGACAGAACCGCGTCTCCGCGGGTGACCGTCAGGGTCGCCTGCCGGCTCACGCCGCCGAAGGAGCCACGGATGAGGGCCGTCGTCGCCGTGGCCCGCTTCGTCGTGACCGTGAAGGTCGCCGACGTCGCACCCGCTGGCACCGTGACGCTGGCGGGAACGGCCGCGACTCGCGGCTTGCTGCTCGACAGCCTGACGATGGCGCCGCCCGCCGGCGCGGGACCGGTCAGCCTCACGGTCCCGGTCGCCGTGGACCCTCCCGTGACGGTCGTGGGGCTGAGGCTCACCGAGGAGAGCTTTGCCTGGGTCGGACCGGCGGTCACCGTCAGGACGGAGGACGCGGTGCCTCCGTTGTAGTATCCCGAGATCGTCGAGGTCGTCGTGATCCCGATGTTGAACGTCGTGACCGTGAAGGTCTCCGAGCTCTGCCCGGCTGCGACCGTGACGCTGGGCGGCACGCTCGCGACGGCGGTGTTGCTGCTCGTCAGAGTCACGACGACGCCACCGGAGGGAGCCGGAGCGGAAAGCGTCACCGTGCCCGTCGAGGGCATGGCTCCCACGACCGTCGTCGCGTCGAGGGTGAGTGTCATGAGAAAGGCGGGCGGGGTCGCCGTGGTGTCGATGGCGTAGAGGTAGGAGAAGGGATTGATGGAGCTCTGGCCGAGGATGGCCGTCCCGAAGTAGACCGCGCTCCCGTCAGACGTGAACCGGGAGCGGCTGTAGAGGATCGCGTTCCCGCCGTTCGCCGTGCCGAGATCGAGGCTCCAGAGCGGCTGTCCGGTGACCGTGCTGTAGGCGCGGATGAACCCCGGCATCCCGAAGTTGGGCCTGCCGCCGGCGAAGACGATGTCGCCGGCCGGGCTCGCGATCGGCTGGTCGACGATCGAGCCATCGGAGAACTCCCAGAGCAGGGTCCCGTTCGGATTGAGGGCGTCGAGGAACGAGAGGTTCCGGGCCACGTAGATGGTCCCGCCGGGACCGACGTCGGGCGGTGAATAGTCGTTGCCGGGAAACTGGTAGTAGGTCCACAGGACCGAGCCGTCCGTTGGGCGGATGGCCTGCACGCTCCAGCCGAGCGTGCCGATGAGGTTGGTGTGATACACGGTGCCGTTCGGGCCGACGGCGAGCTGGGCCTGGAACTGGGCAAAGGGGTCCGCTTGCCCGCCGGTCGTGGTCGACCACTTCTGATGCCCGTTCAGGTCGAACGCCCATCGGTGGGGATCGAGCCGCCGGTCGAAGGCGA
>JACQWA010000227.1 GCA_016209425.1 Candidatus Rokuibacteriota bacterium
CATCAGCCCCACGCCCCTGTTCATGCGCGGGGTCGCGATGACCTCCTGGGGGTTCGCGCCCGCGTCCGGCCCCCTCTACAAGGTCTTCTTCGCCTACTTCATGGCGTCGATCCTGGGGGGGATCCTGGAGCTGGCGCTGGCGTACCGGGGCATCAGCTCGGCCTTCCGCCGCAACCGCGCCCTGCTGATCCTCGTCGGCTCGGTGATCAGCGTCCTCGGCGGCGTCGTGGACATCGTTCGGTTCGGGTTCAAGCTGGAATGGCTCTACCCGATCGGGATTCCAGCCAACGCGGTCTTCGCGCTGCTCCTGGGGGTGTCCATCGTCCGGTACCGCCTGATCAATGTGGGGGTCGCGGCCAAACGGGTCGCGATCTTCGGGGGGCTGGTGGCGGCCTCCATCCCCCTGGTGATCGCGCTGGGAACCTTTGCCGAGCGCACCTGGGAGCTTCGCTACACGCTCTCGCTGCGGGAAGACCTCGTCCTGGCGTTCCTCCTCGCGGTGTTGCTGACCCCGCTGACCCGCACGGTCGAGGGGTGGCTGGACCGCCTGATCTACCGCAAGCGCTATGGCTTCTACGAGACCCTGTCGGACCTCCGCAAGCGGATGGGCTCGCTGCTGGACGTCACGCGCCTGGCCGACACGCTGGTCCAGACCCTCGTCGATCGGATCCCGCTCACGCACGGGGCGCTCTACCTCTTCGACCCCGGGACGGGGGAGTATCAGGTCGAGTGCCTCGTCTCCGCCGGGGCCATTGAAGGCGAGTGGCGGCCGCTCCGCGTGCAGGGGCCGATCATCCGCTGGCTCCGCGACAACGACATTCTGGTGCGGGAGGAGATCCAGCTCCGGCGGCGCATGGCCGAAGCGCTCGGCGAGGCGGAGGCGGACCTGGCGGCCATGCAGGTGGCCCTGCTCGTGCCGCTGAAATCGGAGGGGGAGCTGATCGGCGTTCTGGCGCTGGGCGAAAAGCTCTCGGGCGAGGTCTACGACGGCGAGGAGCTGGAGCTCCTCAGGGTGCTGGCCGGCCAGGCCACGGTCGCGCTCCAGACGAGCCAGCTCTACGAGCAGCTGAAGCGGACCAACGAGCAGCTCATGGAGGCGAACCGCCTGAAGTCCCAGTTCCTGGCCCAGTTCTCCCACGAGCTGCGCACGCCGCTGAACTCGATCATCGGATTCTCCAAGGTCATGCTCAAGGCCTCGGGCGGGACGCTGGACAAGGACCAGGAAGAGGACCTGGCGGCGATTCTCTCGAACGGCCTGCACCTCCTGCACCTCATCAACGACGTGCTCGACTTCTCCAAGATCGAGTCGGGGACGCTGGAGCTGGAGAAGGCGCCGATCGCGATCGAGGAGCTGATCGAGGAGTGCGTGAGGACCACGCTGCCGCTGATCCGGGGCCGGAAGCTGACCATCAGCCAGGAGATCGAGCCGGCGCTCCCGCCGGTGCTGGCCGACCGGACCAAGATCCGCCAGGTGCTGCTGAACCTGCTCTCCAACGCGGTGAAGTTCACGCCCGAGGGCGCGGTCACCGTCCGCGCGCGGGCGGGCGACAACCGCCTCCTGGTCAGCGTCCTGGACACCGGCGTGGGCATCCGGGAGGAGGACCAGGCCAAGCTCTTCCGCGCCTTCCAGCAGCTGAACGGCGGGAAGATCCACCTCCCCCTCGGCGGCACCGGGCTGGGGCTCGTGATCTCCAAGTCCTTCGTCGAGCTGCACGGCGGCGAGATCTGGGTGGAAAGCCGCGAGGGGCGGGGCTCCACGTTCTCCTTCACGCTTCCGCTGGAGTCCGTCCCGGCCCAGGAGGTCCACCATGCCTGAGCCGGTGGGCGCGGGGAAAGCGGTGAAGATTCTCCACATCGAGGACAATCCGGACAACCGGCGCCTGGTCCGCCGGCTCCTCGTGGCCGAGGGCTACCAGCTCCTGGAAGCCGAGGACGGGTTGCAGGGGATCGACAAGGCCGTCCGCGAGGCACCCGACCTGATCCTGCTCGACATCGGGCTGCCGCGCTTCGACGGTTACGAGGCCGCCGCGGCCTTGCGGGCCTTTCCCTCCCTTGCCACCACGCTGATCGTGGCGCTCACCGCCTACGTGAACCCCGGCGACCGGGAGCGGATCCTCACCGCGGGGTGCAACGGGTACATCGCCAAGCCCATCGACGTGGACCGTTTCCCCGGTCAGGTGGCGGAGTTCCTGCGCGGCAGGCGCGAACAGGTGGAGCCCGCGCAACAGAGCGGCTACCTGCGCGAGCTGAACCAGCGGCTGGTCCAGCGGCTGTTCAACAAGATCCAGGAGCTCGAGAAGGCCAACCGCGACCTGACGGCGCGCAGCGCCCAGCTGGAAAGCCTCCACCGGATCGGGGAGCAGATTACCTCGCAGTTGAGCCTCGAGACGCTCGCGGGCGAGCTGCTCCCCGCGCTGGCTCCCGCGCTCGGCTTCTCGCGCCTGGAGGTCTCGGTGGTCGATTCCGACACCGGCAAGCTGGTCATCTGGCCGCTGCCGGAGCCCGGGAAAGCGGCCGCGCCGGCCGGTGGGGAGGGGCGCCTGCTGGAGGTGCCCCTGGCCATCGAGGGACGCGTCACCGGTCGCCTGCGCGGGTGGATCGCGTCCGCCGATCTGTCGCCGGCCGACGCTGAGCAGGTCCTCAGGATCGTCGCCAGCCAAGTCGCCGTGGCGTCCGAGAATGCCCGGTTGTATGAGGGACTGAGGCGCCAGATGGATGAGCTCCGGACCACGCAGGCCCAGCTCGTCCAATCGGCGAAGCTGGCGGCGATCGGGGAGCTGGCCGCGAACATCGCCCACGAGATCAACAACCCCATGACGAGCATCCTGGGCTACACGACCCTCATGCTCGAGGAGGGCGTGGAGACCGCCTCGCGCACCGATTACCTGAAGACCATCCAGAGCGAGGCCTTGAGGATCCGCGAGACCGTGCGCGCGCTCCTGGACTTCTCCCGCCAGCGCGACTTCACGAAGGAACGGGTGGACGTGGGGCAAACCGTGAAGGACACCCTGGCGCTGGTCCGCCGCCACGCCGCGCTGTCGAACATCGCCGTCGAGGAGCGGTACGACCCGGACCTGCCGCTGATCGATGTGGACGTGCCCCAGTGCAAGCAGGTATTCCTCAACCTCATCACCAACGCGCTCGACGCCATGCCGAACGGGGGCACGCTCACCGTGACGACGGCGCGCGATGGGGAGTTCGTGCGGGTTGACCTGGGCGACACCGGCGCGGGCATCGCCCCGGCCAACCTCTCGAGGATCTTCGACCCCTTTTTCACGACGAAGCCTACGGTGAAGGGGACCGGTCTCGGGCTGTCGGTGAGCCTGGGAATCATCCAGTCCCACGGCGGCACCATCGACGTGCAGAGCGAGGTCGGCAAGGGGAGCGTCTTCTCGGTGAAGCTCCCCATCCCCACCACCCCCCCCACGTTTAGCTGATCGACCCGCCCGCAAGGGATCGCACCCGCCTGCGGCGGGTAC
>JACQWA010000022.1 GCA_016209425.1 Candidatus Rokuibacteriota bacterium
GTTGAGATCCGCGGCGAGCGCCAGCGCCCGCGGCCCCAGTTGCGAGGCGGCCGCGCCCAGCGCGTCGGAGGTCTGGCGCGGATGCCGGCCTTGCACCCGCCGGCGGCAGTGACGGCAGCGGCCGAGGGCGACGTCGAAGCGAGTGACGTGGGGGCGCACGGGCGGCAGCTCAGCGTGATACTGCGGCGCGACGCCGAGCGGGTCGACGGCGGCTCCGCAGTGCGGGCAGCGCGGCGGCAGCGGGACGGCAACGACCTCGTCGATATGCTCCGGGACTGTTGGCGGTCATCAGAAAGCGCGGAATTTGGGACCGGCCGACGCTGAGGTCAGTTGCGGCGGCCAGGTGAGTTGAGGTAGATCGGTCCCGCCGACGGCGCTGAGGGGTGAGGGCCCGGAGTCTGGACACCCCGGACCCTCTGGCGCGATTACACGTGGGAGCGCGTTCCACGCCGCTCCCTTCTTCGCACACCATCTCGCGGTTGTCCAGCCCCCGCGGCCTGAGCGCGGGAGCGCGTGGATTCGCTGCGGTTGGTCATCTGCACCGGGCGGGGCTGCCAGCAGCTGTTCTTCCTGTGCCGCGGCTGCGACCGCGGGCAGCGGTACTGTGGCCGAGCCTGCGCCGCGCACGCCCGCCGGCGGACGCTCCAGGATGCCGGCCGCCGCTATCAACAGAGCCGCCCCGGGCGGTTCCACCACGCCGCCCGTCAGGCTCGGTACCGCGCGCGCCGGAAAAACGTGACGCATCAGACTACCCACGCGCCGGCCGCCTCGGGCATGGTCGCCCCCGCACCACCGCCGTCGGCGATCGCGATCACCGACGAGCCCTCTGCCGAGGAGGCGCCCGATGCAGACTCTCTGGATGGGCGTACGCCCCGGGCCGGACGTCACACGGTTGCTGGTGCAGGACGGCCCGATCCCGGTGCTCAAGGCCCGCTTGCCCGACGCCCCGCAGCACCCGCGCGCGCTGGAGACGCTCGCCGAAGGCGTCGCGCTCTGGTACGGCCGGCCCCTGTACGCTGCGCTCGGTGTGGCCGCCGTGGACGCTTTGTGCGTCACACCACGCTGGCACGCGACCGTGGACGGTCTCACCCGCACGCCGCTCGTCGCGATCGACCTCGTCGTCGGACGGCCGCGACCGCCGAACATCGCCGCCGGCCTCAGCGGCCTCGGCGACTTCGCTGACGTTCGCCAGCTGCGCCTCTGGGAGCCGCGGGCATGATCCCGCCGGAGCTTCACGCTCGGATCCGCCGGCTCTTCTTCGCCGAGCACTGGCCGGTGCATACCATCGCTGGCCAACTCGGGGTCCATCACGACACCGTCCGGCATGCCCTCGAGAGCGACCGCTTCATCCGTCCGGGCACCCAGGTCCGCCCCAGCGCGCTCGATCCCTACAAGGCGTTCATCACGGCCACGCTCGAGCAGTACCCACGCCTGCGGGCGACGCGCCTGTGGGCCATGGTGCGCGAGCGCGGCTACCCCGGCTCGGCGGTCCAGGTCCGGCGCTATGTCCGGACCGTACGTCCCGCGGCGCGCGCCGAGGCCTATCTCCGCCTCGACACGCTCCCGGGCGAGCAGGGCCAGGTCGACTGGGGCCACTTCGGTCAGGTCCGCGTCGGGGCGACCACCCGCAGCCTGTCGTGCTTCGTGCTCGTACTCTCGTGGTCGCGTGCCGGCTACGCGCGCTTCGCCCTCGACCAGACGCTCGAGAGCTTCCTGCGCGGCCATGTCGAGGCCTTCGCCGCCCTCGGGGGCGTGCCCCGCACGATCCTCTACGACAATCTCAAGAGTGTTGTCCTCGAGCGGGTCGGCGATCACATCCGGTTTCATCCCCGCCTGCTCGAGCTCGCCGGCCACTACCACTTTGCCCCCCAGCCATGCGCGGTGGCCCGCGGCAACGAAAAGGGCTGCGCTTCATACTGCACCTCATCTCTTGGGATCGGTGGTGATTACTAGTCGCCGTGCGGCCGCGCGGCGGTGCCGCAGGATGTTCTTGTGCTTGTACCTGATCGGGCTGTCCGGCCCTGCGGGCTCGAACAGGCACTGGCCCTTGTCGTTGTAGGGAGAAGCGCGCAGCAAGCCCGCCCGGCGCCAGATCTTGATCGTCTCCGGGGCGACGTGGAGCTGCTTCGCGATCTCCTGTTTGTCGAGCATCCCGGCCGCTCGTAGTCGATCATAGCGACTGCGGAGGTGGTACTGCGAGCGGATCTGAGCCACCAGCAGCGCATGAAATGGCTTGCCGGTGCCGGAGCGATAGCCCCGCTCGTTCAGGATCGCCGCGATCGGCACGTCCGTGTGTTCGTCGAGCAGCGTGTCGACCGCGGTCACCACATCCGAGCTCGTCTGCCGCAACTGCCAGGCGGTGAGGGCCGGGGGCAATTGCAGGGTCATGGTCGCACCGCCGCGGAAGCGCACGTGGACCGCAATCGACGGCCCCTTGACGAGCGTGACGTCCTCGATGAGCAGCCGAGCCATGCGCTTGCGCTCGCGGTCGGGCGTCGTCGGCTCGTGCCAGAGCCGGGGCAGATCGGCCGCGAGCGCCAAGATGCGGGCGCGCTGCGTGTCGTCGAGGATCGCCCGATCGTGGCCGCGCTGCCGCTCGGCCTCCTCTTGGGCCGTGGCCACCGCTTGGAGCCTGCGATTCCACTCCGCCTCGAGCTCGTCAGCGACCAAGCGATTGTCCGGGTCGACCTGCATGAACCGGCGTCGGGCGAGGTCGGCCTCGTAGCGTGCTCGTTCGACTTGGCGATTCCGGAGATGCTCGGCCTCGTCGAGGCGAGCCTGAAGCTCCTGCTGAACGGTGAGGGTCGCTTCCAGCGCCACGGGGGTCATGGCCTCCACGAGCAACCGGCCGACGGCTTCGTCGATGGACTGGCCCGCGAGGCCCTGGCAGATCGGCTCCGCCCGCGCGATCCCCCTCCGCTGGCACGCGTACATCGGCACGCGCTTGCCATCGCGATAGTTGTAGCGCACGGTCATGCGGTCCCCGCACACGCCGCAGACCACCAGGCCCTGAAGGAGCGCCGGGCCTTCGCGGGGTGGGCTTTTCTTGCGGTCGGCGCCCTGCGCCTGAGCGTTCTCCCGAAGCCGACGCTGGTTCTCCTCGAATTCGTCCCACGAGATGTAGCCGGGGTGCGCGTTCGGCAGGAGCGCGGTCCACTCTTCTCGGGGCAGCCGCTCGAACGTGCCGGCGCGGTCGCCGTACCGGCGCTGCCGGCTGCGCCCAAAGAAGAACGCGCCCGCGTAGCGCGGATTGTGAAGGAGTGAAAGCGCGCGGGAGTGGTCCAGCTCTCCCCAGATCACGTCGCCTTTGGCCGGCCCCGACCGCGCGCGGCTCGGAAACTTCAGGCCCTCGCGACGGAAGGCCTTGACCGTCGCCGTCGCTGAGCCCGTCCGGCGGAACGCCCGAAAGAAGACCGTGATCGTCTCCTGCACTTGCTTGCCCGGGTCGCGGACGCCCGGGACGGCCGCGTCATAGCCGAACCCGATGGGCAGCGGCGTCTCCAGTTCGCCCCGCCGCGCCTTGCTCAGGATCCCGCCCCGTAACCGCGCTCGGAGCACGTACAGCTCCGCCTCGCTCATCGTGCCCTTGAGCCCCAGGAGCAGCCGGTCATTGAAGTGCGCTGGATCATAGACCCCGTCTTCGTCGAGGATGAGCGTGTCGCTCAGCGCGCAGATCTCGAGGAGCCGATGCCAGTCGGACGAGTTGCGCGCCAGGCGGGAAACCTCCAGACCCATCACGATGCCGGCCCGCCCCATCCCGACGTCGGCAACCAAGCGCTGGAAGCCATCGCGCCCCGTGGCCGAGGCGCCTGACTGGCCCTGGTCGGTGTCGATGACGATGACCTTCTCGAGCGACCACCCCAGCGCCACGGCACGCTGGCGCAGGGCGTACTGGCGCTCGGTGCTTTCCGTGTTCTCCAAGACCTGCCGCAGGGTGGATTGCCGGACGTAGAGGTAGGCATCGCGCTTGAGGTGGCGGGGAGCCACCTTCTGGTGCGCCTCGCTGGCCATCATGTCCTGAGCCCTCCTTCGCGAGCGACCGAGAGCGCCATGGTGGCGAGGACCATGGTCACCTCGCCGCGCATGTCCGTCGGCAGAAGCTGGTCCCGCTGCATCGGCGGCAGCCGAGGCGCCCCGCACGGTGGCGCCACCGCTGCACACGCCTCGATCCAGGCCGCCATGCCGCTGCGGAGGAACAGCGCGAACCCCACGCCGTGGCCGGCGCTGGGGGGCCGCCCGGTCGCGACGCGGCGGAGTTCCTCGTAGTCCGACACGAGCGGCGCGGCGGGCTGGACGCCCCCCTCACCGCCGTTTTTTTTCCTGTCGGGCGAGCGCGCGCTCGACCGTCCGTGGATGGACCGTGACGCCAAAGCGCGCCTTGACCAGCCGCACGAGGGACGCGGCTGCCCGTGAGGGATCGGCCGTCCGGAGCTCCCCGACGAAGCGCAGGATCTCCGGCGTCAGCTTGTGCCCAGCGCGCGGGCCCCGCTTGCGCGGCAGGAGGCCGGCGAGGCCTTCGCGCGTCAACGCGGCCTGTGCCGCATAGAAGGACGGCCGCGAGAAGCCGAAGGTGTCGGCGGCGCCGGCGACCGAGACGCCGTCGACCTGCGCGCGCCGGATCATCTCGTACTTGACCTGCGCCAGATCCTTGGCGTCGAAGAACGCCGACTGCCCGAACAGGACATCGCGCACGCGTTCGGGCCGCGGATTGAGGGTGCCCCGTTGCCGGAGCGCGTCCAGCTTGGGATCCTGGCGTCGGCGACGAGGCATCCTGGCCTCCCGGTTGTGTAAGTCTATTTACGCCGCATCTAGCGTCAGAGATAGGCGCCGTTCTATCGTCACAGTCTGACATAGCGACGTGACTGGCGCCAAGGACTTTCTTGACGCCTCCGGTGTCGGGATTCTGAGCGGCGTAATTTAGATTACACATCCGGCGTAATTCCACTTACAAGACCACGGGTCCTCAGTCCCTCGACCACGTCGGCCAGCCGGAGGAGGTCTTCGGTCCGGAA
>JACQWA010000205.1 GCA_016209425.1 Candidatus Rokuibacteriota bacterium
CGCCTCGTCCCCGCTCGGCTGGTTGAGCTTCTCCACTCCCAGGACCATCACCAGATCGGCCAGCCCCGCCGCGATGAAGGCGTAGGCGTAGCGGATGCCCACGGTGCCTGAGGCGCACATGTGCTCGGTGCGCGCCGACAGGTGCGAGGGCTTGATGCCCAGCGCCTCGGCCGCCAGCGACGAGATGTGGCTCTGGAAGGCGGTCCGCTCCGGCATCACGCTCCCCACGACGATCCCCTGGAGGTCCTTCGGCTTCACGGCCGGGACCGAGTCGAAGCAGGCCTTCCCCGCCTCCCAGATCAGGTCCCGGTAGCTTGCCTTTCTGACTCCGAACTTGCCGACTCCCGTCCCCACCAACGCCACCCTTCTCATGACTCCACCCTCCCAATACCCCCTCACCCTCCCCTCTCCCCCTGAGGGGGAGAGGATTAAGGTGAGGGGGACTGCCTCAGAACCCCAGAGCCCGCACGTCGTCGCGGAAGCGCTGGACGTTTCGGAGCTTGATCTCCTCGTAGCCGCGGATGAGATCCGGCAGGTTGGCCAGTTTGACCGCGCGCTCGTAGGTCCCATTCGAGAGATCGGCCAGCGCCTTCTCGATGAGGCCTCGGTACTCGCCGATGAGTGCCCGTTCGACGCGCCGCACCTGCGCATACCCAAACGGGTCCAGGGCGGTTCCGCGGTGAGTCCGGAGGCTGACGAGCAGTCGGAAGACCCCGTCCAACCATTTGCCCAGCTTGATCTTCGTCTTCAGGCCGAGGGCCCGGAGGATCGGCGGGTGCAGGTGATAGGTGATCTTCACGCCGTCGGGGAATTCGGCCGCCAGGGACCGGGCCACCTCGGGATTCAGGTGGAGCCGGGCGACCTCGTACTCATCCTTGTAGGCCATCAGCTTGAAGAGATAGCGCGCGACGGCTTCGCTGAGCTGCGTTTCGCCGGGCGCGGCCGAGCGCTCGGCGGCGAGCACGCACGTGACGAAATCCACGTACTCCCGGGCGTATCGGGCGTTCTGGTACGCGATCAGCTCGGGCACACGGATCTCCAGAAGCCGCCGGAGCTCGCCCGTCGCGCCGACGGAATCGACCAGCGCCCGCGCCTCGGTGGTGAGCACTGGCGTCGTCTCGACAGCGCCCAGCCGCGGCCTCCTCAGCGTCTTCGCCCACGCGGGATCGGCGACGAGCAGGCGTCCTACGCGAAACGCCTGGGTGTTCATCTGGACAGCGACCCCGTTCAGGACGATCGCCTCCTCTATCGCCTCGGCGCTCACGGGAATGGCGCCTGCCTGGTACGCGGCACCGAGCGCGATCAGGTTGGCGGCCATGTGGTCGGTGAAGAGCGTCTCGGCAAGGCCCAACGCATCCAAGAAGACGTTTTCGTCCTTCCGGGTCACCCGGTCAATTGACGTGAGGAGACTGTTGGTCTCGGGGAACTGGACCTCGGTGGAGGTCACCATGGCGCCCGTCGGCACCTGGCTCGTTGAGATGACCGCGATCGTCTTGTCCGGTCGCGCGTGGGCGAGATTCTGCGGGCTGGCTGCCACGAGGAGGTCGAAGCCGAGGTAGCAGTCGGCCTCGCCCGCCGCGACCTTCCCCGACACCTCCCAGGGAGCCTCGGAGATCTTCAGGTGCGAGACGACCGGCCCCCCCTTCTGGCTGAGGCCGGTCTGGTCGAGCCCTCCGACGCGCTTGCCGTCGAGGAGCGTCGCGGTCCCCAGGATCTGGTTTACGGTCACGACGCCGGTGCCGCCGATCCCCACCATGAAAATGTTGCACTCGCGCCCGACCTTGAGGACAGGCTCGGGCAGCTCGCGATCCACCTTGAAGGTCTTCCGCTCCTTTTTCACCCGCTCGCCGAGCGGGACCACCGTGAGAAACGACGGGCAGTCCCCCAGCAGGCACGAATAGTCCTTGTTGCAGGACGACTGGTGGATCTGGGTTTTGCGGCCGAACTCCGTCTCGACCGGATGGACGCTGAGGCAGTTGGACTTCACCCCGCAGTCGCCGCACCCTTCGCAGACCGCCTCGTTGATGACGACCCGCATGGCGGGGTCCGGGAGCTTCCCCCGCTTGCGGAGCCGGCGCTTTTCGGCGGCGCAGCGCTGGTCGTAGATCAGGACGGTGACGCCGGGGATCTCGCGCAGCATCCGCTGGGCCTCGTCCACGCGGTCCCGGTGCCAGACCTCAACGCCTTTCGCCCAGCGGGTGTCCCTGGGGTATTTGTCCGGCTCGTCAGTCAGCACCAGGATCCGCTTCACGCCTTCGGCCTCGAGCTGCCGTGTGACCTCCGGCACCGGCATGGCGCCGGCGGCATCCTGGCCGCCCGTCATCGCCACTGCCGAGTTATAGAGGATCTTGTAGGTGATGTTCGTGCCGGCGGCGACGGCCTGTCGGATGGCGAGGGAGCCCGAGTGGAAGAGCGTGCCGTCGCCCAGGTTCTGAAACATGTGCGGGATCTCGGTGAACGGCGCCATGCCGACCCACTGGGCGCCTTCCCCGCCCATCTGCGTGATGCCGACGGTGTTGCGGCCCATCGCGAGCACCATGCCATGGCAGCCGATGCCGGCGGCGGCCATCGAACCTTCCGGGACGACCGTGGAACGGTTGTGCGGGCAGCCGGAGCAGAAGTACGGCTGGCGGGCGATGGTAAACGGCGCGGGCCGCTCGCGGAGCGTCTCGTAGAGAGCCAGCCGCACCCGCAAGGACTCAAGGGGAAGGCGCGCCTCGAGCCGAGTGGCCACAATCTGGGCGACCTTGTCGGCATCCAGCTCGCCGTCGGCGGGCACGAGGACGCGGTCCCGCTCGTCGCGCTTGCCGACGACGTGCGGCCGCTCGGTCTGGTTGTACAGGATGTCGCGGATGAACAGCTCCATCAGCCCGCGCTTCTCCTCGATGACGAACAGCTCCTCGAGCCCGCGAGCGAACTCCCGGATGATGCCTGGCTCCATGGGAAAGAGCATCCCGATCTTGAGCAGGCGGATCCCGTAGCGGCGCAGGGCATCATCGTCCAGGCCGAGGTCGCGGAGCGCCTGACGGAGGTCGCAGTACGCCTTTCCGGCGGCAGCGATGCCGAGCCACGCGTCGGAGGTGGCCACGGTGATCCGGTTGAGACGGTTCGCCGCGGCGAACACTCTGGCCGCCTCGAGGCGCCCGTAGTGGATCTCTCGCTCCATCTCGAGGCCGAAGGGGGGGAGGAGCAGCGGGTTCTGCGTGTGCTGCCAGGACCGACCCTCCCAGGTGAACCCGGGATCGGTGACGATGACGCGATCCGGCGCGACCTCGGCCGTCCCGAACCCGTCGGCGACGTCCGTCACGATCTTGAAGCCGACCCACAGGCCCGAGTAGCGCGACAGCTCGAAACCCAGCCGACCGAGGTCGAGGATGTCCTGGACGTTGCCGGGAAACAGCACCGGGAACAGGGCATCGTAAAAGGTGGCTTCCGAGTGAATCGGCAGGGTCGAGGACTTCGAGACCGGGTCGTCGCCGGCGAGCGCCAGCACACCCCCGCACCGGCCCACACCGGCGAAGTTGGCGTGCTTGAAGATGTCCCCGCTGCGGTCCACGCCCGGCCCCTTGCCGTACCACATGCCGAGCACACCGTCGTACTTCGGCTTCGGGAAGAGATTGGCGAGCTGGCTGCCGAAGATGGCCGTGGCGCCGAGGTCCTCGTTGAGGCCGGAGATGAACACGACGTGATGCTCCCGGAGGAGATCCGGATTGCGCTCGAGGGCCGTGTCCAACCCGCCCAGCGGCGATCCCCGGTATCCCGAGATGAGGGTGGCCGTCCGGAGCCCCCGGCGCTTGTCGGCGCGGTGCTGGTCGAGCGGCAGGCGGACCAGCGCCTGGATTCCCGAGAGGAAGATCACGCCCTCTTCCTGACGGTACTTGTCATCCAGCGAGAACTCACCTGCGTTCTTCACGCCTCCCTCCTACGTCCCCCGTTCGAGCGCGGGCTTGCCCGCGCAACCCTCCGGGGGGAGGCATCGGAGGGGGCCGTCGAGGCCCCCGCCGAAGACCTATATTCCGACCGACATGCCGCCGTCCACGAAGATCACCTGCCCGGTGATGAAGGCCGCCTCGTCGGAGGCGAGGAAGCAATGGACGTTGGCGATCTCCTCCGGGCTGGCGATCCGTCCCAGAGGGATCTTGGCGACGATCTGCTCCTTGATCTTTTCAGGTACGCCGGCAAGCATGGCCGTCATGGTCGCGCCGGGGGCCACGCAGTTTACGGTGACGCCGTACTTCGCGTACTCGAGGGCCAGGGTCTTCGTGAGCCCGATCACCCCGGCTTTGGAGGCCGCGTAGTTGGCCTGACCGATGTTCCCCAGCGCGCCGATGGAGGAGGTGTTGACCACCCGCCCAGACCCGCGCTCCCGCATCCCGGGCAGCACGGCTTGGGCGCAGAGGAAGGTTCCCTTGAGGTTGACGTCGAGAACCTGATCCCACTGCTCCTCGGTCATCTTGGCGGCCATGGCATCCCGGTTGATCCCCGCGTTGTTGATGAGAATGTCCACGCGCCCCCAGGCCGTCGCCACCTGGGTGACCATCTGGAGCACTTCATCCTTGCGGGTGACGTCGCCGGCCAGGGCCAGGGCCTTGCCACCGGCCCCCAGAATGTCGTCTGCCACCTTCTTGACTCCCGCGGCGTTGGCATCGTTGACGGCCACCTGTGCCCCCTCACGGGCGAAGCGCCTGGCCGTGGCTTCCCCGATTCCGCTGGCCGCGCCGGTGACCAACGCCACCTTTCCGTTGAGCCGCATCACTTCCTCCTCATCATGAGGACCGACTGCTCGAACTGGAGCACCGTTTCCCCCCGCTGGTTCTTCACGACGGTGTCGAAGATCACGACGCCGCGGTCGGGCTTGGAGGATTCCCTGCTTTCCTTCACCGTCAGCTCGGTGTGGATCGTGTCGCCGAACCGGACCGGGCCCGTGAAGCGGAGCTTGTCCATTCCCAACAGCGCGAGCGTGGTCCCCTCGAAGAGCCCCAGCTGGTTCAGCTGGCCCGTTGCGATCGCCAGCGTCAGCAACCCGTGTGCCACGCGCCCGCCGAACGGCGTCCGCTTGGCTGTCTCCTCGTCGGTGTGGAGCGGGTTGAAATCACCCGAGACGCCGGCGAAGTTCGAGACATCGGCGGGGTTGATGGTCCGCGCCGCCGTCTCGAAGATTTCCCCCACCTTGAACTCCTCGAAGTAGTGTCCGCGCGGCTGGTAGGCCATGAGTCTCTCCTTATGCTCGCAGGTCCAGGTCTCGGGAGATGATCACGCGCAGGATCTCTGAGGTGCCTCCTCCGAGCAACAGGAATCGCGCGTCGCGGAAATGGCGCTGGATCGGATACTCCATGGCGAAGCCGTAGGAGGCGAAGATGCGCGAAGCCTCGTCGGCCACCCGGTTCGCCATCTCGGAGGCGAAGAGTTTGGCCATGGCGGCCTCCCGGGTGACCCCAAGCCCCTGGTCCAGGCACCAGGCGGCGTGATAGGTCATGAGCCTGGCACCGTGGAGGGCCGTCAGCATGTCGGCGAGCTTGAAGGCGATGGCCTGGTGCTCGCCGATGGGCTTGCCGAAGGCCACCCGCTCGCGGGAGTACGTGAGGGCCAGAGCGTAGGCCGCCCGCGCCAGGCCCAGAGACAGGGCGGCCGTCATGACCCGGATCTCCGAGAGAATTCCCCCGACCTTCTCGATCCCGCCCGCCTCGCCCCCGAGGAGATTGGCGGCGGGCACCCGCACGTTCTCCAGGTTGATCTCGCCCGTGTCGGAGGCGCGGACCCCCATCTTCTCGATCTTCTTGCCCAGGGTGACGCCGGGCATGGTGTGGCGGTCCACCAGGAAGAGCGCGATGTTCTTCATCCCGCGCTCGGGCGAGGTCTTCGCGGCGACGGTCAGGAAATCGGCCACGGGCGCGCTCGTGACCCACGTCTTCGTTCCCTTGAGAACGTAGTGGTCGCCGTGCTTGTCGGCGGAGGTCGTGATGTTCCCCAGATCGGAGCCGGCGTTGGGCTCCGTCAGCGCGAAGGTGCCGATCTTCTCCCCCCTGACGGCGGGAGCGAGGTAGTTCTGTCGCTGCTCCTCGTTGCCGTACTTGAAGACGAAGTGGGTTCCCATGAGCGACTGCATGCAGGCCGCTGCCGCGAGGGACATGGACCCTCGCGCCAGCTCCTCGGCCCAGAGGCAGTAGGTCACCATGTCGGCGGCGGAGCCGCCGTACTGTTCGGGATAGCGGAGGCCGAAGTAGCCCAGCTCCCCGATCCTGCGGAAGAGAGGAAGAGGAAATTCTGCCCTCGTGTCGATTTCGTCGGCCACGGGGATGATCTCGGCGTCGACGAACTTCGCCACCGACCGGCGGAAGAGTTCCTGTTCCTCGCTCAGCCGGTAATCCATTTTCAGCGTGTCACCATGGGTGGCGTGCCCGTGATTCGCATCCGGGCTCTGAGTCGCGTGGTGGCGGCCTCGTCCACCGTCCAGGTCCTCGGGTCGATGACGACCCCATAGGCCTCCCGCGCCATCTCGAGCGAGATGAAGTCGTCCAGGACGTCGTTGAGGACCTTTTGAGGGTCGCGTTCGGCCGGCACGCCGTAGCCCCCCGCGCCTGGCTGCTGGAAGCTGATGACGTCGCCGTAGGCGAACTCGGAGGACTCCTTCGAGTGGAGAAGTCGCTCGTTGGGCCCCGGGTTGATCACGGTCCTGCCGCGCTTTCCGGGCTTCCCGCCGAAGAGGCCATACGGGGGGAAGCGCTGGCGCTCTGCCAGGTTGGTGAACTTCCCCTCGGTTGCGAGAAACCGCGTGTCCCGGCGGACGCCGGAACCGCCCCGAAACTTCCCCGGCCCCGAGGAATCCCGGATCAGCTCGAAGCGCTCTACGATGATCGGGTGGTTGGCCTCCTGGGCTTCTACCGGGATGTTGGAGGCGTTGAAGGCCGAGGCCATCGCCTCGCAACCGTCTTTCGAGGCGCGTGCCCCTGTCCCCGACAGGATCAGCTCGTAGGCGACGAAGCGCCGGTTTCGGTTCGGATCGAAGCCGCCGAAGGTGGGATTCGCGAAATGAGACGACGCCGCGACCACCCGCTCAGGGACCGCGGGAGCGAGAGCCCCGATCACGGCCTCGAACGTGCGGTAGCAGACGATCGCGCGGGGGCCGCCGCCGGCGGGCGGGCGCGGGTTCAGGAACGATCCGAGCGGTGCCTCCACCCGGATCGGCCGGAGCGCCCCCTCGTTCATGGGACCGTAGGGGTCGGTGAGGCACTTGATCGCCGCGTAGGAGTAGGAGCGGGTGTAGTTGATGTAACTGTTGAGCCCTGAGGCGGTCTGCGGAGACGAGCCCGCATAGTCGATCTCAACCGTGTCGTCCTTGACGGTGACCGTGACCGCCACGCGGAGCGGGTCGGTTCCCGGGCCCCAATCGTCGAGGAGGTCCTCGAAGGGGTACGTTCCGTTCGGGATGTCCAGGATGGCCGCGCGCATGTTCGCTTCGGTGCGGGCCAGGATCTCGGCCATTGAGGCGAGGACGGTCTCCACACCGTAGCGCTCGACCAGCTCCGCGAGCCTCAGTTCCCCGACTCTGAGCGCGCTTCGCTGGGCCCGCAGGTCGCCCAAGACCTTCTCCGGGGTGCGCGTGTTGGCGGCAATGATTCCGATGAGGCCCGGATCCTCCTCGTACTCTTTCCACACTTTGGTGGGCGGGATGCGGAGCCCTTCCTGGAAGTAGTCGAAGATCCCGACCACCCCCTGGCTTCCCGGCCGTTGTCCCCCCACGTCGGTGTGGTGGAGGATGTTGACCACGAACCCGATGAGGCGCCCGTGCACGAAGGCCGGCTGCGTGATGAAGAAGTCGGGCAGGTGCCCGGAGCCGAGGAGCGGATCGTTCAGCAGGATCGCATCACCGGGCTTGAGCGTCTCGGCCGGGTGAGCCGCGAGGGCATTTCTGACGGCGAAGGACATCGCCCCCATGTGACCCGGGCTGTACGGTCCCTGCGCCACCATTCCCCCTTGGGGGTCGAACACCGCCACCGAGAAGTCCTGCCCCTCGCGCGCCTGCTCCGAGTACGCGGTCTTGTGCACGGTGGTGCCGACTTCCACAGCGATGGACTGGAGCCCGCCCCAGATGACGGCCAGGGTGATGGGATCCACGCCCCCGGTGCTCATCGGGCCCCCTCCACTTTGACTCCCTCGGAGGGGGGCTTCGCCCCCCTTCCGATTCCTCCCCCCAGACTCGGTTGCGCGGGCCAAGCCCGCGCTCGAAGCCGCGCAAGGTCTGTCGTCATGAGAAGGGCTGCACCTTCACGAGGAGCGTGGCGTAGTCGTCCACCCGGGCGACACACCCCGGCGGGAGCACCGTGGTGGATTCGCGTTCCTCGATCACCGCGGGTCCGGTCAGTTCGGTCCCGGGACCGAGCCGGTACCGGTCGTACACCGGGCAGTCGATATAGCCCCCGCGCTCGGGGAAGTAGGCCTGTCGGGACGCCTTCAGCGCGTTTCCCGGCCCTTTCGGGTCGGACTTGGGAAGGCTGACCTTCGGCCCCGCGCCGAGGGCGGTCAGCTTCCAGTTCACGACCTCGATGGGCTCCTTTGGGTTGGCGTAGCCGTAGCGCGCCGCGTAGGCCTCGTCGAAGCTCTGCCTGAGGCGGACCAGGTCGCCAGCCCCGAGCGTGCCGAGCGCCACCGGGACATTCAGTTCGAACCCCTGCCCCAGATACCGCACATCCGCCCAGCGCTGGAGCGTGATCTCCCCCCTCACCGCCGACTCCCGGATGACCTCGACCGCCTGCGCCTCCATCGCGGCGAAGATCCGGTTCAGATAGGCGAGGTCCACGTCTTCGAGCTTTCTGACGTAGGTCCGCCCCACGTCGAACTTCACCTCGGCCGCGAGGAGGCCGATGGCCGCCGTGACGCCCGCGGCAGCCGGCAGGATCACCCGGGGAATCCCCAGGGCCTGCGCCAGGCGGCAGCCGTGGACGGGTCCGGCGCCGCCGAAGGCGATGAAGGCCAGATCCCGGGGGTCGCGTCCCCGTTCGATGGAGACGACGCGCGTGGCCAGCTCCATGTTGGTGTTGACGATCTGGTGGATCCCCCACGCCGCCTCGGCCAGCGGGAGGCCCAGCGGGCGCGCGACGCTGTCCTCGATGGCGCGTCGCGCGGCTTGCACGTCCAGCCTGATCGACCCGCCGGCGAAGAAGTCGGGATTCAGGTAGCCGAGGATCAGATCGGCGTCGGTGACCGTGGGCTCGCATCCGCCGCGGGTATAGCACGCGGGCCCGGGCATCGAGCCGGCGCTCTGAGGCCCCACAGCGATGACCCCCATCGTCGCCCGGGCGATGGAACCACCGCCGGCCCCGATCTCCACCAGATCGATCGCCTGGATGTTCATCGGGATCCCACTTCCGGCGGCAAAGCCCACCTTGTGGAGCTCGAACGTCGAGGCGGTGAACGGCTTCCCCTTTTCGATGAGGGCGAGCTTGGCCGTCGTCCCGCCCATGTCGAAGGCGATGAGATCGCGGTGACCCGTGAGCTCCCCGTAGACGGCAGCCATGAGAGCGCCGGCGGCGGGCCCGGACTCGATCATGCGCACGGGATACCGTTGCATGGCCTCGGCCGTCGCGATGCCGCCGGAGGACGGCATGACGAACAGCCGGGCGCGTGAGCCGCGACGCGCCGTCGCGTCTTGAAGGTGTCTGAGGTATTCCCGCACGGCGGTCATGACGTAGGCGTTGATCACCGTGGTGCTGGTCCGCTCGTACTCGCGGAAGGTGGGCGAGACCTCGTGGGAAGGCGTCACGGCGATCTCGGGGGCTTCCTCGTGGATGATCTCGGCCACTCGCATCTCGTGAGCGGGGTTGACATAGCTGTGAAGGAGTGAGACGGCGATGGTCGTGATCCCCTGGGCGGCGAGCGCTCTGACCACTCGGCGGGTTTCGCCCTCGTCGAGGGGCAGCAGGACGGTGCCGTCGTAGAGGATCCGCTCGGGCACCTCCCGGATCAGGCGGCGGGAGATCAGCGGCGCCGGTGGTTCGATCTGCAGATCGTACACCTGGTAACGCTTCTCCCGCCCGATGACGAGGACATCCCGGAACCCCTTCGTGGTCAGGAGCGCGACGTTTTTCCCTTTCCGCTCAATCACGATGTTGGAGCCGAGGGTGGTCCCGTGAACGGCCTGGCCGAGATCGCTCCAGATGACGCCGACCCGTCCGATCAGTTCGTCCAGCCCCTCCAGGCAGGCCACCGAGGGGTCGGGGTACGTCGTGAGCCGCTTGCCGGTGTGGAGCTCCCCCGAGGAAGTCTGAAGGACGAAGTCCGTGAACGTCCCGCCCACGTCGAAGCCTATTCGGAAGGTCATCTCGCCCTACCCCCGTCGAGCCGACCGGTAAAGCATGACACGCTATCGGAGGGGGCTTCGCCCCCCTTCCGACGCCTCCCCCCAGGGTGCGCAGGCAAAGCCTGCGCTCGAACGCGGCGAGAGTCGAGCGCCCCGTTCATGGCTGCCCCTACCCCCGTCGAGCCGACCGGTAGAGCATGACGCGATAGGGGAAGCGCTCTGCCGACTGGTAGGAGACCGCGAACTCTATCGGCTCTCCGCCCTCGTTGAAATAGGTTCGCTGGAAATGCAGCAACGGCGCCCGAGGCGGCACGCCCAGGAGGTCCGCCACCGCCTTCGGCGCCCGCGCGACGTCGATCACCTGCTCCGAGAACTTTACGGCAATTCCCAGGCGGCGCTCCACGGTGGCGATGACCGAGGTGGTGGTGAGGTCTTCCTGCAGGAGGGGTTGCCCCAGGGCTTCGGGGAGATAGGCGATGACGTGCTGGAAAGGTCCTTCGTCGTTGGACCTGACGCCGACGAACCTGACGACGCTGGCGTTCTTCGCCAGCCGCAGGGCGCGGGCCACCGGGGTCGGGGGCTTCACGATGGCGCGCTCCAGCGGCTTGTATCGAGTCTCGTTGCCGAGGGCGATCATGTCCTCGATCGATCCGATCACCCGGAGGGAGCGTTCTTGCTCGGGCGCTCGGGTGACGAAGGTCCCCCGCCCCCGCTGGCGGATGAGGAGCCCCTCCTCGCTCAGGAGGTTGAGGGCCTGCCTGACGGTGGGGCGGCTGACCTTGAACTCGGCGCAGAGGGCGTGCTCGGAGGGAAGGCGGCCCCTCCCCTCGCCGTCTGCCTGGCGGATCCGGGCGCGCAGGGCCTCGGCAATCTGGAGGTAGCGCGGTACTCCGGCCGGGTAGGCCACAGCCAACCTCCGACTTGTAATGATGTCTAGACATATCAGGCTGCTCCCCGGGTGTCAATCCTGCGAAAACGATTCCCTTGACCCGGCTGGCCGCGCCTGCTAGCGTTGCCCCCACTCGTTCGCTTTCACTCGCCCGTTCCCTTGCATGCGGAGGACAGCCATGGCGAAAGTCTCCTGGCAGGTCGGCGGCGACTACTTCGAAACCTGCAGCTGCACGTACCTGTGCCCCTGCGCCCCCAGCAACCTGACCGCTCAGCCCACGAAGGGCCACTGCAACTTCGCTTTTGTGTTCCACGTCGACCGGGGCCGCTATGGGACGGTCAAGCTGGACGGCCTGAATTTCGCGGTCGTGGGCCACGCGCCGGAGGTGATGGTCAACGGCAACTGGTCCGTCGGTCTGATCGTCAGCGACAAGGCGAAGCCGGATCAGCAGCAGGCGCTGACCCAGATCGTGAGCGGGCAGGCCGGAGGTCCCATGAAAGCCCTCGCTCCTCTGATCGGCAAGTTTCTGGGGGTGGAGAACAAACCCATCCAGTTCCAGAAGAAGGGTCTCGCCCGGTCTGTTTCCATTCCCGGCGTGCTCGACCAGGCCGTCGAAGGGGTGGCAAGCCCGTCCAAACGCGGGGAGCCGTTGTACATCGACAACACCCTCCACCCTGCCAATGCGCGGCTCGCGCTGGCCCGGGCGACGCGGAGCCATCTGCACGCCTTCGGCATCGACTGGGACGACGCCACGGGCCAGAACAACGGCCACTTCGCCCCGTTCAAGTGGAAGAACTGAAGGATGCAGTGTCTGCGGTGCCGACACGAGAACCCGTGGCAGGCGAAGTTCTGCCTGGAGTGCGGGGCGCGGATCGCCCTGGCCTGCCCCAAGTGCGGCGCCGAGCTCCCGGGAGGCGCCAAATTCTGCCTTGAGTGCGGCCAGCCGGTCGGAGGGACCTCGTCCGACCATGCCCGCTTCGCCTCTCCGGAGGCCTACACGCCGAAGTATCTCGCCGAGAAGATCCTGACCTCCCGGAACGCGCTCGAAGGCGAGCGGAAGCAGGTCACCGTCCTCTTCGCCGACCTGAAGGGCTCCATGGAGCTTTTGGCCGACCGCGACCCCGAGGAGGCGCGTCGCCTCCTCGATCCCGTCCTTGAACGCATGATGGAGGCCGTCCACCGCTACGAGGGAACGGTCAATCAGGTCATGGGGGACGGGATCATGGCCCTCTTCGGCGCCCCACTGGCCCACGAGGACCACGCTGTCCGCGCCAGTTACGCCGCCCACCGGATGCAGGAGAGCGTGGGCCGGTACAGCGAGGAGATCCAGCGCGCGCACGGGGTTCCCGTGCAGATCCGGGTCGGGCTCAACTCCGGGGAAGTGGTGGTCCGATCCATTGGCAGCGACCTGCACATGGACTACACCGCGGTCGGCCAGACCACCCACCTGGCGGCCCGGATGGAGCAGATGGCCAGGCCCGGCTCCATCCTCCTGACGGCCGGCACCCTGAGACTGGCCGAGAACTACGTCAGGGTGAAGCCGCTCGGTCCCATCGCCGTGAAGGGCCTTCCGGCGCCGACCGAGGTGTACGAGCTCACCGGGGCCGGGCCTGTGCGGGCTCGTTTCCAGGCCGCCGCCGCCCGCGGGCTCAGCCGATTCGTCGGCCGGGACGCGGAGCTGGAGCAGCTCCGGCGGGCGCTCGAGCAGGCGCGAGAGGGCCACGGCCAGGTGGTTGCCGTCGTGGGCGAGGCGGGCGTCGGGAAGTCGCGGCTCTTCTTCGAGTTCACCCGCTCCCACCGCACCCAGGGGTGGCTCCTCCTCGAGTCGAGCTCAGTCTCCTACGGGAGGGCGACGTCCTATCTGCCGGTCGTCGACCTCTTGAAGGGCTACTTCCAGATCGAGGACCGCGACGCGGCCCAGCGCGCCCGCGAGAAGGTGACCGGAAAAGTCCTCACGCTCGATGAGAGGCTGAAGGAGGTGATCCCGCCGGTCCTGTCGCTCCTGGAGGCGCTGCCCGAGGACGATCCCTTTCGATCCCTCGATCCCCCCCAGCGACGCGGCCGGACGCTGGACGCGCTCAAGCGACTGCTCTTCAGGGAAAGTCAGCGCCAGCCGCTGCTCCTGGTCTTCGAGGATCTCCACTGGGTGGATTCCGAGAGCCAGGCCCTGCTGGACGCTCTGGTGGAGAGCCTTCCGTCGGGCCGGATCCTCCTGCTGACCAACTACCGGCCTGAGTACGAGGACCGCTGGATGTCAAAGACCTACTACACGCGGCTCCGGGTGGATCCGCTCCCCCCCGAATCCGCCGATGAGCTGCTCGACGCCCTGGTGGGCGAGGCGCCGTCCCTCGGTCCGCTGAAGACGCTCCTGAAAGAGCGGACGGGAGGGAATCCCTTCTTTCTGGAGGAGTCTGTGAGGACCCTGCTGGAGACGGGGGCTCTCGCTGGCCAGCGGGGCGCCTACCGCCTGGAGCGCGACCTCGACGCCCTCGAGGTCCCGGCCACGGTCCAGGCCCTCCTGGCGGCCCGGATCGACCGGCTTCCGGCGGAGGAGAAGCGGCTCCTTCAGAGCGCCGCGGCGATCGGGATGGACATCCCCCTGGCCTTGCTTCAGGAGATTGCCGAGCTGCCCCAGGACGACCTGCGGCGGACGCTCGCCCATCTCCAGGGCGCGGAGTTTCTCTACGAGACGCGGCTGTTCCCAGACCCGGAGTACACCTTCAAGCACGCGCTCACCCACGACGTCGCCTACGGGAGCCTGCTCCAGGACCGCCGGCGGATGCTGCACCGGCGGGTCGGCGAGGTGATCGAGGAGCGGTACGTCGATCGCCTCCCGGAGTTCTTCGAGGCGCTTGCGCTCCACTTCTACCGGGGCGAGGTCTGGGACAGGGCGGCGCGCTACGACTTGGAAGTGGCCGGGAAGGCGAAAGCGACGTACGCCTATTCGAGCGCGGCGCGCTTCTGCCGGCGGGCCCTCGAGCTCGCCGAGAAGCACGCGGGGCTCGACGAAGAGCGGGTGCGGGGGCTGGTCCTGCTCGGGGACCTGTCGAGCCTGATGGATGATCTCGCGGAGGCCAACAAGAACTACGAGGGAGCCCTTGCCGTCGCGGCGGACGAGGCCGTGCGCGGGGCGATTGCCGGCAAGCTGCACCGGCCCCGGAGCGTGGTTCGCGACGGGGCCAGGATCGTCTTCTACGAGCATGGCAGCGGCGACGAGACGCTGCTCCTGATGAACCCGATCGCGTACGGTCTCAGCATCTTCCAGCCGATGCTGGAGAACCTCTGCCAGGAGTTCAGGATCGTCACGATGGACCCGCGGGGGACCGGGGCCTCTGACCGTCTCCCGGCCCGTTATACCCACGACGACCATGCGGCCGACGTGGGGGCGGTGATCGAGGCTGCGGGCGGGGGCTCGGTCGTCGGGATCGGGATCTCGCGGGGTGGGAACATCCTGGTCAAGCTGGCCGCCGCCCGCCCGTTGCTCGTGAAAAAGCTGGTGCTGGTCGGCACGCCACTCGACGATATGGGGCCCGCGAGCGTCTCTCGGCTCTCAAATGAGTTCGACGTTAAGTTCAGGGCGTCGATGAAGGAGGGGAACCTCGAAGGGGCGATCCCGTCCTTCGTGGCCACTATCATCACCGAGCCGGGAACGGGCGATGTCGCCGAGCAGTTTGTCCAGAACGTCCTGCGCCTGCCCCGGGAAACGATCGTGAGCTTCTTCTCGCTCGATCCCGCGGCCAACATCGTGCCGCTGCTCGAGGGCTTGACGGTGCCGACGCTCGTGACCCAGGGGACCCACGACCGCCGCGTCTCCTTCGACGCCGCTCGGTATCTCGTCGAGCATATTCCAGGGGCGCAGCTCTATCTGTTCGAGGGACGCGGCCACCTGCCCATCTTCACCGCAACGGGGGAGTTCTGCGAGGTCCTCCGGCATTTCGTTCGGACGGGAGCCGTCCCGGAGAGGGCCGGCGGGGCGCGCGCCGAGGCCGTAGACGGGCCGCTCACCCCGTGACACGCGTCAAGGGCGGTTGTGGAGTGTGAACGGCTCTCAGCCGGCGCGGAGCCCAACGGCCTGGCAGGTGGCGACGACGGGGCCGTCCTCGGCGGTCACCGTCATCACGTAGAAGCCGGCCCGGCGCCCGAGCCGCTGCTCGCGGGCTTCGGCCACGAGGCGAGTGCCCGGCTGGACGGTCGCCAGAAACTGGATCGTGACGCTCAGGGCCACGGCCGACTCGCCGTGGGCGTTGCAGGCGGCGCCGAAGGCGTAATCGGCCAGGGAGAAGATGGCCCCGCCGTGGGGGTTCCCCTGGAAGTTCACCAGGTTCGGGCCGAGTCGCATGGCGGCGCGGCAGTATCCGGGGGCCAGATCGAGGAGCTCGATCCCGAGCCAGGCCGCATACGGGTCTCGGCTCACCTGCTCCCGGACCTCCTCCGGGGTCACCGCGTTCCCGCCGCTTTCGTCGAGCGTCCCAGGTACGCCGCCTGAACCCGCGGGTCCCGCCGAAGCTCCTCCGCGCTCCCCTCCAGCACCACGTGCCCCGTTTCGATCACGTAGCCGCGATCGGCAATGGCCAGGGCGCTCCGGGCGTTTTGCTCGACCAGGAGGACCGTGGTGCCTGAGTCAGGGAGGCGCCGGATCTGCTTCAGGATCTCCCTGACGACCAGGGGGGCAAGGCCCATCGAAGGCTCGTCTAAAAGCGCCAGGCGGGGCCGCGCCATGAGGACCCGCCCGATGGCCAGCATCTGCTGCTCGCCCCCCGAGAGGGTGCCGGCCAGCTGCCCCTGGCGTTGGCGAAGGACCGGGAAGAGCGAAAAGACGCGCTCCAGATCGGCGAGGAGGGCGGACCGGCGGCTCCGGCGGTACACGGGGTACGCGCCCACCAGCAGGTTGTCCCGGACCGTGAGGGCCGAGAAGTTCTGCCGCCCCTCAGGGGCATGGGAGATCCCCAGCCTCACAATCTCCTCGGCCGCTCTGCCCGTGATGTCCCGGCCGTCGAAGGCGATCCGCCCCTGCGCCGGCGGGAGGAGCCCTGAGATGGCGCGCAGCAGCGTGGTCTTGCCGGCCCCGTTCGCGCCGATCAGGGTCACGACGCTCCCCGCGCTCACCCTGAGGCTGACGCCCCGCAGCGCTTGAATCGCCCCGTAGGCCACCGAGAGGTTCTCGACCTCAAGCATCCTCGACCTCAGCTCCCAGGTAAGCCTCGACCACCCCGGGGTTGTTCTGGACCGCGTCGGGGGAGCCCTGGGCCAAGACCTGGCCATGGTTCAGGACCAGGACGGAATCCGAGATGCCCATCACCAGGTCCATCAAGTGCTCCACCAGGAGGATCGTGATCCCCCGCTGGCGGAGCGACAGGATCAGACGGCCCAGGGCGTCGGCCTCGCCCCGGTTCAGCCCCGCCGCGGGCTCGTCCAGGAGCAGCAGCGTGGGCTCGGTGGCCAGGCAGCGGGCGATCTCGAGGAGCCGCTGCTGGCCGAACGGGAGGCTCCCAGCCATGTCGTCGGCGCGGCGCTCAAGGTTGACTAACTCCAGGCAGGCGAGCGCGTGCTCGCGGATGCGCGCCTCCTCCCGAAGGGCCCACGGCGCCCTGATGGCGGCGGCCAGCAGGCCGGTCCGGCTCTTGCGATGCCGCCCGACCATCACGTTTTCGAGCACGGTCATGTTGGTGAAGATCTGGAGGTTCTGAAACGTTCGGGCGATCCCACGCTGGGCCCGCTGCCACGGGCTCAAGCCGCCGAGCGTCGAATCCTTGAAGCGGATCGTCCCGCCATCCAGCGGGAAGATCCCGGTGATGAGGTTGAAAATCGTGGTCTTCCCGGCTCCGTTCGGGCCGATGATCGCGCGGACCTCCCCCGAGGGGACGTCGAAGGTCACGTCGGCCACGGCCACGACGCCGCCGAAGGACTTCCGGATCCCGTGCGCCGACAGCAGGGCCGACACGTGTCACCCCCTGGCCCGGCGCCGGCTCCAGAACGAGGCGCGCAGGCCCACGACGAGCCCCTCGGGCATGAAGATCATGATCGCGATCAGGATGATGCCGTACGCGATCACCTCGTGCTCGCCGGAGGCGTAGGACAGGAGCAGCGGCATCACGCGCCGGATCCCCTCCGTCAGGATCGTGACGGTGGCGGCGCCGAAGGGCGCGCCCCAGACGCTGGCGAGCCCGCCGACTGCCGCCATGACCACGAACTCTACGGAGGTCACGAAGGTAAACGCGGCCGGGCTCACCAGGCCGAGATGGTGGGCGTAGAGGCTCCCGGCCAGACTGGCCATGGCCGCGCTCAGCGCGAAGACCTGGAGCTTGTGCCTGGCCGTGTCCACCCCGAGCGTCTCGGCGGCGACCTCGCTGCCGTGGATGGATCTCAGCGCCCGCCCGATGCGGGAGTTCACCACGTTCCGGGCGACCACCAGCGTGAGGAGGGCCGCGCCGGTCGTGAGGTAGTACCGTTTGATGTCGCTGTCGAAGGCGAAGCCGAACAACGAAAATGGCGGCACTCCCGGGATTCCCGAGGGTCCGCCCGTGAAGTCCTTGAACTCCACGAAGGCGAGGTAGACGATGATGCCGAAGGCCAGCGTCGCCATGGCGAGGTAGTGCCCCTTGAGCTTCAGGATCGGGATCCCGAAGCCGTAGGCGACCGCCGCGGTCACGAGCATGCCGGCGATCAGGGCAAGCCCGGAGGGGATGGCGTAGGAGACGGTGAGGATGGCGGAGGTGTAAGCCCCGAGGCCGTAGAACGCGGCCTGTCCCAGGGAGATCTGACCGGCGTAGCCCGTCAGGAGGCAGAGGCCGACGGTGACGATGGTGTAGATGCCGACGTAGATGAGCACGTCCAGGTACGACGGCGTCTTCACGACGACGGGAATGAGTGCGAGGACCGACAGGCCCCCGATGAACGCCCAGCCTCTCATAAGCGGCTCGAGCGCTCACCCACGCCTTCGGCGCGGGTACCCGGCCTGCGCAATCCCCGGGGGGAGGCGCTCATAATCCCCCTCGCCCGGCGCGGCCGAAGATCCCCTGCGGGCGAAAGAACAGGATGAGGAAGAGCACGACGAACGCCGCCGTCTCCTTGTAGGCGGCGCGGAAGATGCCGGCGGCGAGGTTCTCGATGATCGCCAGGAGAAGGGCGCCTGCCACGGCCCCGGCGGGATTCACGAGCCCCCCCATGATGGCGGCCACGAACCCCCGCAGCCCGAGGCTGAGGCCCATGTCGTAGGAGACGAGCGTCAGCGGGGCGATCACGATTCCCGCCACGGCGCCGAGGCCGGCGGAAAGCGCGAAGGCGAGCAGCGACATGCGATCGGGGCGGATTCCGCTGAGGCGGGCGGAGAGCGGGTTGATGGCGCACGCGCGCAGGGTCTTCCCGGGATACGTGTGCTCGAAAAAGACGTAGAGGAAGGCCAGGATCAGCGCCGTGGTCCCCAGGATCCAGACCCCCTGGCGGGTGATGATGGCCCCCCCCACCCTGAGGGGCGGGCCCGCGGTGAAGGCCGGAAGCGGGTACGGGTCGGTCCCCCAGGCGAGCAGCGCGATCCCGCGGACGGCGATGTCCACGCCGATCGTGATGATGATCAGGGTGACGGGAGAGGCACGCCGGGCGGGGTGAACGGTGAGGCGCTCGACGAGCCCGCCCATGAGGGCGACCGCGGCCACGGCCACGGCCACCCCCACCGGCAGCGGGAGTCCCAGGGGCCCGAGCGAGACCAGCACCATGGCCCCCAGCATGGCGAATTCGCCCTGGGCGAAGTTGATGATCCCCGTGACGTTGTAGATCGTCACGAAACCCAGGGCGATCAGGGCGTAGATGCGCCCCGTCGTCAGCCCGGCGAGGTCGAGCTGGAGGAGGTGGTCAGCGGAAATACTCTCTCCCGCGCGCTACCACTTCTCGGGGGGGAAGTACTTCCACGCGCCTCCCTCGATCCGCACCAACAC
>JACQWA010000023.1 GCA_016209425.1 Candidatus Rokuibacteriota bacterium
ACGTCGGGGACACCGACGACGAAGGCCTGGTGGACCTTCGGGTGGGCCATCAGGAACTCCTCGATCTCGCGGGGCGCCACCATGAAGTGGCTGATGCGGAGGACCTCGCGCAGGCGCCCCTTGAGCTCCCCCTCTTCGCCAACCTTGCACGGCTCGCCCGTTTCAGGGTTCACCACTCGGACCTCCAGCCCCGGCGCCGGCCAGATCCCGGGGAGCTTCCGGCTCTCGGGGGGCTCGTCCAGGTTGTGGTAGAGCGCCAGGGCGTTGACCTCGGTCATGCCGTAGGGTTGGAATGCCTGGCGCAGGCCGATCCGGGCCACAGCCTCGTCGAAGAGGCTCTGGGCGCCGCCGCTGGTCATGGCGACGCCACCGGTGCCAAGTGACGACCGGTCATAGCGGTCCAGATCCGTGTGATCGAGGACGCCGAGGATCATGGCGTCCACGGCGTTCCAGACGGTGATGCGCTCCTTCTCCATGAGATAGAGCGCGACCACCGTGGCGCCGATCCTGGCGCAGGCGTACTGGACGATCAGCCAGGCGGGGCGGTTCGGGAGCCAGAGGGCGACCTTGTCGTCCTTCCGGATCCCGAGGGCGAGGAGCCCCCGGGCCAGCCGGTCCACGCGCCGCCGGAGCTCGCCGTATCCGATCCGCTCGTCGGCGAAGACGATGGCCTTGCGCTCCGGATAGCGGGCGGCCAGCTCGTCCAGCATCTGCCCGACGGTCTTACCCCGGAACGGATTGGCTCCCATGACGCTCCTCGCGGCAACGGACCATGAGCCGCTCCGGCGTCCGGCGGGCCACAGGATCGATCAGGGGGACGCGGGCTTCCGGCCGCGTTTCAGATGGAGCTCGAGGGCGTCGAGGAGGCGAGCCAGGGCCTCCTTCTCGGTGCGGCCCGTGGCGCTGACGCCCGCGTACTCCACGGCGCTCGCCACGAACTGGCCGGCCTCATTCTGCTCGACGACAACCTCGAATCTCATCCCGGCGCCTGCCTGCGGCGTCCCCTTTTTGGCGCTGGCCCGCCATTGGAAGGGTATACCATATCGGGGTCGGCTCGTGGCAACTATCCTCGCGGCGATCCTCTCACGGGGAGCGGTTCCATGGCTCTGGTCTTTCCGCGCCTGTTTTCATCCATCCGAGTCGGCCCCCTGACGCTGTCGAACCGGCTGTGCCATGCGGCCACCCTCACAAACTTTGCCGAGCACAACCTCCCGAGTCAGCGACAGGTCGAGTACTACGAGGCCCGCGCACGGGGGGGCGTGGGGCTCATCGTGAGTGAGGCCATTGTCGTCCACCCCCAGTCGGTTCCGACCAGTGTCGTCATTGCCGGGTACGACCGGCGGAGCCTCGACGGCCTGCGCCGGATTGCCGACGCCGTTCATCGTCAGGGCGTGCCCATGGTGGCTCAGCTCTGGCACGCCGGACGCCAACAGCTCTGGACGCCCATCTCGGCCCCCTGGGCCCCATCCCCCATCCCTGATCCTCTCAGTGGCACCATCCCTCACGAGATGAGCCGGCAGGAGATCGACGAGGTGGTGGAAAGCTTCGCGGCCACCGCCCAGAAGATGCAAGAGGCCGGCTTCGACGGGGTGGAGCTCCACGGAGCTCATGGCTACCTCATCACCCAGTTCCTGTCGCCCTGGAGCAACCGGCGCCGGGACGAGTACGGCGGATCGTCGGAGAACCGGGTGCGCTTCCTGGAGCGCGTCATCGAGCGGGTACGCTCGACCTGCGGGTGGGACTTCGTGGTGGGCGTCAAGCTGAATGGTCACGAGTTCGTCGAGGGCGGGATCGACCTGGCCGAGGCGCAGCGCATCGCGACGCGGCTCGCGGCGACCCGGGCCATCGACTATATCGCCGTGAGCCAGGGCAACTTCAGCAAGAGCCTGGAGGCTCACGTCCCCGACATGCACTTTCCCCGTGCGCCCTTCCGCCACCTGGCCCGCGGCGTCAAAGAGGCGGTCGGTGACCTCCCCGTGTGCGCGATGGCGCGGATCGTCTCTCCCCGAGAGGCCGAAGTCGTTCTCCAGTCAGGGGACGCGGATCTCGTTGGCATGAGCCGGGCCCTGATCTCGGATCCGGACTTGCCCCGAAAAGCGAAAACCGGCGAGGGGGAGATTCGCCCCTGCATCATGTGCAACGTCTGCTGGGGGGCCGTCTCGCTCGGCAAGCCCATGCTGTGCGTCTATAACCCGTCGGTGGGGCGCGAGGGGGAGATCGACCCGGACGCACCACCCCCTGCGAGCCTCACGAAGCGGGTGGTGGTCGTCGGCGGAGGGCTCTCGGGCCTCGAGGTCAGTCGCGTGGCGGCGTTGCGCGGCCACCGGGTGGTCCTGTTCGAGAAGACCGGGGCCCTGGGTGGCCAGGCCAACCTGGCCGCCCGCCTGCCCGGTCGGGCCGAGTTCGGCGAGATGACCCGCTACCTGGTGAGCGAGGTTCAGAAGCTGCCCATCGAGCTTCGGCTGGGGGTCGAGGCGACGGCGGACGCGGTCCTTGAGCTGTCGCCGGACGCCGTGGTCCTGGCCACGGGCTCCCTGCCGCCAGCGCCGCTGCTGCCGGGAGCCCGCGGAGGCCAGGTGGTCACCACGTGGGATGTCATCGAGGGACGGGGGGAGGTTGGCCGCCGCGTGGCGCTCATCGACGCCGAGGGCGAGCACGAATCCTGCGGGGTGGCGGAGCTGTTGGTCGCGCAAGGCAAGCGGGTGTGGTTCGTCACGCGCTTTGACATGGTGGGGCCGCATCTGAACTACGTGAGCCGGATCGGCGTGACGGGGAGGCTCTTGAGGAACGGCGTGGTGTGCGTCACCGGCGCCGAGGTGAAACGCGTCAGCGGGCGCACCCTGATCCTGGCCAACCTCTACTCCGGGCAGGAGCACCGGCTGCGAGAGATCGAGACCGTGGTGCTGGCGGGGCCGAAGGGGGCGGCGACCGGCCTCCTCGAGGGGCTCCGGGACAAGGTCCCGGAGGTGCACGCCATCGGCGACTGCTATGCGCCGCGCGACGCGACGGCGGCCGTGCACGAGGGGCACCGGGTCGGTCGGCTGCTGTAGGCGCCGGCGGTTTCGGCCAGAAGCCCCTTGACAAGCCGGTTCGGAATCGACTATACGTTTCTCAAATTTAAGAAGGCGTTTCTCAGAAAATGAGAAGACCGACTAATGGGCTCGCGGGCGTCAAGAAGGCCCTCCTTCTCCTCTCGCAGTTTACCGAGCAACGGCCCGCCCTGACCGGGCAGGAACTCAGCCAACTGGTGAGATTACCCCTCAGCACAACATATCGATTGATGCGCGCGCTGCGTGATCTGGAGCTGCTGGAGTACGACCGGGTACTGCACAAGTACTTGCTGGGGAGCAAGCTGTTCGAGCTCGGCTCGCGGTTCTACAAGCAGCTCGACGTGGTCCGCAGGGGTCGACCGGTCATGGAGCGTCTCGTCCGCGACTGCCGGGAGACCGTTCTGATGACCCGCCAGCATGGGGGCCGCGTGATCTGCGTCGACAAGATCGAGAGCTTGCAGACCATCCTGTTCAGCATCGAGCCCGGCACCGAGCTTCCGCTCTACAAGGGCGCGGCGTCGAAGGTCCTCCTGGCGTTCCTGTCTGAAGCCGAGCTCCAGGGGGTGATCCGCGGCGTCGTGCGCGCGAGGGGGCGCGGTGGCAGGCCCCCCGCGGGCCTGCACGACGAGCTCGAACGGATCAGGAAGCGGGGGTACGCGTTCACGAGCGGCGAGGTTGTGGCCGATGCCTGGGCGGTGTCGGTGCCCGTCTTCGATAGCTTCGGGCGCATCGCGGCAGGGGTCTCGGTCGCTGGCCCGGTGCACCGACTCGTGAGTGAACAGGTCGAACCGTTGGCTCGTCGGCTCATGGCAGGCGCCGAGGAGATAAGCCTGGCTCTCGGCGCGCGTCTGATCTCGGCCCGCAAGTAAGCACGGCAACGGCTTGCCGTCGCGGGCGGTGCGGAAAACACTCGTGCGACCGGTCGATGGGCGACCAGGAGGGAGACGACCGTGAGGATTGTGTTGCCGAACACGACGTTCCGAGCGCAGGGAATCCGACTCGCTCCCCGCCCCACGTCCCTCAGGGGCAAGACGGTGGGCTTTCTGGATGGCTGGGGGCGCCGCAAGGAGGACGGCTCGTACGCCCCATATCCGCTCATGGAGGAGCTCAGGGCCTTCCTCCGGGAGCGGCAGGGGATCGGGGAGACCATCTGGATAAAGAAGCCGAACATTTCCAAGCCCGCCCCGAAGGAGCAGATCGTCCAACTCGTCCACCGGGCGGATGTGGTCATCAATGGGGAGGCGGCCTGAGGGTCTTGCACCTACGCGTCCGTGCTCGACGCGTTCGACTTCGAGACCCAGGGGAAGCCAACCATCACCATCTGCCATGACACCTTCGAGCGTGCCGCGCGCAACCACGCCGCGGCCCTGGGACTCCCCGACCTCCCGCTCCTCGTGGAACCCGCGCCCCAGGGCGGCAACCTCACCACCAACGCGCGGGAGCTCGCCGAGCGAAGTCTGGACCGCGTTGTCGCCGCCTTGACGGCACGGTGACGCCGAGGCCCGCGAAGGAGGAATCCCATGGCCACACTGACTTCGCCGGTACAGGAAGTCTCCGACTTCTGGGAATGGTATGAGCTGGCGCTCAAGAACGGCTGGACCGACGGCCTCGTGGTCGCGCCACCTACCGAGCAGCGGGTCGCGCGCATCATCGACTACCTTGTGCGTGACCCCAAGGAAGTCGTCGGGGTCATCGGGCCCAGGGACGGCCTCGCAACCATCGAGCAGGTCGCCATCAACTGCGCCATGGCGGGGTGCGCGCCCGAGCACGTGCCCGTGGTCATCGCAGCGCTGGAAGCGATGCTCGAGCCCGAGTTCAACCTGCACGGCGTCCAGTCCACGACCAACCAGTGCGCGCCGCTCGTCATCGTCAACGGTCCCGTCGTCAGGGACCTGGGCTTCAACGCCGAGGAAGGCGCCTTCGGTGGCGGCTCGCGGGCCAACGCCTGCGTGGGGCGGGCGGTGCGCCTGATCCTCTGGAACATTGGGGGCGGTCTCCCCGGGGAGACCGACATGGCGACCCAGGGGCAACCGGCGAAGTACCTCTTCTGCGCCGCGGAGAACGATGAACAGAGCCCCTGGCAGCCGCTCCACGTGGAGCGGGGGTTCGGGCCCGAGCAGAGCGCCGTCACGGTGTTTGCGTGCCAATCAGCCGATCCGCTCTTCGTCCCGGGCAACGGCGAGCGGATTCTCAGGATCATCGCCAGCACGCTGCCGACCACCGGGATCAACATGTTCCACGCGGCGGGCCAGTTCCTGCTGTCCTTCGGCGCCAAGCCTGCCCAGGAGCTGGCCCGGGCCGGCTACAGCAAGGCGGACGTCAAGCGCTGGGTGTGGGAGAACGCACGCTACGAGGTCGGCTGGCTCAAGCGGGCCGGCGTGCTCGTGGAGGGGGAGGCCCACATGTCCTACTGGGGCCACGGCGACGAGGAGGCTCCCGACCTCAACCATCTCCCAGACGGGGCGCGGCTCCCCATGGTGCGGAGCGCGGAGATGATCCATATCGCGGTCGTCGGGGGGGCTTCTCAGTGGTGGATGGGGATGTCCGCGGGGTGGGGAAATTACGGCGGGTACGCGGTGACCAAGCCCATCCAGGTCCCGCGCAACGCCTGAACAAAGTGCAGGCAACGGAGGCCACACCATGACACGACGGTCCTCGTTCCGTGCGACGGCACTCATGTTCGCTCTCCTTCTCTTGCCGGGTGGGACCGCTGCCGCGGCGGTGAAGTGGGACTACTACCTCTTCGTCGGGATCACTCACCCCATCGGGCAGTACGCGAAGGAGTTTGCGGAGGAGGTCAAGAAGCGCACCAACGGCGTGCTGGAGATCGTGGTGCGGCCGGCGGGGGAGCTTCCCTACAAGGCCACCGAGGTCGTGCGCGTGACGGGGCAGGGCCAGGTGCAGCTGTCCGACGGCTACCAGGGCTTCATCGCGGGTGACAACAAGATCGGCGCGCTGCCCGGGCTTCCCTTCCTCGTGACCACGGCGCCGGAGCTCAAGCGAACCATGGAGGTGCTCGAGCCGTACGTGGTGAAGGAAATGGACAAGTTCGGCACGACGATCCTCTTCTGGTACACGTGGCCTGAGCAAAATGTCTGGGGCCGAGGGGAGCCGATTACCACCATCGCCGGCTTCAAGGGGCGGAAGATTCGGGCCACCAGCCCGGAGCAGACCGAGATGCTCAGGCGGTTCGGCGCCATCCCGGTGACGTTCACGACGCCCGAGGTCCCTGCGGCGGCACAGCGCGGGGCGATGGAGGGAATACTGACCGCCGGCTTCAACCTCCTCGGCGCGAAGTGGTATGAGTTCACGGAGTGGGGCTTCCTGGGAGACATTCACATCGGGGGCCCGAGCTACATCATCGTGAACAGGAAGGCGCTGGAGTCTCTGCCTCCGGACGTGCGGAGGGTGCTCCAAATGGTCGCGCGGGAGTTCCACGAGCGCATGCTGCGCGAGATCCCGGCGCGCGAGGAGCAGGACCGGAAGACACTGGAGACGGCGCACAAGATCCGGCTGCTGCGCCCGGCGCCGGCGGAGGTGGACAAGGGCCGGAAGCTGATGGAGCCCTACTGGGGCGAGTGGGCCCAGGCCCGGGGTCCGGAGGCCGTCGAAGCCCTGCAGAAGGTCCGCAAGATTCTCGGCCGGTAGAGCCTGTTCGTGCGCCCGTCGCGATCCCCGGACGGCGGCGGCGTGGCCGCGGCGGGGCGGGCTGTGGAGGCGCTCAGCACGGCGGCCATGGCTGTCTCGGCCGTCGCCACCATGCTCATGACCGCCCTCATCACGGTCGAGGTCGTAGGGCGGTCATTCTTCCGCGTCTCGACGCTGGTGTCCGACGAGATGGCCGGCTACCTGCTCGTGGTGCTCACGTTCTTCGGCCTCGCGGACAGCCTCCGGTCCGACAGCTTCATCCGCGTCGACCTCCTGTATGACCGGTGGGGGCCCCGGGTCAAGCGGGGGCTCGACATCATCCTGCTCCTCGTGGCGCTGCTCTACACAGCGCTCCTCGCCTACTATTTCTGGTGGTTCGTGGGTGAGTCGTACCGGTTCGGCACGACCTCCATCTACTTCACGCGGACCCCCCTCTGGATCCCGCAGGGGCTCATGGCCGTCGGGGCGTCGATGCTCATCCTCCAGATTCTTGCCGAGATCGGAAAGCGGCTCGCCGCCCCGCCGCGTGCGCGATGAGCTGGGAATGGAACCTCCTCGTCGTCATCGGGATCCTGGTCGGGCTGCTGGTCAGCGGCCTCTGGATTCCCTTCGCGCTCGGCGTTGCTGGCGTGGTGGTGCTCTACCTGCACGGGGGCGCGGCGCCGCTCGGGTCGCTCCCGTCCATCGGCTGGAACACGATGGAGAACTTCGTTCTCACCTCGGTGCCGCTCTTCCTGCTGATGGGCGAGGTGATTCTCCGGGCGGGGCTGAGCAGCCGGTTCTACCGCGGCGTCGCGGTCTGGATGTCGGGGATCCGGGGGGAGTTGCTCCACTCCAACGTCGTGGCCTCGGCCATCTTCTCGGCGGTGTGCGGGTCAAGCGCCGCGACCGCGGCAGCGATCGGGACCGTCGCGATTCCGGAAATGCGGCGCCGCGGGTATGCGCCGCACATGATCTACGGGACCATCGCGGCGGGCGGGGCCCTCGGGAACCTGATCCCGCCCGGGATCGCCACCATCATCTACGGAGCCATCGTCGAGCAATCGGTCGCCAAGCTGTTCATCGCCTGCGTGATCCCCGGGATCCTGGTCACGCTGCTGTTCCTCGCTTACATCTGGGTGGCGGTGCTGCTCCGGCCGGAGCTCGTTCCGGCCGCCGACTCTCACCCGACCCTGCGCGACCGCTGGACCGGCCTGGTGGATATCGTGCCCGTGGTGGTGCTGATGGTGGTGGTGCTGAGCTCGCTCTGGTTCGGCATTGCCACGCCAACCGAGTCGGCGGCCGTGGGAGCCACGGGCGCGCTGATCGCCGCGTGGCTGTACCGGGGGCTGACGTGGAGCGTGCTCTGGGCGTCGCTGGTGAATACCACCCGGGTGACGTGCATGGTGCTCTTCATCATCCTGGGTGCTCAGATCCTCTCCTTCGCTTTCGTGAAGGCGGGCATCAACCGCCAGGTGACCGAGGCGGTGGTGGGGCTGGGCCTCTCTAAGTGGACGCTGTTCACGGTGATGGTAGTGCTCTACATCATCCTTGGCATGCTGGTGGACGGGATCTCGATGATGGTGTTGACGCTGCCGGTGCTCTACCCGCTGATCCTCGGTGCCGGCTTCGATCCGATCTGGTTCGGCGTGGTCCTGGTGACGCTCATCGAGCTGGGCCAGATTACCCCGCCCGTGGGGCTGGTGCTCTTCGTGATCCAGGGGATTTCCCGCGCCTCGATGCGTGACGTGGCACAGGGGGCGTTCCCGTTCATGGTGCTCTTTCTCCTGGGCATCGTGCTGATGGCGGTATTCCCGCAGACGGCGATGTGGCTGCCCAGCTTGATGCGATAGCCGGATGGCGGCTCCTGTGAAGCGGCTGGGTCTCCTTCTCCCCTCGTCGGGAACGATCCAGGAAGTCGACTTCTACCGCCGCGTTCCCGACGACGTGACGGTCCACGCGGCGAGGATGCGCTTGCTGGAGGCGACCGAGGCCGAGGAGATCCGGATGCTGGAGGAGTATACCATCCCGGCGGCCCGGGATCTGGCCACGATCCGGCCCGACGTCGTGGTGTTCTCCTGCACGTCGGCTGGCGCGCTCCGCGGAAACGCGTACGAGGAAGGTCTCTGCGCGGAGATCGCCGCCGTCACCCGGGCGCCGGTCGTCAGCACCATGGCGGCGGTCAGGGAAGGGCTGCTCCGCCTCGCGGTGCGGTCGGTCGCCGTGGTCACTCCCTATCCCGACGCCCTGAATCGTCGGGTCAAGGCGAGCCTCGAGGCCGACGGTTTTCGGGTGACCGGGGCAGGAGGGATGGACCTGATCGACAGCCTCGCCATCGGCGAGGTCGCGCCCGCGGCGATCCACGCGTTTGCGGTCGAGCAGTTCGCGAAAGCCCCGGCGGAGGCGATCTTCATCGCGTGTTGCACGTTCCAGGCCTTCGACGCGAAAGCGGCGATCGAGCGGACGCTGGGGGTTCCGGTGGTCACGAGCAACCAGGCGGCCCTCGAGGCCGCGCTGCGCATCCTCCGGATCGGCGCCCCGGCCCACGGGGTGTGAGGGAGGGACGGCAACGACCCAGAACGGCGCGGAGTGGCGATTCCCCACCATCACGGACGAGGCGTTGGCGGAGCTCCGCCGGTTCGTGGGCCAGCCCGTGCGTCGGCCCGAGCCTTACATCGAGGTCGCGACCCGGGACGCGATCCGCCACTGGGCCCACGGCATCGGCGACCGCAACCCCTTTTGGGCCGAGCACGGCGTGGCCCCGCCCACCATTCTCTTCGCCATGGATCGCATCGTCTCCGGCTACGTGGGCGGCCTTCCGGGCATCCACGCCATGTACGCGGGCACGGATTTTCGCTGGCGGCTGCCCATCCGCGAGGGGGAGCGTATCGTCGGCGAGAGCGCGCTGCTCGACCTCGTGGAGAAGCCCTCGACGTTCGCCAAGCGGGCCATCCAGCAAATCTACCGGACCACCTTTACCAACCAGCGGGGGGAGGTCGTCTGCGAGGCCGATTCCTGGTGCTTCAGGACGGAGCGCGATACCGCCCGCGAGCGGGGGAAGTATAAGGCGGTGGAGCCGGATCGTTACACGCCGGCAGAGATCGAGAGGATCCGGCTCGCCTATCGCGACGAGGAAATCCGGGGCGTGTCCCCGCGCGACTGGGAGGACGTCCAGGTCGGCGACGCACTCCCGCCGGTGGTGAAGGGACCGCTGACGGTCACCTCCGTCATCGCCTTCGTCCAGGGGTGGGGGAGCCTCTACGTGCGCGCCCACGGGCTCGCCTTCGAGATGTTCGAGCGCCATCCGGCCCTCGCCATTCCCAACGCTTTCGGCGTTCCCGAGCCCCCCGAGCGCGTGCACTGGGACGACGCCTTCGCCCGGGCCGTGGGCGTCCCCGCGGCCTACGACTACGGCCCGGAGCGCGTGGCCTGGCTGGGGCACCTGGTGACCAACTGGATGGGCAACGAAGGCTTCCTCAGAAGGCTTCGCGTCGAGGTGAGGCGACACAACCTGATCGGCGACACCACGTGGTGTCGCGGCACGGTGTCTGCCAAGGGCATCGTCGAGAACCGGGGCGAGGTCGCCCTGGAGCTGACGGCGGTGAACCAGCGCGACGAGATCACGGCGGTGGGCCAGGCGACGGTGGTCCTGCCGCGCAGGGGGTCAGCCTGAACGCCGGCGCGCTTTCGGGCCTCCGCGTCGTCGAGCTGGGCGAGTTCGTTTCGGCGCCGTACTGCGGCCGCCTCCTGGCGGGGCTGGGGGCCGATGTCGTCAAGGTCGAACCACCCCAGGGTGACAGGGCGCGCCGCCACGGCCCGTTTTCCCGCGACGAGCCGCACCCCGAGCGAAGCGGCCTCTTCCTCGCGCTCAACATGGGAAAGCGCGGGGTGCTGCTGGACCTCGACCGCCCCGACGGTCGCGCGCGCCTGGAGCGTCTGCTGGACGAGGCAGACTGCCTGGTGGAGAACCTGCCCGTGGAGCGTCTCGAGCGCCTGCGCCTCACCCCCGAGGAGACGCAGCGGCGATGGCCGCGCCTCGTTCACGTGTCCATTACCGCGTTCGGCCGCCGCGGCCCCTACGCCAGGCTCCGCGGGCATGCCCTGCAGGCCTCGGCTGCCGGCGCGGCGAGCATTACGATCGGCGAGCCGGACCGCGCGCCTCTGCCGCTGCCCGTCTCGCAGCCCGATTACCAGGGGGGCGTGAACGGCGCCATCGGGGCGCTCCTCGCCTGCTTCGCGCGGGAGCTGACCGGGCGCGGCCAGCACGTGGACATCGCCACCGCGGATGTCGTCGCGTTCTCCGGTGGCATCACCTCGACCATGTACACCGCCCAGGGCCTGCCGTGGGGTCGCGAGGGCCATCGCGCGCCGCGCTCGGGCGGGTACTACCCCTACACGATCCTGCCCTGCAAGGACGGCTTCCTCTGCATGATCACGCGGTCGGGTCACCCGTGGAAGAAATTCGTGGAGGCCATGGGGAGCCCGGCGTGGACGCGCCAGGCGCGCTATCAGGACCGGGCGCTCATGGGCAGAGAGTATCCAGATGAGGTGGACGCTCTCCTCGCCGCGTGGCTTGAGCAGCGCACGCGCCAGGAGCTTCTCGCGTTGTTCCGCGAGCGAGGCATTCCCTTTTCGGTGGTGCGGGATGCCGGGGACGTGGCGACGTGCCCGCAGTTGGGGGCGCGCGACTTTTTCGTCGAGGTCGACCACCCCGCGGCGGGGGCGCTTCGCTATCCCGGCGCGCCCTGGAAGCTCTCGCGAACTCCGTGGCGCGTTGACCGGCCCGCGCCGCTCCTAGGCGAGCACAGCCCGCAGTTCGAGCCGAGGGGCGTCGGCGAGGCGGTTGCGAGCCCGCCGCGAGGCGAGGCCCGGCAGTTCGAGCCGAGGGGCGTCGGCGAGGCGGTTGCGAGCCCGCCGCGAGGCGAGGCCCGATTAAAGGGCACCCTCCGCCCGCTGGAGGGGATCCGCGTGGTGGATTTCGGCTGGGTGGCCGTGGGCCCCGTCCTCGCGAGCGTGCTGGCCGACTTCGGCGCCGAGGTGATCAAGGTGGAGTCGTCCCGGCGGCTCGATTACTGCCGGCTCATCCCGCGTCCGGTGCTGGAGGGGGAGCGGCAGGACCGGGCGTACGCGTCCCGGGCCGAAGAGATCGACACGGTCCCGATGTTCCACAACTATAACCGCGGCAAGTTGGGCGTCACGGTGAACCTGCGTCACCCCGGCGCGGGGACGCTCCTGAAGCGCCTGGTCGCCACCGCCGACGTCGTGGTGGAGAACTTCTCGCCGCGCGTCCTGAGGGAGATGGGGCTTGACTATGACGCGCTCGTCGCCGTCAGGCCCGACCTCGTCATGATCTCCTGCTCGGCGGCAGGGCAGGACGGGCCGTGGAACGACCTCAAGACCTTCGCGCCGGCCCTCTCCAGCCTTGCGGGTCTTGAGGTGCTCATCGGCTATGCCGGAGAACGCGTGCTGGGGGAGCTCGCGTTCGGCTACGCCGATCCTTCCAATGCCCACCATGGGTGTCTGGCCGTCCTGGCCGCCTTGTGGCACCGCCGGCGAACCGGCCAGGGGCAATACATCGACATGTCTCAGCTCGAAGCGACCGTCGGGCTCGCCGTCGAGCCGCTGATGGACTGGTTCATGAACGGCCGCGCGTCGGGCCCCCAGGGGGCGGCTCACCGCTCGATGGCGCCGCACGGGAACTACCCCTGCCGCGGCGCCGACCAATGGGTGTCGATCGCCGTGGAGGATGATGCCGCCTGGTCCCGCCTCGCTGACACGCTGGGCGATCCCGGGCTGCGGGAGGAGCCGCGCTTCGCGCCCCTGGCCGGCCGGCTCGCTCACGCCTCCGAGCTTGACGCGCGGCTGGCGGAGTGGACGCGCAGGCGCACGCCCTGGGAGGCGACAGAGGCGCTCCAGCGCGCGGGCGTCGCGGCCTTCCCCGTCTACGGCCTCGCCGAGCAGGCGGAGGATCCGCACTTTCGGGCGCGCGGCCTGATCGCGACGCCGAAGCACCCGCGCCTCGGGACGGTCCCGGTCTTCGCGCACCCGATCAAGCTCTCCGACACGCCCGGCGAGGTCCGGACGCCGGCCCCCATGCTCGGGGAGCACAACGCGAGGGTGTTTCAGGAGCTGCTCGGCCTGGCGCCGGCCGAGATCGAGCGCCTGGCCGCCGCCGGCGTCATCGCGTGAGCGGGCGGTCGAGCCTCCGCTCTCCTTCTGCCCGCCAGCTTGACAGGGGCATCGTATTTATGCCTTCATAGGCATAACGACACCGCGAGAGGAGACCTTCCATGCGTACGACGCTGGACATCCCTGACGGCCTGCTGGCCGCGGCGCAGCGAGCTTGTGGCGCACGGACAAAAACCATGACGGTTGTCATGGCCCTTCAGCAACTCGTGAACGCGGCGAAGATTGAACAGTTACGTGACCTGCGTGGCAAGGTCCGGCTCGACGTGGACCTCAAGACGCTCCGCGGGGAACGCGTCGCGGGTACCTGGCCCGCTCGGCACCGATGAGTCGGATTCTTGTCGACAGCTCGATCTGGATCGAGTTCTTTCGCCGCCCGAACGCTCCGGCAAGCCTGGTACTTGACCATCTCCTCGCCCATCGTCTGGTCTGCACCACCGGCCTTATCAAAGCTGAGGTGGTGCCTGGCGCACAATCGCCCAGAGACTTTCGCCGCCTCCGTTCGCTCTTCGACGCCCTACCATCCGCGCCTGAGCGCGAAGGGTTCTGGGCTCACCTCATGCGGTTCAGGTACCGTCTCCACCTGAATGGCGTCCTTGGTATCAGCATCCCCGACCTGATCATCGCAACGGTTGCGATTCAAAATCGGAGATTGGTGTTTACGGCCGACGAGGATTTCTCCCGAATGATGCCCTATGTGCCTGTCAGCCTGTTCACGCCGTGAGGACCACGAGTTTGGACTTCGACGGTTCTCTGGGATCTCGCGCTTGCATCGGGGTCGCATGCCGTTGCCGAGCCCAGAAACAAGAGGGCCAGGGGGTGTGAAAGCAACCCCGCCGGGGGCGGGGAGAGCACCGGGCGTGCCGCGGCGGCGCGTCCCCTGGCCTCGGGGGCCCATCCGGGATGGCGGCTGATAAGGCCGATAAAACTGGTGCTCCGGCTCCTGCGGGCGAGCCGATTGATGCGGTCTCGCGCGAGAGCCAAGTGCCCGCGCATGAGCTGGAGTTGAGGGCCCGGGCGATCGCGCGCCTCCGCGCCGAGGGGATCATCGTCTGATGCCGGCCGACGTGCGGACCGCGCTCGACCTGGCCTTCGCTCCGGGGTCCGTGGCCATCATCGGGGCCTCGGCCAATCCGGCCAAGTTCGGCTACAGGATCGTCGAGTACCTCATCAAGGGCGGCTTCACCGGGCGCCTCTACCCGGTCAACCCCAGAGGCGAGCCGATCTGCGGGCTCCCCTCGTTCGCGTCGCTGGCGAGCGTCCCCGGCGCGGTCGACCTCGCGGCGCTCCTGGTGCCCGCCGCCCAGGCGGTGGAGGCCGTCCGTCACTGCGCCGCGCGGGGCGTGAGAGTGGCGGTCGTGATCGCGTCCGGGTTCGCCGAGGCGGGCCAGGACGGGGCCAGGAACCAGGCGGAGATGGCCGCCGTCGCTCGCGCCTCCGGAATGAGGCTGGTCGGGCCCAACTGCGAGGGACTCATTAACCTCCACAAGGGGTTCGTGCTCTCCTTCAGCATGATGTTCCTCGGCCAGACCCCCGGGCCCATCTCGTTCATCTCCCAGAGCGGCGCCTACTGCGGGATCGTCTCCTCCCGCCTGAGCCGCGCGGGCGTGGGCGCGGCGAAAGTGGTGAGCTCCGGCAACGAAGGGGATCTGGCGGCGGTGGACTACCTCGAATATCTTGGCGACGATCCCGACACGCGGGTCATCCTGGCCCATCTCGAGGGCATCCGGGATCCGCGGCGCTTCTCGCGCGTCATCGGCGAGGTCGCGGCCCGGAAGCCCCTGGTCGTCAACAAGACCGGCCGCACGGAGACGGGACGCCGGCAGGCGGCGTCTCACACCGGCGCCCTCGCGGGGAACGACCGCGTGCTGAGCGCCCTCCTGAGCCAGCGGGGGGTGGTGCGCACCCGTCACATGGACGAGCTGGTGGACGCGGGCCTGGCCCTCGCGAGCCAGCCCCTGCTCCGCGGGAGCCGGGTGGCCATCCTCTCCACGGCGGGAGGGCTGGCGGTGGAGATGTCGGACCTGCTGGTCGAAGCGGGCTTCGTCGTCCCGACCCTCGGGACCGCCGCCCAGGAGGTGCTGAGAGGCCGCGTCCCCTGGTTCGGGACGATTGCCAACCCCATCGACTTCACCGGGTCCATGATCACCGAGCCCGGCGCCGTCGGAGAGTGCCTGGACGCCGTCCTGGCGGATCCGGGAATCGACGCGGTGGCCTTCGTCCTTACCGCGGTCGGAGACCCCGAGTTCGCGCGCGTGGTCCACCGACGCATCCTCGAACGCGCCAGACCGATCCTGATCTGCTGGACGGCCGGCCGGGAGCGTGCGGGGGAGGCGCTCGCGTATTTCACCGCCCGCGGGGTCCCCGTGTACGAGTCCACCGTCGGGCTCGTTCAGGGGCTGTCTGCGCTCCGCGAGTACTGGCGCTTCCGTCTGGGCGGCGAGTTCCGGGAGGAGACCGGGGCGTGAAGGGGGCCCTGGCTGCCGCGCGGGCTGAAGGGCGGAGGGCGCTCAGCGAAGTCGAGGCGGCCGCGCTGCTCGCCGACTACGGTCTGCCGGTCTGCCCGTTCCGTCTGTGCCGCTCGGCGGAAGACCTGGAGACGGCCCTTCGCGCTGTCCCGCCCCCGTGGGTCGTCAAGATCGTTTCGCCGGACATCCTGCACAAGACCGAGGTGGGCGGCGTGATTGTCGGTCTCCGGAGCCTGGAGGGGGCGCGGGAGGCCTTCGGGAGTCTCGTGGAGCACGTCGCGGCGGTGAGACCGTCGGCCCGGCTCGACGGGGTCCTGGTCCAGCCCCAGGTGGAGGGAGCCCTGGCCGAGATGCTCCTGGGGGTGTCCCGCGACGAGCAGTTCGGCCCGGTCGTGCTGGCCGGCCTCGGCGGGATCTTCGCCGAGGCGCTGGACGACGTGGCCCTCCGCGTGGCCCCGGTGGATGCGGCTGAGGCGAGGGCGATGCTCCGCGAGCTCAGGGGCTACCGGATCCTGACGGGCTTTCGGGATCGCCCTGCCGGGGATGTCGAAGGGCTGGCCGACGCGCTCGTGCGGCTCTCGCGGCTCGCGTCGGAGCTGGAGGACGAGATCGCCGAGGTGGACCTGAACCCGGTGATGGTGCTCCCCGCGGGCCGGGGTGTGGTCGCCGTGGACGCGCTCGTGACGCTGCGCGGCCCGCGGCCCGCTTGATCCCGGCGAAGCAGCGATGAAAGCCCTCCTCGGCCGATCCCACCCCGGGCCGAACCCGCGCCGGCGGCTGCTGTGCTCCCCCTCCCGGCGAGCGGAGCCCCTCGAGGAGCATGGCCGATCGAGAGCGAGACGTCTGGTGTATCCCATCGGCGACTTGCGGAGCGGCGCGCCGATCCCGTACACTGCCCTCGGACAAGGGCCAGGACACGGATCATGGCCATCG
>JACQWA010000215.1 GCA_016209425.1 Candidatus Rokuibacteriota bacterium
ATCACGCGCACCTGGCAGACCGCCGACAAGATGAAGCGTCAGCGCGGGCCGCTGCCCGGGGACGGGCGTGGCGACAACGCCCGCGCGAAGCGCTACGTGGCGAAGTACACGATCAATCCCGCGGTCACCCACGGGATCTCCCACGAGGTCGGCTCGATCGAGGTCGGGAAGCTCGCCGATCTGGTTCTCTGGAAGCCGGCCTTCTTCGGGGTCAAGCCCGAGCTGGTGGTCAAGGGAGGGTTCATCGCGTGGGCGGCCATGGGGGATCCGAACGCCTCCATCCCGACGCCCCAGCCGGTGCTCTACCGCCCGATGTTCGGCGCCTTCGGTCGCGCACCGTTCCCGACGGCCCTGACCTTTCTCTCCCGCGCGGCGCTCGAGGACAATCTCGCGGCTCGCCTCGGGCTCCAGAAGCGGGCTGTCGCGGTGAAGAACTGCCGTAGTCTCACGAAACGGGCGATGGTTCACAACGACTACTGCCCCCGCATCGAGGTGGACCCGGAAACCTACCAGGTCCGCGCCGACGGCCAACTGCTGACCTGCGAACCGGCCCGGACCCTTGCGATGGCGCAGCGCTACTTCCTCTTCTGAGATGAAGGTCATCAGTGACCCGCACGCGCACGTCGATGCGGCCAGCCTGGCGGGAAAGGAGCGCGACACGCTCAGACTGACGTGGGAGGAGCGGCGGTGGGGACGGCGGAGGGTCCCGACCACAAAAGGGAGGGAGGTCGCCCTCGCGCTGCCCACCGGGAGCGTGCTCCAGGCGGGGCAGATCCTCGTGGTGGAGCCGGAGTGGTATCTCGAAGTGGAACCGGCTCCCGAGCCGGTGATCGCCGTCTTTCCCCGCAATCACGCCGAGGCACTCCGGGTTGCCTTCGAGGTCGGGAACCGCCATTTCTCCCTCGCGGTCGAAGGGGACGCCCTTTTCGTCCCGGACGATCCGGCGATGGAGCAGCTCCTCACGCGGCTCGGCGCGAAGTGGGAACGGCGGACCACGGTCTTCAACCCGATCGGCGCCGGCCCCGCCCATGAGCACTGATCCGCTGCTGGGGCTGCTCCAGTTCGCCGATGGCCTCTTTCCCGCCGGCGGCTACGCCCACTCCTTCGGGCTCGAGTATTACGTTCAGGCCGGGGAGATCCGGGACCTGGCCGGCGTCGAGGCGTTCATCCGGTCCCACCTCGAGGGCACCGCGGGGCCGTGTGACGCCGTGGTCGTGGTCTCGGCGTTGGCCCTCGGCGAGGTGGAAGATCTGGACGGCTGCCTGGCCCTCGACGAAACCCTGGACGCGATGAAGCCGGTCGCCGAGTTCAGGGAGGCGAGTCGTCAGATGGGGCGCCAGACTCTGCGGGTCGCTGCGAGGCTCACCGATCATCCGTTGCTCCGCCTGGTCTCCGATTCCGTGGAGTCCGGCGGTACGCCCGGTCACCACCCGCTGGCCTTCGGGCTCGTCGGAAGCGCGCTGGGATGGCCCCCTCAGGTCGCAGCCCGAACGTACCTCTACTCCACGACGGCCCTGCTGGTCGGCGCGGCGCTCAGGCTCTTGCCGCTCGGCCAGCTCGACGGCCAGCGGATCCTCTGGGCCGCTGGCCCACTCATCGAACGGCTCTCCCGGGAGACGGAGGGCAAGGGGCCTGCCGATCTCTGGAGCTTCGCGCCGGGGATCGAGATTGCCGGCATGCGCCACGCCCGGCTCGATGCGAGGCTCTTCCGCTCATGATTGGGAGCGCTCCCGTCGTGGGATGCCCCAGCCGAGCGAATCCGACGAGCCGTAGCGGCGCGCAACGCGCAGGGCGGCGGGAGCGCTCCCCTCTCGACCTGAAGCCCTGGAGCGCTTGAAATGATTCCGAAGCCGCTCAAGATCGGGGTGGGTGGGCCGGTGGGGTCCGGGAAGACGGCATTGGTCGAGGCGCTCTGCCTCCGCATGCGCGACCGCTACGATCTCGCGGTCATCACCAACGACATCTACACCAAGGAGGATGCTCAGTTCCTCATCCGGCGCGGCGTGTTGCCGCCCGAGCGCGTGTTGGGCGTGGAGACCGGCGGCTGCCCGCACACCGCCATCCGTGAGGACGCTTCGGTGAACCTCGAGGCCATCCGGGACCTCGTGGGCCGATTCCCGGGGTTGGACCTGATCTTCGTGGAGAGCGGTGGTGATAACCTGGCCGCCACGTTCAGCCCCGAGCTGGTGGATGCCACGATGTACGTGATCGATGTGGCCGAAGGGGAGAAAATCCCGCGCAAGGGGGGGCCGGGGATCACGCGCTCGGATCTCCTGGTGATCAACAAGATCGACCTGGCTCCGTACGTCGGGGCCGACCTGTCCGTTATGGAAGCGGACGCCAAGCGGATGCGGGGGGCGCGGCCGTTCGTCTTCACCAACCTGAAGGACGGGACCGGCGTTGCTGCAATCATCGACTGGATCCGCGCCAGCCTTCTGTTCGACGCTTGATCGTGTCGGGAGGGACGGGACGCTCTCGCTCGCCTTCGAGCGGCGGGGGGGCGACACGGTTCTCACGGAGCGCCGCTTCACCCTTCCGCTCCAGGCCTTGGAGCCGATCCCGCTGGAAGGCGACGGCTCGGTCTGTCTCATGCTCCTGAATCCGACCGGCGGGGTGCTGGGGGGAGATCGCCTGAGGACGGAAATCACGCTCGGGCCCGGCGCCCACGTGTGCCTGACCACCCCGTCCGCGACGAGGGTCTACCGCACGCTTGGCCCTCCCGCCGTCCAGGAGACCACGATCAGGCTTGGGAAAGGCGCGCTCCTCGAATACCTCCCCGATCATGTGATCCCCCATCCGGGTTCGGCCTTTCACCAGTCCTTGACCGTGGAGATGGGGCCGAAGAGCCGGGTGATTCTCTCCGATGCCTTTGCCATCGGCCGGCTGGCCCGGGAGGAGCGCTGGAGATTCAGAGAGCTGGTGAGCCGAACGAGCGTCACGTCGCGGGGCCGGCCGCTCTTTCTAGATTGGATCAGGCTCGACCCCTCGAAACGAACCCCGGAAGGACTCGGCGGAATGGAGGGGCTCGGCTACCTTGCGACCCTCGGGCTCTTTGCCGAGGGCTCTAAGACCTGGGAGGCGACAGCCGCCGCGCTGGAAGGCCGGCTCCACGAGCTGTCCTTGATTCAGGGCGGCGTGACCCCTATCGTCCGGGATGGCGTTCTCGTTCGCTTTTTCTCGGCGTCGGCCCATGACCTCACCCACGCCACCCGAGGCCTCTGGACTCTGGCCCGGCAACTCCTCCTCGGTCTTCCCGCGCTCGATCTGAGGAAGTGGTGAGCCTGCCGCATACGTAGGCAGCCTCTCCGATCTGCCCAGTGAGCGGGCACTCGCCCGTGCTCGCTCTTCCTGCCACCCAATCCACAAGTTGTTGAAATCGAAGGGCGTAGCGCGCCTGCGTTCAAGGGCATGGCGTTTGCTTTCGGCATCTCGGGAAGTTCGGGGGCGCACATGGACGGGTGGCGGAGAGCGGAAGAGTTCGAAAGGCTGGTGGCCGCCGCCCTGCCGTCGTTCGTCGAGGCGGTGACAGCGCAGGGGAAGGGCCCGCTGTACCGCGCGGTCCTGGCGCTGGTCGAAGGCCCTCTCCTGCGCCACGCCCTGGCGCTGTCGGGGGGGAACCAGCTCAAGGCCGCGCGGCTCCTGGGGATCAACCGAAACACCCTCCGCAAGCGGCTTCGTCTACTCGGCCTGCTCCCATCCCCCCGGTGATGTATACTTCCTGTTCGTGCGTCTCAGCCTGTTGCCGCGCACGGGGCACGCTCTTGCCTTAGTTGTGGTCGTCGGGCTCCAGTCGGGGTGCGTGGGAGTCGGGGGCCCCAAGCCCGGCGCCCCCGGCCACCACCTCGAGCGCGGCTTTCGGAATCCCAACCCTGCCTACTCGCCCGCGAGCGTCTGGGTCCGCTCGAAATTTTTCATCTCCCGCATCTGGGCGACGACCTTCCATCCGCGATCGGCAGATTTGCCGCGCGTCGCGAACGACGGCAAGGCGCTCAGGGAGAACCGTCACGAGGCCACGGTCACCTGGGTCGGGCACTCGACACTCCTGATTCAGCTCGACGGGGTGAATCTTCTCACGGATCCTCACTGGTCCGATCGCGCGAGCCCCGTTCTCTTCGCGGGCCCCCGTCGCGTGACACCCCCGGGGCTCAGGTTCGAGGACCTTCCGCCGATCCACCTGGTCCTCATCTCCCACGACCACTACGACCATCTGGACGTCGCCACCGTCGAACGACTGGCAGAGGTCCACCGCCCGTTGTTCCTCGTCCCGCTGGGCCTCAAGGCCTGGTTCGCCGGCCTGGGGATCAGCCGGGTCCACGAGCTGGACTGGTGGGAGAGCCGGTCCTTCAACGGGCTCACGCTGACCTGCCTCCCCGCCCAGCACTTCAGCGGCCGGAGCTTTTGGGATCGCAACCGCCGGCTCTGGAGCGGGTGGGCCGTGGCCGGTCGTGAGAAG
>JACQWA010000216.1 GCA_016209425.1 Candidatus Rokuibacteriota bacterium
CCGTCTCGGTGACCGCCATGCGGCACCGGCTGGGGGAATGGCCGATCGACGTGCAGAAGGGGGTCCAGCAGGCATTCGCGCGCGGACTGCCTGCGTTGCCGAGATAGCACGCCCTCGCGGGCTAGGGTAGCTCCCGAACGGGCGGTTTCCTCGGCCGCCTGCCCGCGATTCATACCACCGAGGATGCTCCACGAGGAGGAGCGAATGCGCGGGACGCAGGCCAGAATGAACCGGGCCGCGGCGCTGCGCCCGTTCTTGCCCGACGCGGTCACTGGCTCGAGCATCATCGACCGCCGGACCGGCCCCGTCATCTCCCGCCTGCTCAGGATCGCGCGCGATCGGCGCCGCTCGGCCGCCGTCGCGGCGAAGCGCGGCGTATCATTGTGGAGCGATGACCCGGCCGTCCGGTTTGACGTGCTCTTCGTCGAGCGCGGACCGCGGGATACCTGGCTCCTCGACGAGTCCGGGAAGCGCGTCGCGTGGCTCGGCGGCGGCGAGGTGATCGATGTGGCGACGGTGTCGCTTCGCGCGCCGCAGCCTGTCGCCGACGGCTCGCTCAAGCGCCTCCAGCGCCGACTGCGCGAGATGGCAATCGAAGTCGCTCGGCGACCCAAGGCGAAGGGGCGTCCCGCCGGCAGCAGAGACGCGCGCCCGCGACTCATCGCCGGATATGATCGCAAGACACACGAGGAGCTCGCGGGGGGGCTACGCCACGTTCGGTCCAAGCGCCTATGGCGGGGCGCGGCGATCTTCTCCAACGCCAACTCCCTCGCCGCGCAAACGATCTTTACCCTGAAGGCCCGCGCGCTACTCGGTGCGATCGAGACCCGCCGCACGCGCCTGGAGATTCTCCGCCGGATCGAGCGGGGCTTCCCCCCCGCGAAGTAGTACCGGAAAACTCTACGCCGACTTTTCCGGTACGCGTTCGTGCACCTTTTAATTCCTTCCTCGATTCGGCCGGAAAATAATAAATCAGCATGACACAGCCCATGACGCCCGTGCCCATCCGGCCGTTGCTGACGGTCGGAGAGCTGCTGCGAATCCTCCCGGTGGGGTGTAAGACCCTCGACCGGCTCGTCGGCACTCGCCAGTTACTCGCCATTAGGATCGGGCGCCGACGCTTCTTCGCGCCCGACGATGTTGAGCGCTTTCTTCGGTCGTGCAGCTCCACCGAGATGCCAGAGGGCGAGGCACGGCGATGAGCACCGGGCCCCACGCCGAGCGGGAGGTTTTGGCGGCCGATCGAGACCGGGAAGCGCCCCCCAGCATCGGCGGCCGGATCACGAACGCCGCGGCTCGGGAGCGGTGGGATGAGATTGACATCGCGCCCGACGGAGACCCGCTCCAGCTGCTTGAGGACGGAGAACTCGTTGACGTCGTCGTAGTGGGCGCGCGGGTACGCACGTTCTTCCGGGCAGAGCAGTGCGTGGAGCTGCGATGCCGAGTGATGCGTGACGGCGAGCCACGGTTCATCGAGACCCCCTCGGGCCCGGTCCCGCTTGAGCTGCCCGCCTACTTCCGATTGCCCCGGCGCCGCCGAGACGGACGCACCATCGCCCCCCGGCGAAGCCGCTTCTACGTCGCGTGGGCACTCGCCGCCGGGCGGCAGCCCACCAGGCGGGACCGGATGAGGTTGACGGTCTTCAAGCACCGGCTCCTCGCGGCACGGACCCGGATAGTCAAGACCAGCTCCAAGGACCCGAAGCGTGAGCTGCCGAAGTCGCTGTGGCACTCGGTGGTCGACGAGTTCCTGTCATGATGAGCAGGAGCCTCCTATCCGTACCTGTCCTATCCTTTCCATTCCTGTCCAGTCCATCCCAGTCCAGCCCACCCCACCTGCTCCATGGGGATCGAGGCGTGACGGCGCGGACTTGCGGTGCAGGCTTGTCAGTCTTGGGGCCCTCGGTGGGGCCTCAGAACCGGCCAGAAGGCCGGCCATCCTGTGGACTCAGCAGCACCACCGCCCTCGGGAGCCTTCGGGCTCCCGGGGGACTCCACCATGGCGGGTGCCGCTGATGGCGCGCGACTACGGGCAGATGGCCCGGGTTCATCGCTCAGGCCGTTGTGATCACGCGACCGTGTCCGTACCCTTCTCGGCCCTTCGGGTTCACCTCACCCCCGATGGTGAGGTTGAAGTTCTTGGGACCGTTCACGCCTACCTCGCCTCCTGGCTCACCAGAGCAGAGACGGGCGCGGCTCCGAAGCCCGCGACCTGGCCGACGGCCCCGTACTTGTATACGGCGGCAGCACTGCGGGTCCGGACGCTTCCCGAGGACGCTGAGCGCGTTGCCACGACGCTTGCCGAGATCCTGCGACGGCCAGGAATGACCAGGGCCGTGCAGACCCGCCCCCGTGAAGGCACTGGTCCGCGCACTGGGGAAGCCTGCTGGCTGCCGTGTTCCGGCTCGCCCGGGAGCCGTCGGGTGAACCAAGTCGGCACGCAGCGCCGGGGGCTCCCGTGAGTAACCGCCTCGTCGAGGTCCCCAGCTTGGACGCGATGCGGAGGGACCCCCAGCTCCTCGAGCGGCTTCCGCGCGCTGTCCTGCACGTTCTCGGCGTGTACCCTCCCCGCGCGCGCGAGGCAGGGATCGTGCTCGATGATGTCCCCCACCACTTCCACGTCTGCCCCCAGTGCGCCGCGTCCTGGCCCTGCGGCTGCATGATCTGTTCCGCAACACCTACCCGGGCGTGCTGGCCCTGCCGGCAGGGAGGACGAGAGTGAGCGCGACGGGGTCCGCCGCGTCGGCGCCCGTCATCACCCCATCGGGGCCCCTCTACCTTACCCCCGCCGAGGTGGCCCAACTCCTCCGGCTCTCGGTCAAGCGCGTGTACGCCCTTGCGGCCAGCGATCCAGAGCTGCCGGTGCTCCGCCTGCCGGGCCGGGGGGCGAGTCTGAGGTTCCCGGCCGCCCAGTTCCAGCGCTGGCTCGACGCGCGAACCCAGGGCCGACCATCGTTCCGTAATCGGGTGCACGCGCTGCCCAAGCCTGCGCCGCAGAAGGAGGCTGGTGGTGCGTAACCGGCCATGTGCTGAGGCTTGTGCTGAGATACCTACAAAAAGGGCCCAGCATGGGCGGTAAACGCGGACTCAAAGGCGACATACCACGGATGATGGGCAATCACAGTGGTTGGCATGGCCGCCGCTACCGCCGTGTCTACCTGGACTTTCTCGCCGAGCTGGGGCCGTTCGGTGATCTGGCCCGCATGGAGGCTGCCAGGGTGGCCGCCTTGCGTGTCCAGCTTGAGGTGGCGACGGCCGCTCTCGTGGATGCCCAGCGGTCGCGTCGGGACGGCAAGGGGCGCCGGCCGAGCGTGCAGGCCGTCGAGCGCGCGGCCAGGCGGGCAGGCCTTGCCGATGGTTCCTACAGCCAGGCGCTCGACAAACTCCGGGAACTGGCCGGCGAGCGCCGTCCGACCCCGGATGAGCTGCTCGATCGCGTCCACAAAGCGATGAGGCGCGAGGCCCGTGCCGACTGACACCCTCCTCGGCGCGATGGACAACTGTGGGCTCACAGGCGAGTCATGGGGCGCGTGGCGCGTCGTCGCCCAGGTCCTCGACGGCCAGGGCGCGGCGCTCACGCCCGAGGAGGTGGCGCTCTTCACGCGGTGCACGGGTCGCGATCACCCGCCGACCGCGCCGCCCAGCGAGGCGTATCTGATCTGCGGCCGGCGCAGCGGCAAGACGCGGTTCGCCGGCGCGTGTGCGGTGCGCGCGGCGTCGAAGCGTTACGTCCTGGCACCGGGCGAGCAGGCCCTCGTCGCCTTGGCGGCAAGCGATCGCGAGCAAGCGAGAGTCGCGCTCGAATACGCGACCGCGCCGTTTCGTGATGCCGGTGAGCTTCGCGGGCTCGTCGAGCGGCGGTCCACCTGGGAAGCCCTCCGTGCGCTCGTGTCGCGTGAGACGCGCTGGGGGCTCGATTTGCAGACGCGGACGAGTATCCAGGTTCATACCGCGCATTTCGGGCGCGTGCGGGGTCGGACTTTTGCGTTGGCGCTTGCCGATGAAGTTGCTTTTTGGCAGGACGAGAGCGGTGCGAACCCGGCCAGCGAGGTCCTCGGCGCGATCCGCCCCGGGCTGTCGACGCTCCGCGGCCAGCTGCTTTGCATCACGACACCGTACTCGAAGAGCGGGTACGTGTGGGATACCTTCGCCCGGTACTGGGGCCAGACCGACGCCCGCGTATTCGTGTGGCGTGCGGCGTCGAAGACGATGAACCCGTTGCTCGATGAGGCGATGATCGCCGAGGCGCTCGAGCGCGATCCGGTCGGCGCGCGCAGCGAGTGGTTGGGCGAGTTCCGGGACGATGTCGCGGCCTTTATCAGCCGCGAGGCGATCGCGCGCGCGGTGATCGCCGGCCGGCGCGAGGACCTGGCGCCGCGGCTGGACGAGGGGGGGAGACTACCTCGGCTTCGCCGACCTGGCCTCGGGCGCGGGGCAGGACGCCGCGACGCTCGCGATCGCGCACGCTGAGCGGGACGAGGCCGACGAGGACGGCCGGGTCGTCGCGGTCGTCGACGCGGTCCGCGAAGTGAAGCCGCCGTTCGACCCGAGCCGGGTCGTCGCCGAGTTCGCGCAGGTCCTCCGCACCTACGGGTGCGACCGGCTGCACGGCGACCGCTTCGCCTACGGGTTCGTCACGGAGGCATTCCGCGCCTGCGGCATCAGCTACGCCCCGTGCGCGCGCTCCAAGAGTGAGCTGTACCTGAGCCTGCTGCCGCTGCTCATGGCGGGCCGTGTCGAGCTGCCAGACGACCCGCGCCTGATCGAGCAGTTGCACGGGCTCGAGCGCCGCGCCGGTGCCGCTGGACGCGATGGCGTCGACCACGGGCGCGCGGGACACGACGACCGGATCAACGCCGTCGCCGGTGCGTGCGTGTTGACCTACAACGAGGCATCGCGGCCCGAGATGAAGATCACGACGCTATGAGTATGAGGCCGTTCTGGCGTCGCCGAGCGACGGCGGAAACCCTCGCGGCCCGGCGGCGCGACGATGCGGAGCGAGATCGGGAGCGCCAGCAGCGCGCAGTGGAGCGCCGGCGCCGCGCGGCGGCCCAGGAGCGCCGAGACCGCGAGGCCGAGGAGGCGCGGCTCGCCGAGGAGCGCAAGCGCGCGGGCGAGGAGGAGATCCGCCGGTGCGTCGAAGTGCACGGCTATTGGTGGCCCCGTTCGACAGTGGTCGAGGGCCGCCTGAGCGGCCGGCCGTCGAGAATCGCGCAATTCATCGACGCAGTGAAGGTGGGCTGGGACAAGGCGAAGCGCAGTTAACGACGAGGAGGAACGATCATGGCCAAGAGACTGAGCACCGAAGTTCACGATGTGGTCAACGTCGGCGAGGACGCGGGTGTCGCCGTCAGGCTGCCCGATCCGCCGGCCGGGAGTGCGCCGGCCATTCCCGCGTGGGAGGATCGCGTCGAGCCGCACGAGCGGGAGGAGATGGACCCGCGTGCGATTCCCGCCTGGGAAGACGAACCGCCCCGCCGGCTCTCCGGCCGCGATCAAAGGTGACACCGGCGAAGCGGAAGAAGCCGAAGAGAAAGCTGCGGCCGGCGAGCGACGCGGTGCCGAATCTGGCGGCGGTTCTGCTCGCGAGGAAGCCATTTCTCGACACGATCGTCAAGAAGGAGCGGCCATGAAAACGAAAACGCTGACGGCTCGGATCGTGCGAGGGCTCCCCGCTGGGGCTCGCCCGCGCGTCATCATCTCCACGGACGCACTCGACGATCAGCGGGATCGAATCATGCAGGCCGGCCTCACATTTCGCCCGCGGATGCGCGTGCTGTACGCCCATCAGTACAACACCCTCCCCGTCGGACTCGTGACGAACATCGACCGCTACCCGCACCGGACGGAGGCCGAGTGGACCTGGTTCGAGAACGACGCCGAGGTCGAGCGTGTGAGAAACATCTATGAGCAGAACGCCCTCGATGCTTCGCTCGGCGCGAACGTCGACGCCGCGGCATCGGAGCGCAACGCGGAGGGCGGCTACAACATCACAAAGGCGCACGTCGTCGAGATCAGCTTGACCCCGGTCCCGGCGAACGCGGGCGCGGTGGCCCTCGCGAAGTCGCTCGGCCGCGCGGGCGCCGTCGAGGTTGACGTGACGAGGGAGCAGATCCGTGCCGCGTTCGAGGCGACCCGGCCGTGGCTCGCCGCGGAGATCCGGCGCAAGACGGCGACGGCCGTCGCGGTGGCGCGGGCACCGAGGGAGTTCGACCTCGCGGCGATCGGCGAGGACGACGTGCTGGAGGGGCTGACGCCGGCGGGCGTGCGGGCGGCATTCCGCGCCGTGCTGCCGGCCATGGTGGACGAGCGCGTGCGCCGCGCCCTGCGGATCGCGCGGGGACGATTGGACTGAGCGATAACAACCCAAAGGAGAGAGTGATGGCGAGGGCGAAGATGAGCGAGCAGACGATCGAGGCAATGACGGCGGAATCCATCGAGGACCCGGCAGCGGCGCTACGTCAGCGCCGCGCGGACCTGACCGAGCGCCGCGGCGTCGCGGTGGCGGCGCGCGACGCCATGCGCCCCGGGGGCACGAGCGGCCCGTTGCCGCTGCGCATCGCATACCTAAGAGTATTGGAAGATATCGAGCGCCTGGACGCCGAGCTCGGGGCGGTCAGCCGCGAGCAGGAGGGGCGCCGTGTCGCCGCCGTCGAGCAGGCGATCGCACAGCGCAAGCCCGCGCGCGTGCTGTTGCTCCGCGAGCTGGCGCAGCACGTCGAAGCGGCGATCGACGCGGCGAAAGCGGTCCGGGACTACGACGCCGCGACGGGGGCGGCGGTCAGCCGCGCGCCCGGCGTGATCCCCTGTAGCGCGCTACTGGGGATCGTCGCCGATCAGCTTGCGGCGCTCCGCCGCGAGATCACCGGCCCCGGCCCTGCGCCGCGCCCCGCACCCGTAGCACAGGGCCAGCGCCGACTGCGTCTGACCGCGCCCGTCTGGGACCGCGAGGGGCCTCGCCACCTCCGCGTGGGCGATGTTGCTGATTTTGACGAAGCCCCGGCAACCGACTTGCTGAAACGGAAGATCGGCGTCGAGGTCGCGTGATTTCGACCGCGGGGCTACTCCCGGCCCAGGGCGGGGCCGAAACTCGTCGCGGGCCCGCGGCGGCGCAAGCCGATCATTCCCGCGACGGGACGCCCATTTCTCGTGACTGACGTGCATCGTCGAGAGGCGTCCGTGATCGTCGTCGCCCCCGGGCGGTTGGGGAGCGCGCTCAAGCGGTTGAAAGAGAGCTACGAGACCGCGGTCGTGCCGAGCATCAGGCGCCACACCTTCGCTGAGTCCCGCGGCGCGCGGCGGCGCTCGAAGCACGCCCGGGCGCAGAAGCGCGCGGCCCGCGCTGCCGCGCGCCTGCTTTTGGTGCGACCCGAATGAATGCGAAGGCCAAGGGCACGCGGAACGAGCACCGCTCCAAGGCCATTCTTGAGGCCTCGGGCTACCGAGTTACTCGGGCCGCCGGCTCCCTCGGCGACTGGGATCTCATCGGCATCGGCTCGCAGGACGTGGTGCTCGTGCAGGTGAAGACGCGCGACTGGCCGGGCACGCTGGAGCGCCTGGCGCTCGCGGAGTTTCCCAGCCCGCCGAACACCCGCAAGCTGCTCCACCGCTGGCGCGACCGCCAGCGCCTCCCGGACCTCCAGGAGCTTTAACCCGTGCCTGAGCCTTCCCCGGCGCCCAAAGTCCCGTCCTCGGCCGCACGTGCGGGCTACGGGGCCCTTGGGGTAGACTCCTCGCAGCCGTGCCCGGCTTGCGGCAAGCCGCTCCCTGTGGGCAAGACGGCAGGATGCTCCGCCCGGTGCCGGGCCGAGCTGAGCCGGTGGCGACGGGTGACAGCGCTGCGCCAAGCCCTCCTGACGATCCAGGCGCAGGTGGAGGACCTGCTCGACCTGGTGGGGAAGCTCCACGGCGGGCGACGGCGGGGGCGGAAGTGAACCCTTGACGGGTCTATTGCGATTGCGATAGGATCAACATGAGTCCAAAGAAGATAAGCGCCGTGATCGCTAGGCTGAGAAAACGAGAAGGCTGGTCACAGGCCGAGTTGGCCCGGAGGGCGAAGGTGTCTCAGTCTTACTTGAACCAACTCGAATCGGGCGCGAAGGGGAAAAGGCCAGGCGTGAAGATCCTCCAGCGTCTCGGCAAGGCCCTCGGCGTGCCGGTGACGGAGCTGCTGGGATGAATCCCGCCGACGAGTCGACCGCCCGCATCGCGGCCCTCCCGGCGCCCCTCCGGGATCGCCTCAGTGCGCTCACCATTGAGCTGGCGGACGCGGGCGGCTGGCAGGCGCGGCTGAGCTACGCGCTCATGGTGCAGTCACCGCTCCCGGGCACGGGCGGCTCCATGCCCGCCGGGGTCACGCTGGCCGCCTGGGAGCGCTGGCCGGACAATGTGCTGGCGCTCAGCGCCGTGCGGACCGAGGCGGACATCCTCGCCGCGATCCGAGCGCTTGAGCAGAGCGGCCTCGTGGGACACCTGGACCTGGCCCGCGTGAGCGAGCACCACGAGGACAGCATCATCGACCGGTACATCGTGAAGACGCACGCGGGCTCCGACGAGGAGCGGCGTGCCTGGGCGTTCGCGCGCAACACCGTGCCGAAGTAGAACGCCCCCGGCGGTGCGCCAACACCGCCGAGGGACTGCATGCCGGCACCGGAGGATCGGGCGGAAAGCGAAACGGATGACGAGGAGGGAACGGAGATGATGGGGGAGCGGATGTTGGCAAGTCAGTTTATCACTCAGCTTCGCCGTGAGCCTGCTGTTCACCTCCGCGGTGTGGCGCTACACCGACCGGCGTTGAATTGCGACGAGCTACTCAATCCGGAGCCGCTCCTCGTGATGGCGTCGATGCTCGGCGAAGGTGACGTGCTCGCCGCGCTGGAGGAGATCAAGGGGAAGGAGCAGCACACCTACTACGTCGCCACGGGTGACAGGTTCCTCCAGGTCGCGGCTCGTCTGGTCACCGGGGACGGCAGCAAGCGGGTAGACGTGGAGGTGCAGAGCTACGCGCTGAGCCACCTCCGCGTGCTCGCGTTTGATGCAGCCTGCGTCAATGGACCGCAGCGCGCGTCCGCACGCCTGGACTTCGGGCAGGCGGAGCCCATCAAGCTCACGGCGACCAACCCTGAAGAGGCCAAGGCGCTCCAGCATTTCGTCGGGGTGCTCTGCGCGCTCACCGGACGCGGTACGACCAAGCCGAGCGAGGCGTGAGGGGGAGGGGCCAATGGCCAAGCTCATCAAGCGCGTCTGGACAAGCCGAGGGCCCACCGGCCACAAGGTCAAGCGTGTGTCCTACGGTTTCACCGTCCAGGTGGACGGCAAGCAGGAGCGGCATTTCTCGGCCGAGTGGGACCGGGAGGCGGCGCAGGATGCGCTGGCGACGTTCCGCCTCGAGCGCGACAAGCCGAAGGCGCGGCCGATCACCCTCAGCGAGGCCGCCGCGCGGTACGAGCAGGCGAAAGCGCGCAAGCAGACGCTCCCCGGCGACCGGCTGATCCTCAAGCGCCTGCTCGCCCACTTCGGCGCGGACACGCGCCTCGACAAGATCACCGCCGAGGTCATCAGTCTGTATCGCGACGGGCGCCTGAGCGTCCCCTCGGAGCGCCGGAAGGATGCCGAGGGCAAGCCCACCCCCCTGGCCGCCGGCACGGTCAACCGCGAGCTCGCCTGCCTTCGTTGCCTGCTCAGGCTCGCCCACGAGGAGTGGGGCGCGCTCGCGGCCGTCCCCCGGATCCGACTGGAGAAGGAGCCCGAGGGCCGCATCCGGTGGCTCGAGCCCGACGAGGAGCGCGGGCTGCTGGCTGCCTGTCAGAAATCGAAGAACCCGAACCTCGTCAAGATCGTCACGGTGGCGCTGGAGACCGGCATGCGGTACGGCGAGGCCCTGGGGCTCACGTGGGATCGCGTGGACCTGAGCCGCGGGGTGCTCCGCCTGGAGCGAACGAAGAGCGGCAAGCGGCGCGAGGTGCCCATGCGCCAGACGGTCTACAACCTCCTAGCCGCGATGCCCGAGCCCCGCGAGGGGCGGCTGTGGCCCGACAAGCTCATCCGCACGGCCTTCGAGAACGCGGTGGCGGAAGCCAAGCTCGAGGACTTCCGGTTCCACGACTGCCGCCATCACTTCGCCTCGTGGTTCATGATGCGGGGCGGCAGCCTCCAGGCCCTCCAGAAGATCCTGGGGCACGCCACGCTGGCCATGACCTCGCGGTATGCCCACCTGAGCCCGGACTACCTGCGGAGAGAAATAGAGCGGACGGCCACACCGACCGAGGCCTCCGTCAGCACACAGTCAGCACATGAGGGCGCGTCGGACGTGGTGGCGGTGGAGAAGTAGTTGAAAAGCTGGAGCCGGGGGCGGGAGTTGAACCCGCGACCTATCGATTACGAATCGATTGCTCTGCCACTGAGCTACCCCGGCTGGTGGCGACGGCGCGCGCGGCGCCCGCCAGTATAGCGCAGGGC
>JACQWA010000208.1 GCA_016209425.1 Candidatus Rokuibacteriota bacterium
CAAGAAAGCTGGGACTCTCCGTCGAGAATCCGAACCTTCGCCCTTGAGGCGAGCCCGAACGACAGCGGGCCAGTGCCGGCGGCGATGGCGCCACGGCGGGTGATTTCGCCCAAATGGACGACCCTCGTGCGCCAGGGGAATGAACACGCCGCTGGGCCAAGGCAGTGGGCGTGAGATACAATGCGGACAGAGAGGTGCGGATGAACCTCTTGCGACGATATGAGGAGCTCCTGGACCGATTCGTGGTCGAACTCAAGGCGACCTACGGCTCCCGGCTCGTCGCCTGCGCTGTGTTCGGCTCCGTGGGCCGCGGCACCCCGCGCGTGGGCTCGGATATCGACCTCCTCATCGTGGCACGAGGGTTGCCACGAGGCCGGTTCAACCGGGTCGAGGAATTCCTCGGGGTGGAGGCCCGCCTGGAATCCGCGCTGACGGCGACCGAATCTGGCAGCCCCCCGATCGCGCTCTCTCCGGTCTTCAAAAGCCCCGAGGAGGTCGAGGCCGGCAGTCCGCTGTTTCTCGACTTGGTCGAAGACGCGCGGATCCTCTACGACCCCGAGCACTGCCTCACGGGATACTTGGACAGGCTCCGAGCGCGGCTGCGTGCGCTCGGCGCCCGGCGGCATCGCCGCGGCAACGCCTGGTACTGGGAGCTCAAGCCGGACCTCAAGCCCGGCGAAGTCTTCGTGGGCTACCTCATCAAGGCGCAGAAGCGTCTGAAAGCCCTCGCGGTCCTGCGGGACGAAGGAGCGCACTCTGACGTCGTGCGGGAAGCGCAAGAGCTGGTCGAGCTGGCCCTGAAGGGGATGCTGCGGGCAGTCGGCATTGAGCCGCCCAAGTTTCATGATGTCGGGGGCCTCCTGCTCGAGCACGAGGTGAAGTTCTCCCCCGAGCTCCGAGCGCGGCTGCCCCGCGCAGCCGAGATCTCCAAACGGCTTCGCCGCGAGCGCGAGCTGGCCCTCTATGGAGACATCGACTTCATCCCCACGGAAGCGTACTCGACGGCCGACGCCGAGTGCGCGTATGCCGACGCGGCGTGGGTGCTCACCGTGGCGAGCGAGGTGATCGACCGACTGCCGTCGTGAGGGTTGGGGAGATGGCCGGGGTTACAGGCGGATCATCCGGGCGAAGTCGGCCTCCACCGCCCTGGCGACCTCTCCCAGCAGCTCCCCTGTCAGGTCCTCGTCGAGGAGCAGCACCACGATGGCCCGCCCTCGCTTCTCCCGCCGCCCCACGTGCATCGAGGCGATGTTGACGTTGTGCCGGCCGAGGACCGACCCGATCTTCCCCACCATGCCGGGCCGGTCCTCGTAGGAAAGCACCAGGATGTCCCCCTCGGGCACGAAGTCGATGTGGAGATCCCGGAGCCTCACGATGCGCGGCGTTCCGTCGAAGACCGTTCCCGCGATGATCTTCCGCCCTTGCCGCGTATATGTCGTCACGGTCAGCAGGTTGGTGTAGCCGCCCGCTGCTTCCTCGGCGGTGACACTGATGCCGAGCCCGCGCTCGGCGGCCACGATTCGCGCGTTGACCAGGTTCACGGTTTGGTCGGTGATCAGGTCGAGAAGGCCGACCAGGAGGGCCCGCGTCAGGAGCTCGGGGTCCCGCCTGGCAAGCTGGCCCCCCACCACCACCTCGACGCGCTCCAGGTTCTCCGGGTCGATGTCGATGTTATCGACCCCCACCCCGGCCCTGCCGATGATGCGAAGGCGCTTGGCGTGGTCGAGAAGTTCGGGGGTGACGGCGGTCGACGAACGGGTGACGATCGCCTCGTAGTCGCCGATCCTGGCGTGGAGCTCCTCGGGGGAAGGCTTCTTGATCTGGTCCACCTCGAAGCCGTGCACGCGCAGGAAGGCGATCCCCTCCGGCGCGATCGTGTCGATGACCAGAGCCCGCACGGCGATCAGGACTGCCGACGTCGGGAGAGGAACCGGAGGAACTGCGCGCCCTCGCCGAGGCGACGGCGCAGGAGTCGGTGGTCGCCGACCATCTCGGCGACCATGGCGAAGAGCTTGCGGGGTCTGAAGTAAAAGCGCCGGTAAAACTCCTCCACCGACCTGAAGATCTCGCTGTCGGAGAGGTGGGGGTAGGAGAGCGCGCTCACCTGCGCCCCCCGACGGTCCACCAGGCGGGTGTCCGTCAGCCATCCGTTGGCGAGGGCCTCGCGGTAGAGCGCGGTGCCCGGATAGGGGGCGGCCATCGAAGCCTGAATGGTGTCGGGCTCGATCTCCAGGGCGAAGCGGATGGTCTCTTCGATGGTCTCCCGCGTCTCCCCCGGCAGACCCATAACGAAGGCGCCGTGGATCTTGATGCCGAGCCGCTTGGCCTCCCGGGTGAAGCGCCGGGCCAGATCCAGCCGGATTCCCTTCTTGATGTTGTTCAGGACCTGCTGGTTCCCCGATTCGTAGCCGACCACCAGGAGGCGGAGGCCGTTGTCCCTGAGGACCTTCAAGGTCTCCGGGGGCACGTTGGCTTTCGCGTTGCACGACCAGGTCACGCCGAGCCGCCCGAGCCCCCGGGCGATGGCCTCGGCCCGCACGAGGTCGTCGGTAAACGTATCGTCGTCGAAGAAGTATTCCTTGACCTGCGGGAAATACCGGGTCGCGAGCCGGATCTCCTCGGTCACGTGCTCCGGGCTCCGGGCGCGGTAGCGGTGCCCGCCGACGGTCTGCGGCCAGAGGCAGAAGGTGCATTGGGAGCGGCAACCCCGGCCGGTGTAGAGCGAGAGGTAAGGATGGAGGAGATAGCCGATGGCATAGTGCTCCACCGTCAGATCGCGCCGGTACACGTCCACCACGAACGGCAGCGCGTCCATGTTCTCGAGCGGGGGCCGGTCGGGGGTGTGCACCGTCGCGCCGTTGTCCCGATAGCTGAGGCCCGCCACCGCGCGCAGGGGACCCCCGCGCGCCACCTCCTCCACCGTGAGGTCGAACTCGCTGCGCGCCACGAAGTCGATGGCCGGGGAGGCCTGGAGCGAAGGCTCCGACTGCACCGAGACGTGGGCGCCGACGAAGCCGATGCGGAGATCCGGATTGGCCTCCTTCAGGGCCTCGGCGACCTTCACGTCGTAGGGAAAGGACGGCGTACTGGTGTGGAGAATGGCCAGCTCGTACTCCCGCGCGAGCGGGAGCACGTCGGCGAGGCTCAGGCCCTCGGGCGGCGCGTCCACGAGCCGGGAGCGCGGGACCAGCGCGGCGGCCTGCGCCAGCCAGGTCGGATACCAGAACGAGCGGATCTCCCGCCGGGCCTGATACCGCGATCCCGCACCGCCATCGAAGCCGTCGTAGGAGGGCGGGTGAAGGAAGAGGGTGCGCAGGTGGCTACCGGCCGTCACAAACCGTGATGATAGCACGTTTGCTACGGACGGTTGGAGTAGAGCCATCGTCCACCCCCCACCGCCAGAAGGTGAACCTCCGACACCGACAAGCCGCTGACGATGCTATGGTCGGGATTGCGCGTCGTCACGAGAAAGACGCGGCGAGGGCTCCGCCATGCCTCGGCCAGCCGCCGGCCCTCCCAGAACGTGTCCCGTGCTTCGGGGAAGGTCGCGCCGAAGCCGAGCACGCTTACCCGGCCGTCCAGGATCGCCGGCCGGCGGCCGGTGTAGAACTCCAGGGCGCCGGAGTTCTCGATGGGCCCCTCGTGGACGAGGAGATCCCTCGGGCCCGCGCGGCGGCTCACCTCCTGAGCCAGCGGGCGGACCGAGCGCGATTCAGCCACCAGCGACGCCGCGCTCCCCACGAGGGGCAGCCAAACCAGGAGCGGAGCGAGAATCACCAAGAGGCCGAGGGCCCGGGACCGGCGCCCGAGGGCGACGAGGAGACCCAGGCTCCCCGCGCCGAAGACCAGCGCCGTGCCCCCGACCAGGCTCCGGAGATTCTCCCAGGGGGGGAAGGGGGCGGCCTGACCGAGGGCCATCTCTTTGCGGGTGTAGACGTCCGTCGCGCCGAGGACCCAATCCATGAACGCGCGGCCGTCGCTCCAATAGACCCAGCCGGCGCCGAGGGCGACCGCGGCGAAGGCCACGACGTGCAATGCCAGGACGGTGCGCACGGCGCGGCCCGCCTCCCACCAGCGCGCGGCCAGGAGAGCCAGAGCCGGATACGCGGGGAGCCCATAATGAGGGAGCTTGAACGGAGCCAATGCGAAGAGGGTGTAGACCCCCACCGTCCAGGCGGCGAGCGCCGTCCACGGGGCCTCTCGCGGCTCCCTCCAGGCGCGACGCCTGACAAGCCCCGCCACCGCCAGGGCCGCGGGCAGGATCCATGGAAAGGCGCCGAGCCCGGCCACCGCGAGGAACTCGCCGCCGGTGAGCGGGATATCCTCATCGGGGAAGTGGCGGGCGCGGGCGACGTTCAACAGGTGGTTGTCCACGACGGTATACCAGAGGAAACCCGGATTGCGAAGCTCCACCAGGAAATACCAGGCGCCGCCGAGGAGCAGGAGGAGCGCCACCCCACTCCGAGGCAACCAGGCGGCGACGGGGCGGAGCCGGCCGGCGAGCGCCAGCGCCAGGGCCACGGCAGCCAGCGGACCCAGGGCGCCCAGCGGATCCTTGACGAGCGCCGCAATCCCGAGGGCGGCGCACCCCAGGGTCGCGAGGCGGCGGGTTACGACGGGGGCGAGCAGGAGCAGAGTGAATCCCCACTGGATGGCGGCGACGAAGAGACTCTCGGGTCTGAGGTAGCGGGCGTAGGCGAAGAACCCCGCGCTGGTCAGGAGGGCCAAGCCCGCCACGATGCCGGCTCGAGGAGAGAGGAGCCGGGCTCCAAGAAACGCCGTGCCGGCGAGCGCGGCAAGGGCCCCGAGCAATGGCCACAGCCGGGCCGCCCACTCCGTCGGCCCCCACGCCGCCAGGCCCAGGGCCGTGAGCCAGTAGAGGAGCGGAGGTTTGTCGAAGTAGCGGACGCCGTTCAGGTGAAGGGTGATCCAGTCGCCCTCCAGGAGGATTTCGCGGGCGATCTCCGCGTGCATCCCTTCGCCGGGATCGTCGAAGGGAGCGCGGCCGAGTCCGGGAAGAAGAAGGGCGATGGCGGCCACGAGAACGAGGCCGACTGCGCCCCACGTCCGTGAACCCCCTCGCTCCCGCGGGGGGCGAGGGAGGGGTGAGGGCGCCATGCCCACCCCGCGCTATGAGCGGGTGATCAAGAAGACGCCGACCACGATGAACGCGATGCCGGCCCAGCGCGCGGGCGTGACGGCCTCGGCGAGGAGCCATCGGGCCAGGAGAGCCACCACGATATAGTCCATGGCGGTCATGGGGAGGAGCCGACTCACTTCGGTCCGGGAGAGGAGCGCGAGGTAGAGGAAGAAGAAGCAGGCTTGGAGCGCCACCCCCAGGAGCACCCACGGGCTCGTCACCGCCTGGGCGATCATCGGGCCGAGCCGGGCGGAGCCGGCCTCCGTCAGATCCCCCACCGTCTTCATCCCCTTGGAGAGCATCACGTGCCCGGTCCCCCCGAGGAGCACCGCCACCAGCACGAGGGCAAAGGTCTTCAGCATGGTCCGCCTCTCAGAGAGCCTTTTCAGTGACGTGGAGAACAGCGCGCGAGTCGTTCAGGATCCGCGCGCCTGGTGTTACGCCTGGATCGAATAGCCTCCGTCCACGGGGAGCGCCACCCCGGTGACGAAATCCGAGGCCGGGCTCGCCAGGAACACCGCCACGCCGGCCAGGTCGTCCGGCTTCCCCCACCGGCCCGCCGGGGTGCGCGCGAGGACACGGTCGTGGAGCCCCGGCACGTCCCGGCGCGCCTGGATCGTCAGATCGGTGTCGATCCAGCCGGGCAGGACCGCGTTGACCTGGATGTTGTCCTTCGCCCACGCCACGGCCACCGCCCGCGTGAGCTGGACGATCCCCCCCTTGCTGGCCCCGTAGGCCGCCGCGAAGGAGGCGCCGAAGAGCGAGGTCATCGAGCCCACGTTGATGATCTTTCCGCCGCCGGCCTCGACCATGAACGGGTAAACGACCTTGGAGCAGAGGAAGGCGCCGGTGAGATTCGTGTCAAGGATCCGGCGCCATTCGTCGAGGGTGTAGGCCTCGGGCGACTTCCGGAGGTTGATTCCGGCGTTGTTCACCAGGATGTCGAGCCGGCCGAAGCGCCCCACCACCGCCTGGACCATGTCGGTCACCGACCGCTCCCGGCTCACGTCCACCTCCGCCGCGAACGCTTGAGCGCCCAGGGCTTCCAACTCCTTCACGGCGACGGCGCTTTTGGCCATGTCGCGCGCCGCCACGGCCACGCTCGCTCCGGCGATGGCCAAACCCCGGGCCATCCCCAGGCCGATCCCGCCGTTGCCGCCCGTCACGACGGCCACCCTGCCTTTGAGGTCGAACGGGCTCATGCCTCCCCCTCCCTACGCCTACGCCCCCTCACCTTTATCCTCTCCCCCGGGCCTAATG
>JACQWA010000211.1 GCA_016209425.1 Candidatus Rokuibacteriota bacterium
CAACCTCGGGCTCGACCCGGACAAGGCGAAGCAGTTCCACGACGAGACGCTGCCGCAGGAAGGCGCCAAGCTCGCGCATTTCTGCTCGATGTGCGGCCCTCACTTCTGCTCGATGAAGATCACGCAGGACGTCAGGGAGTACGCAGCCAAGAAGGGCCTCGCCGAGGCGAGGGCGCTGGAGGAAGGGTTGAAGGAGAAAGCGGACGAGTTCAGGAAGGGCGGCGCGGAGATCTACGTCAAACCGTAGGTCAGCGCAACCGCCGGATCAGGATCCGCACGTAGTCGGCTTCCTGGGCGACGCCCAGGATCTGCTGACCGGTCTGCTTGGCCAGGGCCTCCATGTCGGGCAGGGCTCCGGGGTCGGTGGCGTGAACTTCCAGAACCTGGTTCACGGCCAGCGTTTTCAGGGTCTTGGCCACCTTGATGACCGGTCCCGGGCAGAGATCGTCCCGGCAGTCGAGGACGTGGTCAGGGATTTCCATGCGGGTATAATGATATTCTCAATCGGAAAAGTCAAGAATTTTCTTACTCCCCCCCAAAGGCGTCGGGGTCGATGCCATGGTCCTTAAGCTTCTTCCGGAGGGTGTTGCGGTTGATGCCGAGCAGGGCGGCAGCCCTGACCTGATTGCCCGCGGTTTCGCGCAGAACCGCCCGCAGCAGGGGCTTCTCGACGAGGCCGACCATCAGGTCGTAGAGGTTGGCGCCTGACCGCCCCCTGAGGCCGCAGACGCACTCCGCCAGCTTCCGCTCGATCACCTCCTCGAGACTCGCGTCAGCGGTGACCGTGGCCGCCGCGGAGACCGGCCCGATCGGCAGATGCTCGGGCAGGATGACGCCGCCCCGGGCCATCACCATGGCCCGCTGGATCACGTTCTCCATCTCGCGCACGTTCCCCGGCCAGTCGTATCCCACCAGCCGATCCAGGGCCTCAGGGGCCAGGACGCGCTCGCCGAGGTCGCCCGCATATTTGGCGAGGAAGTGATCGGCCAGGAGCGGGATGTCGGCGCGCCGGTCGCGGAGCGGCGGGAGCGTCAGCGTCACCACGTTGAGGCGGTAGAAGAGATCCTCCCGGAAGCGCCCCTCGGCCATCATCGCCTCCAGGTCGCGGTTCGTCGCGGCGAGCACCCGCACGTCCACCCGGATCGGGTCCTGACCGCCCACCCGCTCGAAGGCACGCTCCTGAAGCGCCCGGAGGAGCTTGGCCTGGAGGTCGAGCGGCATGTCCCCCACCTCGTCCAGGAACATGGTGCCGCCGTGGGCCAGTTCCAGCTTGCCGAGCTTCCGCTCCTTGGCGTCGGTAAAGGCGCCGCGCTCGTGCCCGAAGAGCTCGGTCTCGAGGAGATTCCCCGGGATGGCGGCACCGGAGAGTGCCACGAACGGCCGACCGGCGCGGCGGCTGTAGTGGTGGATCGCCCGGGCCACCAGCTCTTTGCCGGTGCCCGACTCGCCACGAAGAAGCACGGTGACGTCGCTGGCCGCGATGCGGCCGATGGTCTTGTAAACGTCCTGCATCCGCGGGTGACGCCCCACGAGTGCGCCGAACTCCCACACCTCCTGGAGCCCCGTCTTGAGCCGCGACACTTCCTGGGTGAGGCGCCGGGCTGTCAGCGCGCGCTCGGCGAGCAGGAGAACCTCATCGATGTCGAAGGGCTTGGCGAGGTAGTCCCAGGCGCCGCGCTGCATGGCCTGGATGGCGGTCTCCATGGTCCCGTGAGCCGTCATGATGACGACCTGAGCGTCGGGGCGCGCCTCTCGGATTTTCCCCAGAAGGGTGAGGCCGTCCACGCTCGGCATCCGGACGTCGAGGAAAATCAGGTCGAAGGGCTCGGCTTCGGCCTCCTGGAGGGCCGACTTCCCGTCCTTGACCGCGACGACCCGGTAGCCCGCCTGCTTGAGGCCCTTCTCGAGGACCCAGCGCAACCCATCCTCGTCGTCGGCGATCAGGATGCGGCCTTCAGCCATCGAAGCCCCTCACCCCTCTCCCCCTGGGAGAGGGGAAGAGGAGAAAAACATATCACCTGGCAATCGGCAGGAAGCATGACACGGAGGTCCCCTTGCCGGGGACGCTCTCGATGTGGATGGCGCCCTTGTGCTCTTCGATGATCCGGTGGCAGAGCGCCAGACCGAGCCCCAGCCCGCGCTCTTTGGTCGAGACGAACGGGTCGAAGATCTTGGCGCGGAGGGCCTCGGGGATTCCCTCCCCCTCGTCGGACACCTGCACCTCGACGAGTTGCCGCATACCGGATCCAAGGTCGACCTTGGTGAAGAGCGGGTTCAGGCTGAGGCGCGTCGCGAGGGTGAGGCGGCCGCCCCGCGGCATGGCGTCGATGGCGTTTCGGACCAGGTTATGGAAGACCTGAACGATCCGGTCCTCGTCGGCGAGGATCGGCGGCAGACTCGGGTCGTATCGCCTGACGATCCGGACGCCCCGGCTCCCCGCCATCTCTTCCGACAGGAGGGCGACGCGCTCCAGGAGCTGATGCAGGTTCAATGGCACCGGCCGGAGCTGGACGGGCCGTCCCAGGTCCAGCAGTAACTCGATGATCCGGTTGACCCGGTCCACCTCCTTCATCAGCACCTCGGTATACTCGCCCCAGCGCGCCTCGTCTCCGAGCTCCTTCCTCAGAAGCTGCACCGCCCCCCGAATCGCGCTGAGCGGATTGCGAATCTCGTGAGCCAACCCGACGGCCATGCGCCCCGCCGCCGCGAGGGTCTCCCCACGTCGCACCTCCGCCTCGAGCTGACGGATCCGGGAGAGATCACGCAACACGGCCACGGCGGTCTCAACAGTTCCGGTTCTCCCCGCGATGGGCGCGGTCACGATGCTGACCGGGATCGGGCGGCCATCCCCCCCCTCGATCGTCGCCTCGGCCTCCGACCGGCTCTCGCCACTCCGGAGGGTCTCGCTGAGGTGCCGCACCAGCGACGAGTCGGGAGCAAGGATCTCCTTCAAGGTCCGTCCCTGGACACGGCGAGCGGATTTTCCCGTGAGCGCCTCCGCCGCACCGTTCCAGAGGATAATCCGGAGGGCCTCATCCACGCCGACGACGGCATCCGGCAACCCCGAGAGGACCGATTCGTAATTTATTCGGAGGAGGGCACGCCCCCCTTCCGAACCTCCCCCCGGATTGCGGGGGCCAAGCCCCCGCTCGAACAGGTGTTCCACCTTCCCTCTACGCGAGTCTCATGTCGGGCAAGGCGTTCATGGTAAGGGAAGCGCGCTCACCGGCCTCGAGACGGGCGTGGCCGGCGGCGGCAATCATGGCAGCGTTGTCGGTGCAGAGGCTCGGCGGAGGAATGAAAAGCTCCCATCCCCGCTCCGTAGCCTCGGCCTGAAGGGCTCCCCGGAGAGTCTTGTTCGCCGCGACGCCCCCGGTCAGAACTACGCGGCGCACCCCGAGGCGAAGGGCAGCCCTCACGGTCTTCCTCACCAGCATCTTGACGGCCGTGGCCTGAAACGAGGCCGCGATATCCGCGACCTGCCCGGGGGAGAGCGGTCGGCCTCGCTTCACGTGGAGCGACACCGCGGTTTTGATCCCGCTGAAGGAGAAGTCCGGAGCGCCGTCGGTCATCTGGGCGACTGGTAACTGGATGGCATTGGGATCGCCCGAGCGCGCCGTGCTCTCGATGACTGGCCCGCCGGGATAGCCCAGCCCCAGGAGCTTCGCCACCTTGTCGAAGGCCTCCCCGGCGGCGTCGTCCCGAGTCTGCCCGACCAGCTCGTAGCGGAGCGGCGCGCGGGCCAGGTAGAGCGCGGTGTGGCCCCCCGAGACCACGAGGGCCAGGAACGGATAGCTCGGCGTGGGCTCCTGCAGGAACGCGGCATAGATATGCCCCTCGAGGTGGTTGACGCCCACCAGCGGAAGCCTTCGGACGTAGGCAAGGGACTTGGCCACCGAGCAGCCCACGAGGAGCGACCCCACCAGACCCGGCCCCTGAGTCACCGCGATCCCCTCGAGCCCGGGGAGCGAGACCCCGGCATCGCCCAGCGCCTTCTGGATCACCGGGAGGATGACCTCGACGTGGCGCCGCGAGGCCAGCTCGGGAACCACGCCGCCGTAGGGCGCGTGGATCTGGTCCTGGGACGCCACGACCGAAGCCAGGACCTTGGCGCCGCCGGCCAGGACCGCCGCAGCGGTTTCGTCGCACGAGGTCTCGATTCCCAAAATGATCATGGGCCCACTCCCGTCATCGAACCGGAGGGAGCGGAGCGGGATGGGAGCCGGAGGGCGATGAGGCCGAGCAGAACCTTCCAGACTCGGACCGGCATCGCCCTCCCCGTGAAAGCTACTTGACTTGGGCCTGCGGCGGCGACGGCGCGGGCCGAGACTTCTCCAAAATGCGCATCGCCTTCAGGATGTCCACCGCCCGCTGGACCTGGACGTCTTTCTTCAGCTCGTCTTCCGGGCTGGAAGGGGCCGGGGGCTTCGCCGCCTCGCTGGGCTGGGCCGCGGCCACCACCTTCGGGGGCTCCACGACGATATCGGGCGTGATCCCTTTGCCGTGGATGCTGCGTCCCTTCGGGGTGAAGTACTTCGCGGTGGTCAGGCGCAGCCCGGAGCCGTCAGAGAGCGGGATGATGGTCTGGACCGAGCCCTTGCCGAAGGTCTGCGTCCCCAGCACGATCGCCCGTCCCCAGTCCTGGAGCGCCCCCGCGACGATCTCGGAGGCCGAGGCGCTTCCCTGGTTGACCAGCACCACGACCGGGAAGTCCAGGTGAGGCTTCTTCGAGTGAGCGGTAAAGCGCATGCTCTGGTTTCGGACCCGTCCCTCGGTGTATACGACCAGCTTGCCATCCTCGAGGAACTTCTCCGTGACCTCCACCGCCGCAGTCAGGAGCCCGCCGGGATCGTTCCTGAGGTCGAGGACCAGTCCCTGGAGCTTGGCGCCGTTCCGGGTGAACTTCTCGAGCGCCCCTTCCAGGTCGTTCGGCGTTTGCTCCTGGAACTGGCGCAGCCGGACGTAGCCGATCCCTCCATCCAGCTCCTGGGTCCGGACGGATTGGACCCGGATCTGCTCGCGGGTGAGCGTGAAATCCCGGGGCTCAGGCCAGCCTTCCCGCATGAGCGTGATCGTCACCTTGGTCCCGGGCTTGCCACGCATCCGCTTCACCGCTTCGGCGAGCGACAGGTCCTTCGTCGAGATCCCCTCGATCTTGACAATTCGATCACCGGAGTGCACCCCCGCCCGGTGAGCCGGGGTGCCGTCGATGGGGGAGACCACGGTCAAGACGTCGTCCTTCAGCGTGATCTCGATCCCGAGACCCCCGAAAGTCCCTGTGGTCTCCACCTGCATCTCCCGGTACATCTCGGGGTCCAGGAACGAACTGTGGGGGTCGAGGCCGCGGAGGGTGCCCTTGATGGCGCTGTAGATCAGCTCCTTGGGCGGCACCTCGTCCACGTACTGGTTCTGCACGATCGACAGCACCTCGGTGAAGAGCCGGAGGTTCTCGTAGGTCGCCGCCTGGTCGGTCCCCTTGCTCGCCACGCCGCCGCCCACCGACAGCGTGAGCACGAAGAGCAACGCCGAGACCATCGCGGCCTTCTTGATGTGTCGGATCGAACCCATGTCCTCCACCCTCCTCCGGTGCCGCTCCCTGTTAGCC
>JACQWA010000204.1 GCA_016209425.1 Candidatus Rokuibacteriota bacterium
AGCATGGAGCGCTTGGAACGGGCCATCGAGGACGAGATCGGCGAGATCTACGGGATCGGCCCGCAGATCGCCCAATCCGTCGTCAGGTTCGTCTCCGAGAGCGCCAACCGCAAAACCATCGAGCGGCTGAAGCAGGCCGGGGTGACCATGCGGGAGGAGGGGATCGGCGAGGGAGCGCGCCCCCTGGCGGGGAAAACCTTCGTCCTCACCGGAGGCCTCCGGGCGACGACCCGCGACGAGGCCAAGGATCTCATCATCAAGCTCGGAGGGCGAGTGACCGGGTCGGTCTCCAAGAAGACCGACTATGTGGTGGTGGGGGAGGATCCGGGCTCCAAGGCCGACGACGCCAAGCGCCTCGGCATTCGCACCCTCGACGAGGACGAGTTTCTCAGGCTGGTCGGAAAGCACCCTCTCCCCGGGAGGGAGAGGGCGGGGTGAGGGTGTCAATGATCGGCAGGCTGGCGCTTCTCGCGACCGCGGCGACGCTGGGCGGCTGCATCGCCGCCACGACGCCGTCGAGAGCCCCCGCCGACGACAGAGCCCCGGGGACATGGGTCGTGCTCGTCCCGATGACGTCGGCTCGCCAGGAAATCGCCGTCGTCGAGGCCGGCGGCAAAGTGTACGCCATCGGAGGTTTCGGGGATGCCTATGAGCCGGTCGGGACCGTGGAGGTGTACGATCCCGCCGCCAACCGCTGGGAGGCGCGGACGCCGCTCCCGATCCCGGTTCACCACCCGGCCGCCGTGTCGCTCGACGGGAAGATCTACGTCCTGGGCGGGTTCACGGGGCGGCTGGCTCAGGTTCCGCAGGATTCGCTCTTCGAGTACAACCCCCTCGCGAACGCCTGGCGGCAGCTTGCCTCGATGCCGACGCCGCGCGGAGCCCTGGCCGCCGCGGCGCTCGGAGGCACGATCCACGCCCTCGGGGGTTCCCAGGATCGGCCCCTGAACGCCCACGAGATCTACGACCCGACGACCGACCGATGGACCGCGCGCAACCCCATGCCGACGGCGCGGGATCACCTGGCGGTGGTCACGCTGGGTGGGAAACTTTACGCGATTGGCGGTCGACAGTCGTTCTTCGGAGACAAGTACGCGAACGTCGAGATCTACGACCCCGCCACCGATTCCTGGCGGATCGGGTCCCCGCTCCCGGTAGGTCGAGGCGGGATCGCCGCCGCGGTGCTGAACGAGCGGATCTTTGTCTTCGGCGGTGAGCTCCCCTTCAGGATCTTCAACGCGACCGAAATGTACGATCCGGCCGGCGCGACCTGGGTGGCGAAGGCTGCCATGCCGACTCCGCGCCACGGCATGGGCGCCGCGGTAGTCGGGAAGCGGATCTACCTCCCCGGCGGGGCTACCCAGCCCGGCCCCGGGCGCACCAACGTTCTGGAGGCCTACGAACCGTGAAGCCCCTGGCGGGAGCCCTCGCGTGGCTGCTGCTGGTGAGCTCGTCGGCCCTGGCCCAGCAGCCTCTCACCCGCGAGCAGGCGCTCGAGGCCCTCGCCAGGGCCGACATCGAATCGCGCCGGCAGGGGGCGGCGTGGCTGGGGGACACGGGCCTGATGGCCGATGTCCCGTTGCTCGTCAAAGCGCTCAGGGACGCCGACGAGGTCGTCCGGGCGCTGGCCGAGCATTCGCTCTGGCAGGTCTGGAGCCGCTCGGGAGACCCGGAGGTGGACAGCCTCTTCCAGTTCGGGCTCGAGCAGATGAACCAGCGGGATGCTCCGAGCGCCATTCAAACCTTCAGTCAGATCATCAAAGAGAAGCCGGAGTTTGCCGAGGGCTGGAACAAGCGCGCGACGCTCTACTACCTCGTCGGCGAGTACGAGAAGTCGCTGGCGGATTGCGAAGAGGTGATCCGGCGCAACCCCGTCCACTTCGGCGCACTCTCGGGTTTCGGCCTCATCTACCTCAATCTCGGAAAACCCGACAAGGCCCTCGAGTACTTCCAGCGGGCCCTTCAGGTCAACCCGAACCTGGGGCAGGTCGAGGCCACGGTGGAACAGCTCAAGCGCCTCCTGATCGAGCGGCGCAAGGGCACCATCTGATGGGTCTCGTGCTGGCCGTGCGCTGCCCCCGCTGCGGGAACCCGGCCCCGACGAATGGGATGGGGAGCTGCCCGGAGTGCGGAGTGATCCTCGACATCCAGGTGGACCTGACCGCGGTCCCCCCGCTCTCCGAGATCCGGAGGAGGCCGGAGAGCACGATCTGGCGGTGGCGCGAGCTGCTCCCTATCCAGGATCCCGCGGCCATCGTCTCTCTCGGCGAGGGGTACACTCCCCTGATCGAGGCGCGACGGCTGGGCGCGGTGATCGGCATTCCGCGCCTGTTGGTGAAGAACGATGCGCTCCTCCCCACGGGGTCGCTGAAGGACCGGGTCGCGAGCCCCGGTGTCTCGCGCGCCAGAGAGATCGGGGCCAAAACCGTAGCCACGCCGTCGACCGGAAACGCCGCGGCCTCACTGGCTGCCTACGCCGCCCGAGCCGGGCTCGACTGCGTCGTCTTCGTTCCAGAGGGAACCGCCTCGGCCAAGATGGCCCAGGCGCAGGCGTGCGGGGCCCGGGTGGTGGCCGTCCGAGGGCCTTTTGAGAATGCCGTGACGCTGGCGCGACAGGCCATCGCGACCTTCGGCTGGTACTCGACGCTTTCCGATAATCCATACCGGAACGACGGGCTCAAGAGCTACGCTTACGAGATCTGGGACCAGCTCGGCGAAGTCCCGGACTGGCTGATCCACCCGGAGGCTTCCGGCGGCGCGGTGGCGGGAGCCTGGAAGGGATTCGGCGAGATGCGGACCCTCGGCTGGCTCACGCGGCGGCCGCGAATGGTCGCGGCCCAGGCGGACTCCGCCGCCGCCCTGGTCAGGGCCTGGGAAAAAGGGCTCCCGGACGCCGAGCCGGTTGACCCGGGGCCCACCGTGGCCGACGCGATCAGGGTCGGCCGGCCGCGCCTGGGCTGGCAGGCGCTCAGAGCCCTCAGGGAATCGAGCGGCGCCGCCGTTGCGGTCACGGACGGGGAAATTCTCGAGGCCCAGCGGCTCCTGGCCCTCCACGAGGGGATCTTCGCCGAACCGTCGGCGGCGGTCTCCGTCGCGGCGGCGCGACGCCTCCGCCAGGCGGGAACGATCGCCGAACGCGACCGGGTGGTCGCCGTCGTCACCGGGCATGGTCTGAAGCAGCTCGATGGCCTCGTCGCCCCGCCGATCCCGCTCATCGAACCGACGCTGTCCGCCCTGGAGCGGACCCTCAAGGAGTGCTGACCGTGGCCTTGAACCCCCAAGACATTGACGCGCTCAGGAAGCTCACCAGCCCCAGCGTGGCCAACGCCATCGAGACCTTCAACGTCCGGCCGCATCAGGAAGGATTCGTGTCGTCCCAGATCCGCGCCCTCTTCCCTGAGCTGGGGCCGATGGTCGGCTATGCGGTCACGGCGCTGATCCGGGCTGAGCAGGCGCCGCAGGAAGGGCACCGGGCGAGTACCTTCGCCTGGTGGGACTACGTGCAAACCATCCCGGTCCCTCGGGTGATCGTGGTGCACGACCTGGACGACCCGCGGGGCCAGGGCGCCCAGTGGGGCGAGGTGCAGGCCAATATCCACAAGGCGCTCGGCTGCATCGGGGTCGTGACCGACGGCTCCGTCCGCGATCTGGACGAGGTACGCGCGCGCGGCTTCCAGTTCTGCGCCGCCCACGTCTCAGTCTCCCACGCGTGGGTCCACATGGTGGACTTCGGCCTCCCCGTCAAGGTCGGGGGGCTCTGGGTGAAGCCGGGCGATCTGCTCCACGGCGACCAGCACGGCATCGTCACGATCCCGCACGAGATCGCCGCCAGAATCCCCGAAGGCGTCGCGAAGGTCGAAGCCGCCGAGCGGAGGATCATCGCCGCCTGTCAGGCTCCCGACTTCACCGCCGAGAAGCTGAAGGCCGTCTACCGCGAGGTCCGCCCAGGCACCTACTGACGCGCCCTCTCCCTCGAAGTAGACGCCCTGGCGGCGGCGGTCCTCCCGCCGTCACTCCCGACGGGGACGGCGGAGTTCCCTCCCGCCGGACCCCTGCTGGTTCATCTGCACTACGGAATTAGCCCCTCTCGCCTATTGACCTTGCCCAGCAGCCGGCATAGCAAGGCATATCAGCGGGACCACGCCATCGACGCGCTGGTTCGCCCTGAAGGCCAGCGAGTGGTTGTGGTTTTGCCGAGGGACCGATGCGTGAAAGGAGGTCTCGGCACCAGTGCTACCGGGTCAACATCGTTTCCGAGCTTTGACTGACCAAACGGATTGGGGGTGCGCCATGAGACGACAGATACTGTTCGGAGGCTTGATGACACTCGTCGCTCTTTCTCTCTTGATCGCCTCGCCTCGGCAAATCCACCCAAGTACATGTGCCACCATTCGAGACGGCACCATCATCGACAGTGCCGGAAACCCAGTGGTTCTGGGCTTCGACCAATTCGGCTACAACTATCAGGCCCACCTGTTCGTAGGCACCTACGACAGCGTGGATAGAAACATCGATGGAACCTTCTGGGGCCAAACGGGCGACTACGTGGATGACGAACTCATCATGAAATGGTCCGACGACTGGCTTGCGAACAAGGATTGCGACGGCGACGGCAAGCTAGACCGCGGTATCCCCGGCGCCTACGGCGTCAGCAGGGGCTGGCTGACCAACGACGTCAACGGAGACTACGACTCAGACGGCAACTTGAGCCAGGATGCCCACTACACGTGGTTCGTGAAGATCGTCTGGGTGGGTCCTGGCGGCAGCCTCTGGGGGGAGTATGAAGTCATTCAAGAAGTCTACAATGACCCCACCGGCGGGTTCCATGGTTTGCAGTCCAAGATCGCCGCGCCAGGCTTCGGGCTGAATGACCACTGGACCACGCCCTAGACCTCTCAGACAGGGCAGTTCACGGGCGTCGGGGCCATCCTCGGCGCCCGTGCTGTTTCCGGGCCACCAATCCCTCCCCACCGGGGGATCACCTTCCTGCTGGTGCTCGTTCACCTCCACATCCACACTCACCAGCGTCCACGGCGCCGACAGACCCAGGATTGGCCGATACAGGTCAATGTCGCGAGCCCTTCCGATGCTCAAGGCACGCTCGCCGCCCGCACCGAATCGCGGAGATCCCGCAACGCACACCCCGGGCGTCGCACTTGATCCCGCCGTCATCCGCGCTGTATCAGGCGAGTAGCCGGATGATGGGCTCGGATGGGCTCCCTCCCGCAGAGAGCGTGGAGGTGAGGGTCTCAAGGAATTCCCGGATCTCGGCGTTCACGATCTCCGGCTGCTCGAGCTGGACATAGTGCCCGGCCTTGTCCACGAGCACCAACCGCGCTCCGGGGATCCTCTGCGCCAGGAACCGGGCGTACTTCGGCGGGGTGAGCCGATCGTCCCGGCCGCAGATCACCAGCGCCGGCAGCCGGATGTTCCCCACACGGTCCATCACGTCGAAGGCGTTGCACGCGGTGAAGTCCCCGTGGGTGACCTGCGGGCGGGTGCGGAGGATGGCCGCCTTCGCTCCTTCCTTCAGCGCCTCAGAGGCGGCCGGGCTGAAGGCGTATGCGTTCACGAAGGCGCACCCCTCCGCGTAGTTCGACGCTATCAGCTCCAAAATCCTTGGAAGCACCCTGAGGCGCGCCCCGGTCCCGACCAGAATCAGGCCGGAGAGGAGATCGGGGTGCGCGAGAGCCGTGGCCTGAGCGATCGCCCCGCCCATGGAGTGGCCGCCGAGCACGACCCTTCCGAGCCGCATCGCCTGAACGAAGGCCTTCACGACCGACACGTAGTCGTCGATGCTCCGGGACCCCTCGCCGGCGGAGTCCCCGTGACCGGGGAGGTCAAGGGCAACTACGCGCGCCGCGTCGGCCAGCCCTTCGAGCTGCCGGACCCACGCCAGCGTGCTCCCGCCCGAGCCGTGAACCAGGCAGAGCGTGAGAGGGCCGCTCCCCGTCAGGAGGTAGTTGATCGTGATCCCATCAACCGATTGAGTGGGCATGAGTCCTCTCCCGTTTGAGACGGTTGACCAGCTGCTCGGCGAGGCGAATCGGCTCGGGCACCCGGTACCGACAGCAGGCGAGCACCCAGCGGATCGCCGCGGCCAGCGAGA